>JAYVCD010000304.1:0-7698 GCA_043750125.1 Archangiaceae bacterium | reverse complement strand
CATTGAGCTGCTGACTGCTTTTGAGAACAAATCTCCTGAAGCATCGACCGGACGCCAGTGGTTGGTCGTCATGATCCTCGCGAGCGTGCTCGCCGTCTTCAAGTTCTCATCTTCGATTGTTGCGTTGACCAGCTTCGCTTTCGCCGCAGGTTTCGCAGCCCGAGGCACGCAGCGCGGACGGGTCCTGGGTTGGGGAGTGGCCTTTGGAATCATCACCACAGTTCCCTTTGCGGCCGGGGTCGCCGTTCGAAGCGGCTACTTCCCATATCCCTATCCTCTTCTGAGCTTTCCTGTGGTTTGGCGGGTACCCGAGGTCGTGCATCTGGCCATCACGCGCTACATCACAGATTACTGCCGTGGGACTCTTTATAGCCCGGCGGATGGATGGCCCCTGCGCTGGATGCATTCCATGGCGCTGCAGAACCGGGCCGTTCTTCTTCCGTTGGCAATATCGACGGTGGCGCTGGGAGTGCTCATCGCGCGGCGACGGAAAGGGAGCTTTTCGTTGTTCCGTCTGGCAGTGGTGATCCCGGTCGCCTTCGGACTCCTGGCCTGGTTCGCTATTGCGCCGGCGCTCGACTATGCGGGCTCTTTGATCTGGGTGTTTTCAGCTTTAATGTTGGCAATCACAACGGAAGGGTTGGACCTGCGTTCATCCCGAGCACTCGCGCTGAGTGTGTTGCTCTTGATGGCATTGATGCTGGTCGACCTTCGGCCCGCAAAGATTGAAGGGGCGTCGATATGGCCCGCTCCGCGCCCGTCTACGATCAGAGCTTCCACCGCGTCAGGACTCGAAGTCCTTGTTGCCGCAACCAAGGGTTGCGGCGACACGGCTCTGGTTTGTACCGATTTTTTGGACCCGATGCTGCGGTTGATTGAACCCAACCGCATCGAAAGCGGTTTCACTCTGGCCCCCCTCCCCGGGCAGTATCCATTGCTGGGCTGGGTGCCCTCCTCATTGAGTTACGTCAACTACCCGTGGGTGAAGAGAACCTGGGCCCCCCCCCAGAAAGAAGCGGAATGAGATCAGTTGAATCCTGTTGCTTTGGCCGAAGGGTGGAACTCAGGCGCACAGTGTTGGCCAATGTGCGCGGCGGCCAATTTAAGCGTGCGATGCGCGTTCAGGGCTCTGGGTCATTCGAGGGTCAAGGTAACGCTCTTCGTCAGTCGAAGTGACGCTTTTGGTCACCTCTCGCTGCCAAAAACTTTCAAATGGCCGCCACTCGGTTAGGTTTCGCCGCGGCAGCAATGGCGCGTGCCTTGCTCATGGCTGAGCCCAGTTGACCTCACCACCCGGAGTTTAAATGACAAAACCGAAGACCAAGAAAGGCTTTACCCTCATCGAGTTGATGATTGTCGTCGCGATCATCGGGATTTTGGCTGCCATCGCCATTCCAAACTTTATCAAGTTCCAAGCGCGTTCGAAGCAGTCTGAGCCGAAAGCAAACCTAAAGGCGCTCTTCGTGGCGCAGAAGTCGTACTTCGCCGAAAAAGACTCGTTCTCTCCGAACGTGGTCGATATCGGATTCATTCCTGAGCGCGGCAATCGGTACGCAATTGCCAACGGCGGTGCTTCGACCACCTGGGCAGACCGCAGCACGAGCCAGGAAGCTGTCGGATCAGGCTCTCAGGGCTTTGCGACTGATACGTACAAGGGCTTCACTGCAACCACGGCTCTGGCCATCACCAACATGACTTTTACAGCGAGTGCTGTTGGCGCTGGTACGTGCACCCCTGTTGCGAATATTGGGTGTGCTGTTCCTGGAAACACGGGTGCCTTTTACGGTATCGCTGCGGCCAACATCGATAACGACTCGGCGATCGACACTTGGTGCGTCTCGAGCATGTCGGTAATGATCGCTGGCAGCAACACTGCAAGCTCGGAAGCTGAGGCGCAGAACAACGGTCCCGGCATTCCAGGAAACAACATCAACGACGTACGATAACAATTGGCTAGCCAGACGGGAGACGAACAGTCTTCCGTTTGGTTGAGCATCGTTGCGGCGCATCAAAGCTTGTCTAATTCTTGGAAGAAAAGCTCCATCGCACCCCGGCGATCGCTCTCGGACCAGTTGCAAGGTTCGGAGGAAAAAGCGATTGCTTCCCGCGACCCTGTATTAGAATGCCTCTCCACACATCGGCTCGGGTCCCAAGGCTTTGCGACTGACACGCTCAAGGGCTTGACTGCTACTACGACTCTAGCCGTTACCAACGTGATTTTTGCAACGAGCGCTGTTGGCGCTGGTACGTGCACTTCTGTTGCGAATATTGAATGCGCTCTTACTGGAAACACGGGCGCCCTTTTCGGTATCGCCGCGGCCAACACATCGATAACGACTCGGCGATCGACACCCTGGTGCGTCTCGAGCATGTCGGTCCTCATCGCTGGCAGCAACACTGCAAGCTCAGAAGCTGAGCCGCAGAACAACGGTCCCGGCATTCCCTGAAACAACATCAACGACGTTCAATAATTTCGATGGTCCGCCGCAGATGTCTTCATCTGGCGGAAACAATCCTTCTCAACCACACCCAAGACTAGAATGGTTCAATTCTCTTCGAAGAAGGGTTTTACGCTCATCGAACTGATGATCGTGGTGGCAATTATCGGTATTCTTTCCGCAATTGCGATTCCCAATTTCATCAAATTCCAGGCCCGAACGAAGCAGTCTGAACCAAAGGCGAATCTCAAAGCGCTCTATGTCGCCCAAAAAACGTATTTTGCTGAGAAAAACACATTCTCCTCATTTGTACTCGACATCGGATTTGCCCCCGAGCGAGGCAATCGGTATTCCATCGCCAACGGAGGGGGTGCGGCGACCTGGACTGTCCGGACCGGCGCGGCCGAAATAGCCAATTCGAGTTCCCGGGGGATTGCTTCAGACACGTTTAGGGGTTTTTCCGCTTCTACTGCCCTCGCAATCACAAACATTACTGCTTCGGCGGCGTCAATTGGAGCCGGGACCTGTACCCCGAGTGCAGACATCGGCTGTTTCGTCGGTGGCGATACGGGTGCGTTCCTCGCGCTCGCCGCTGCCAATATCGACAACGACAGCGCAATCGATACCTGGTGCATCTCGAGTATGAGCACCGCCATCGCGGGCAGTTCAGTGAGTGGCGCGGAAGCAGAGCCTCAAAACAACGGCCCCGGCATTTCTGGGAACAATGTAAACGACGTTCGGTGAGGGGTAGATTCGATCCCCGACCGCACCTCCAGTTCCTTCTTCCTAAATGTTGACTCGGCTCATACTAACTATGGTGGGAGGCATCGGATTCGCGGCACTGAGCTTGCCCCCGGTCAAGGGCAGTGACCGGGTGACGCTGGAAGTCGTGCCCAATGCGCTCGTGCTCCGCATTCTCGCGCGAGGACAAATCGACTTCGTAGCCGATCTCTTCTGGGTGCGAATGGGGAATATGGCTGGGCGAGCCACTACCGTGAATGAGTCTGCTGCGCTCATCCCAATTGCAAACCTGATCGCGGACTTGGCCCCGAACTTTAAATATCCTTACTTCGTGGGTGGAATCATGGCGCCGGTAAGGCGCGGGCGTTCGGACGTCTACGACAACGTTCCTGAGGCGGTGGCGCTGATGGCGCGTGGTCTCAAGGCAGTGCCCACCTATGGGCGGCTCTACCTTTCAAAGGCCTACACCGAGCTGGTGATGCAGCATGATCCAGGTGCAGCCGGACGGACGCTCGCAGTCATGGCATCACAGCCCGACGCTCCCCCGTATATCGGTCCATTGGTTACCCGCTTGTTGGCCCAGGGGCGAAACTTCAATGGCGCTCGCGAATTTGCTGGCACCCTGGCTAAGTCTGAAGACCCTCAGGTCAAAGCAGACGCGGAAGCGCGCCTGAAACAAATCGACCTGGAAGAACTCCTGGTTCAGGTAGATGCGGCTTCCGAAAAATTTATGGCACTCGAAGGACGGGCGCCGACAGGGGTCGAGGAGCTCGTCCAGAAGAGATTATTGCCGCAGACTCCAGTAGACCCCCTGGGTGGAGAAATTGAACTCTCTGCCGAAGGGGCTCGATCAACCGCGAACCACGATCGGCTTCGCGTGTTTAATTCTCTGGAGTAATAACGATGGCAGACATTGTACAAGCAGAGCGCCTCACCAAAATTTACAAACTCGGGATGTTTGCGAAGCGCAAGGTCCAAGCTCTCGATGAATTTTCGTTCAGCATCAAGGAAGGGGAAGTCTTCGGCCTCATTGGTCCGAACGGAGCTGGGAAGTCGACGGCCATCAAGATCCTTCTCAATCTGATTCAGCCCACTCAGGGCCACGCGACCCTGTTTGGCATTGACGTAAAAGACAAACGTGCAAGGACTGACGTGGGGTTCGTCCCCGAAAACCCTGCTCCGCAGGAATACCTTTCCGCAGAAGAATATGTGCAGCTTCAGGCCATTCTTGCGGGTCGGTCGTCGAGGGACGCGCGGGTTCTGGCCAGCAAGGCGCTGGACACTGTGGAATTGGGTCCCCTTCGAAAAGTAATCATCCGCAGATACTCAAAAGGAATGACTCAACGGGCAATGCTTGCCGGAGCCATCGTCGCGAACCCGAAGTTGCTGATCCTGGACGAGCCCACCTCGGGCCTCGACCCCGTCGGTCGTCGCCTGGTTCGCGATCTGATGCTTCAGCAGCGAAAAGCCGGGGTGACAATCCTGTTTTGCACGCACATCATTTCCGACGTTGAGGCTCTTTGCGATCGCGTGGCATTGTTGGCCAAAGGCAAGGTTGTGCGCAGCGGCCCCATCGTCGACATCGTCAATGCCGAGGGGGCAATTGTAGAAGTCATTTGTGAGGGCAGCTCTGTCGACGCTGTGACGGCGCTGCTGGCCGACTTCAAGGCAACGGTTGAGCCTTCCGCACACCTGCTGCTCGTGCGCCTGCCTGAAGAACATCTACAGATTGCGATTCGCAAACTGCTCGAGGAAACCATCAAGATCCGCAGAATTCAGCCCCATCGATTCGGGCTCGAAGATGCTTTCATCAGTGTCGTGCAGGCCTCGGAAACAGACACTGTCGGTGGAGTGCTTCAATGAGAGTGGTCCTTGCGCTCGCTTTGGCTGGCTTTAGAGAAGCATTGCGCAATCGCGTGACAGTCGTTGTCGGCATTTTTGCGGCGATCATGCTTTTGTCGACTACCATCATTTTAAATGTCACCGTCTTCTCTCTGGATCGGGTCGTAACTGACTTCGGGTTGTCGGTGATGAGTCTGTTGTTGTCAGGACTGGCTATTTTTCTTTCCAGTGGACTCATTTCGAAAGAGATCGAGCGTCGTACTATTTTTTTGATTGTGTCGCGCCCGTTGTCTCGAACCCAATTCGTGCTGGGTCGGTTCCTCGGTAACCTGCTCACGCTTGGGCTGCTGCAGTCCTTGATGGCGGGTCTTTTTTTCCTCGAGCTGGTCGTTTTCTCGGTGCCGAAGACGGGGGCCCAACTGGCGGCGGTGCTAGGGCTGAGCATGGAGCTCATCCTGCTGACGGCTGCAGGGTTACTGTGCTCGGTGCTCTCCAGCCAGCTCATCTCGGCCCTGACGTGCGTAGGGTTGTACCTGCTCGGGCACCTTGCTGACGACCTGTACCTGATTGCAGCCAAATCAACGGCGACGATTCCGGCGGCGATCGGAAAGGCCGCGTATTACCTGCTGCCCAACCTGTCGCGGGTGAACTTCCGCAGTGCGGCCGCTTACGAGATTCCGATTGTATGGGCGGATTTTTTGGGATCCTGTGCATACATCGCCGGCTATTCGATCGTGTTGTTAATGCTGACGACCTTTGCCTTTGATCGGAGGGATTTTCGCTAAAAATCCGTTGTTCGCTCAACCTTGGTCGCAGCTGCGGAACATCGGGGCCAAAGCCAGCTCAGTGATGGACTCGCTGTAACTTCAGCGCATGCATGCACAATCAGGTCTTGAGGCGCCCTGGAAAAAAAAACGTCAAACGCAGTCTGGGCAGGCTGCCTATCGCCGCTTTCCTGCAGCGCGACTCCGAGTGCCCACCAAGCTGGGGCATTTTCAGCATTCGCATCGACCGCGGTTCGGAAGCTGGCGGCGGCTTCGGACCAGCGACTCTCGCTTCGGTAAAACAGCCCCAGGTTAAATGCGGCGATGCTGTCTTTTGGGTTGATTTGAACGGCTTCGACCAACAGTGGGCGGGCCTCCTCGAACCGGCCGGCTTGAAGCAGGGTGGCTCCGGCCAGCGCGAGACAATGGCCCAGCTCGCGGTCCCCGCTTCCGACGCGAATGGGCCAGGCCAGAAGACACAACACGGGCACTGAGGTGACGAGCACCCGGTTCCGCTGGGGCGAGCGCAGCCAGTCGCGCAGCGCGAGGGCTCCAGAAGGAGCCAGAGCGACGACGGCAACCCACAGGGGCAGACGGTACCGTTCGACGATGAAGGTGGCCCAAAGCGTGGCGGCGTAGAGGAGGCTTGCGGCGGCGATGATCTGAATGACCCGTCGGCGCCGGTGCGCCACCAAGCCCGCCAACGCCAGGGGCCACAGCACGGCCCCGGTCAGCGGAGCCAGCCAGAGGCCGGGAATGAAGCGGTCACGCACACAGGAACGCGAGTAATTGCCGGGGACCTCTTCCCAGCTGAGCGTGAGCCGTATTTTTCTCCAGATCAGCCCCAGCTCTTCCAGGGGGTGCCCGGCCATGAACTGCAATCCTTCACCGAGGAAGAGCCGCGAGGCCTCAGACGCGGTTGCTTCGGTCCCCCTTCTTCTCGAAGCCTCTCTGACGTAGTCCGGCATTTCCTCGGTCGGATTTCCTTTCGCGAAAGGGGCCTGCACCCAGGTGCCATCGGCCTCGGGGTTATGGCCGATGAAAAACACCATTCCGGTCGAAGCGGTCGAAGGCAACCATCGCCCCTCTTGCAGTCCGTTGCGCACGGCAAAGATTGACGGAAACAGCAGCAGCCCCCCCACCGCGCAGGCTGCGACTCGCCGGGGCCAGAGGCGAACGGCAAGCAACGCCGCGAAAGGAAGCAGGACGAGGAAGTTCCCGCGGGCGAGGACGAGCGCCCCTCCGGCGATGCCCGCCCCGAAGGCAAGCGCGGGACGGCGCCCCTCGACTTCCAGAGCGAGCGCTGCGGCGCCCAGCAGCAGCGCCACCATCAGGGGTTCCTTCGACACCGTGAGCTCATCGAGCACGACCGAGCCCAGCAAGACCCAGAGCGCGGCGGCAGCCAGTGCCTGGGCGGGTGAGAAGAGCCGACGGACCACCCGTTCTAAGAGGACCAACGAGAGCACGCCGAGTCCAAGATTGAACAACCGAGCCGCGATCACTGCGCCGCTGCAAAGGCGCAGGATCCCGGCGAGGACGTAGGGGTAGAGCGGGTCCTGAAAGAACGGCCCCCGCCCGAGCAGGTCTCCCCCGACGATCCGCTGCGCCCAGGCGAAGTAACTTTCCTCGTCAAGCGACAACCCCGCGCCCAGCGGCGAGCCCAGGTACGCGAGGAGCAACGACAGGCCGAGCGCGACCTTCAGTGCGATCAAGGCCAGGAAGAGGCGCCGCAGTCGATGTTCCAGGGGCGAGTCCGGGCCTCTCGACGCCCGCCCTGCCTGAACCGGGTGCATCAGCTGTCGTTTCCCCCCAGCCCATGCTTCGCCAATCGGTAGCGGAACGAACGAAAGGACAGGCCCAGCAGCTCGGCGGCGCGGGTCTTCACCCCGTCGGCACGTTGGAGCGCTTCGAGC
>JAYVCD010000303.1:0-4487 GCA_043750125.1 Archangiaceae bacterium | reverse complement strand
TGATCTGATCGACCTTCTGCAGCGCGAAGAACCGCTCGCCTTCGCGCGGCTGGCGAATCGGGCCGGTGATGGTGTCACCCGGACGCAGGTTGAACCGGCGAACCTGGGAGGCGCTGACGTAGATGTCGTCGGGGCTGGGCTGGTAGTCGGAGTCGGCGCTGCGAAGGAAGCCGAAGCCATCGCTCAGCAGCTCCATCACTCCTTCGGCGCGGACCTCGAAGCGCTTCTCGGTGACGTTGCTGAGGATGTTGAAGAGCAGCTCCTGCTTCTTGAGGCCCTGCGCACCCTCGACGCCCAGGTTGTGGGCCATCTTCGACAGCTCGGTAATCTTCATGCGCTTCAAGTCGGTGAGCTGAAGCACCTGCAGCGGCTCGCCCTCGCGCACTTCGCTGTCGACGGAAGGAGCCTCGACCGCCGCCGGAGCCGGAGCCAGCTCGGCCGCCGGTTCGTCGTCCTGGGTCCCGACTTGCTGCAGCTCGTCATCGCGAACCGGGCGCGGCATCGCCGTCAGGACCGGGCGGGTCGGCGACGCAACAGTTGCGGCCTCGGCCTCCTCGTCTTCCTTTTTTCGGGCCTCTGCGGGCTTGCGGACGCGCTTCTTCGGCTCTTCCTCAGGTTCGGAAATTTTCTGTTTGGTGACGCGCTTTGGCATGACGAACCGAGGTGAGGTGCCGACCGTGAATTCGGACAGCGTGAGGCGTGAACGAAAGGGATTTGGAGGGAGCCGCAAGAACACCGGCGCCGCAACAACGAAGGCAAGGTAGGGATTCAGGTACGTCGATGTCAACCGATAGTTGGTAAGTGAGGGTTTGGACCCATGGAACCCGCGGACCGGATTGCAGAGCTCAAAGCCCTCATCGCCTACCACAACAACCGTTACTATTCGCTCGACAGTCCCGAGATCTCGGACGACGCCTACGACGGGTTGATGCGCGAGTTGCAGGCGCTGGAAGCCGAACATCCCCAATGGGTGACGCCCGATTCCCCCTCCCAGCGGGTCGGGGGCGTGGCCAGCGAGAAGTTCGCCAGAATCGTCCACCGCCAGCCGATGCTCTCGCTGGCCAACTGCTTCGATGAAGAAGGGTTCGGAGAGTTTCATCAACGCATCGCCAAAGCGGTGGGCTCGGAAGCCGTCGACTACGTCTGCGAGCCGAAGATGGACGGGCTGGCGATCGAGCTGGTGTACGAAAAGGGCACCTTCGTTCAAGGCAGCACCCGCGGCGATGGCGAAGTCGGCGAGGACGTGACCTCCAACCTGCGCACGTTGAGAAACCTGCCGCTGAAGCTGAAGTCTGCGTCGCCTCCGAAGCTGCTCGAGGTCCGCGGCGAGGTCTTCATTCGCAAGGCCGACTTTCAAAAGATGAACCGCGAGCGCGAAGAGCGGGGCGAGCCGGCCTTCGTCAACCCCCGCAACAGCGCCGCCGGCAGCCTGCGACAGCTCGACCCGAAGATGACCGCCGAACGGCCGTTGAGCGTCTACCTCTACGAGTGGGGGGGGGTCGAAGGCGCTCCGAGCTTCGAGCGGCACAGCCAGAAGCTGCAGTGGATGGAAGAGGTCGGGCTGCCGGTGAATTCCCGCCGCGCGGTGGCCAGCGGAATCGAAGGCGTGCGCGAGCAGTACGCGGCGCTGCTCAAAGACCGCCACGGCCTGCCCTATGAGATCGACGGGCTGGTGGTGAAGGTCGACCTCGAAGACTGGCGCCGGCGGTTGGGCCAGGTCTCGAAGAGCCCCCGGTGGGCGGTGGCGTACAAGTTCCCGCCTGAAGAAGTCGAAGCGCACGTCGAAGACATCTTCGTCAGCGTCGGGCGGACGGGGGCGCTGACTCCCTGCGCGGCGTTGACCCCGGTCTTCGTCGGCGGAGTCACCGTCGCCCGGGCGACGCTGCACAACGAGGACGAGCTCAACCGCAAAGGGGTGTTGATCGGCGACTGGGTATTTCTGCGGCGCGCTGGCGATGTGATTCCCGAGATCGTCAAGGTGATCGAAGGGCGCCGCACCGGGGCCGAGAAGAAGTTCGTCTTTCCTAAGCAGTGCCCCATCTGTGGGGCCGACACCCTGCGCGAAGAAGGAGTCTCGGTGGTGGTCTGCACCGGGCTCTCGTGCCCCGCGCAGCTCACCGGCCGAATTCGACATTGGGCGACCCGCACCGCGCTCGACATCGAAGGCCTGGGCGACAAGCTCGCGCAGCAGCTGATCGACAAAGCGCGGGTGAAGACCCTGGTCGACCTCTACACCCTGACGGTGGACGAGCTGATGACGCTCGAGCGCATGGGGGAGAAAAGCGCGACCAACCTCATCGCCGCGCTCGAGGCGAGCAAGAAGACCACCCTGCGCCGCTTCATCTACGGCCTGGGAATCCGGCAGGTGGGCGAGGCCACCGCGAAGGCCCTGGCCGATCATTTCCGCGACATGGCCCCATTGATGGACGCCGACCCCGAGGCCCTGCAGTCGGTCAAAGACATCGGCCCCGAGATGGCGCGAGAGATCCACGCCTTCTTCCACCAGGAACAGAACCGCGCGCTCGTTGCGGCCCTGCTGCAGGTGCCGATCGTTCCTGAGGCTCCGGCGAAGGTCGAGACCGGCCCCTTCAGCGGGAAGACCGTGGTGCTGACGGGGACGCTGGTCACGATGACCCGCGAGGCCGCGAAGGAAGAGATCGAACGCCGCGGTGGCAAGGTCACCGGCAGCGTTTCGAAGAAGACCGACTTCGTCGTCGCCGGCTCGGACGCGGGGACCAAGCTGAAGAAAGCAGAAAGCCTGGGAGTGAAAGTGGTCGACGAAGAGGCGTTCAAGCGGCTGCTGTAGGGCGGTCGCTATTCCGTCCGGCAGAGGACGAACCAGTTGTCGAGCGGCTTTCCGTGCCGGGTCGCGCGGCCGATCGTCACGTGCTTCGAGACTCCGCGCAGCACGTCCTGGGTTCCGTTGTAGACGAAGCGCGACAGCCGCTGGTCATTGCGAAGGATCGCCGGCCAGCCCGAGGGCGCGCGGGTGGGCAGGCGGGTGTAGTCGACCAGCACCTCACCCTGCCCGTGCGGATACGCGACGTAATAACCGGGCCCCACCGCGGTCGAGATCAGCGGCCCGCTGCGGTTGAAGCCCCAGAGCTCTTTGGCCGCGATGACCGAGTCTTCGGCCCGGTAGAACACCTTCGCGAAGTGGGTAAACAGCAGCAGCGAATTGCGACCCTCGTGGGGAACGCCGGTCATCGTCGGGACCTGCGGCGGAAGCAGGGCGTCGAGACTCAAGGCGAGGTGACCCTGTACGGCCTCGAACAGTCGGGCCTGCTCCACCCCGTTGAGGCCCCAGATTTCGGCCAGCCGTTCCTGCTGATCCGACCCATCGAGCCGGGCGGCAATCTGCGCCAGGTCGAGCTGGGGCCGCGCCAGCGCTTCGCGGAGTTTCAGCGTTTCACCAGCTCGACGCGCCGGTTGGCGGCCCAGGCCGCTTCGTTCGAGCCCTGCACCGCCGGCTTGTTCTCGCCGTAGCCAATCGTCTCGAGCGCGGTGTCCGGCACGCCCAGGTCGGTCAGGTACCGCTTCACTGAAGCGGCGCGGCGGTTCGAGAGCTGCAGGTTGTATTCCTCAGTTCCGCGATCGTCGGCGTGACCTTCGACCCGCAGCTTCCAGCCATTTTTCTTGATGCAGTCGGCGAGCGCGGCGAGAGCCGCCTGTCCTTCCGGGCTCAGCTTGCTCTCGTTGAACTCGAAGCGAACCGGTTCCACCGCGCAGTTGGCCGCGGCGCCGCCCTTGCTCGCACATTTACCCGCCTTGCACTCTTCGCCTGACGGGCAGTCTTCGCTGGTGGTGCAGGTGCCGTCTTTGGCCCCCGAGGCGACCGCGCACTTGCCCTGCTTGCACTTCGCGCCGGCCTTGCAGGGGTTGGTGTCCGAGCACTCGGGTTTGGGAACGCACTTGTTCGCGTCGCACACGAACCCCGGCTTGCAGTTCGCATCGGCCGCGCATTCCTGGCACTGGCCCTGAACACAGACCTCACCCTTTTCGGTGCACTGGGCATCGCTTTCGCACTTCGGGTAGGTCGGAGGGCAACCCGAAAGCGCCAGAACGGCCATCGCTGCCAAAGGGAACTTCATCAGTCGAAGAGCCATGGGTCGCCGCAGGTACCAGACGTTCCCGAAGGGGGCAAGAACGTTGCACTTGTCCTGCTGCTGCAGCTCAAGGCGCGGCACAATGGGTGAGACTTTCAGCTCGTTCGACCCCAAGGTCCCTCACGTGCCCAACGCAACCGTTCTGATCGTCGACGACGAAAAAAACATTCTGCTGACCCTGAACCAGGCGCTGCAGCTCGAGGGCTACCGAACGGAGCTCGCGGCGAGCGGTCAGCTGGCGCTCGATGTGGTGGCAGCCCGACCGGTCGACGCGGTGCTGATGGACGTGAAGATGCCCGACATGGACGGCCTGGCCGCGCTGGCGAAGATTCAAAAGCTGCGGCCGGATCTTCCGGTGATCATGATGAGCGGGCACGGGAC
>JAYVCD010000302.1:0-8378 GCA_043750125.1 Archangiaceae bacterium | reverse complement strand
AGCTTCGACCACTTGAGCTTCACCTTTTCGAACTTCTTCCAGTCGTCCTCGTTGCTGAGGAAGTGCGCGCGCGCGACGGCGTCGAGGGCGGCGATCTCGAGCGAGCCCCTGGCCTTCTTTGGCAGCTTGTCGTGGTAGCCGAGGATGCGGTCGTAGATCTTCCGCGCACCGTTCTTGTTCTTGAGCTTGTCGTCGTAGATGCCGGCGATGCGGCCTTCGGCGGTGAGCATCTTGTTCGGATCTTTGGTCGCGTACTTCTTCTCGAACTCTTCGAGCTGCTTCTGCGCCAGCGACCACTTTCCGTTCTTCTCGTGGAGGTCGACGATCGACAAGAAGATCGCCTCGGCGTCCTTCGAAGTCGGCCACAGCTCGAGGTACTTCTCGCGGTTCTTGAGCGCCTTTTTGTACTCGCCCAGCCCGTCGCGGAAGATCCCCGAGTTGAAGATCGCGATCTGCGCCTTGGCCTCTTCCCAGATGGAAGGGGTGTCGTCCTTCGGGGGCGCAGCGGCAGCCGCGCCTTTCTTCCCGGCCGGCGCCTTCTTCGCAGGGCTCTTCTTCACCGGGCCCAGCGACTTCTCGTAGTTGGCGGCGTAGCGCTCGTAGTAGTTGGCCGCCTCTTCGAACTCGGCGATCGCCTCGTACCCTTCGGCCAGCGCGTACATCGTCTGCGGCACGTATTGAGACCTGGGGTAGCCGGTGATGATCTTCTTGCGGACCTCGATCGCCTTGTTGAGCATCTTGGCGTTGAAGTAGTCGATGCTGGCGTTGAAGAGCGCCTTGTCGGCGATTTCCGACTTGGGGAACTCGGTCACGAAGCCGAGGTACGCATCGGCGGCCTTCGCGTAGTCCTTCTTCGCTTCGAGCTGGTTGACGAGCTTGAACGCCGACTGCTCGATCAGCTTGGCGAGGTCTTCGCGGAACTTGCCCTGGGCGAGCTTGTCTTCGGCGTAGAACTTCCGGGCCCACTCGTTGACCTTCGCCCAGTCGCCCAACAGGTTGTACGAGTCGAGGACGAGGTTGGCTCCGATTTCGCCGGCCTTGTCGCCGTTCTCGAACTTGTAGTCGGGGTGCTTGAGCGCGATGTCGGCGAAGCGCGGAACGGCCTGATCGAGATCGTTGTAGTCGTAGTAGATCTTCGCGGCCTTGTAGGCGATCTCGACCTGCTTATCGCCCTTCGGGACGTGCTTGATGTAGCGCTCGCACGCCTCGAGCAGCGCCTTCTTCTCGGGCGGAATGTCGAGCTTCTTGGTGGGGTCGACGAGCACAGGGGGCTTGATCGTGCCCTTGGTGATCGCGGCCTTGACCACTTCGTCGTAGGCCAGAATCGCGTTGTAGGTGGCGTTGACCAGGTACTTGCAGGGCGGGGCCTTGTCTTTGCCCTTCTCGTCTTTCTCAGGAGGGGCGTTGCACTTGTCGCCCTTCGCGATGTCCATCATCGTGACGGCGGTGTACTGCTCGGCGGCCTTGTCGAACTTGTTGAGGTTGTCGTTGAGGAGCTCGGCCCAGAAGAAGCGCAAGTCGTAGGACTTGGGGCTGTCCGGGAAGAGGGCCATGTAGTCGGCGTAGACCTCATTGGCGAAGCCGAAGGTCTCTTCATCGCGCGTCTTCTTTCCTTCGTTGTGCCAGTTGACCGCGAGGTTGGAAATCGTGCGTTCCGAAAGTTCCTTCGCCTCGTCGAGCGCGCCCTTGCACTTGGCGTCGCATTCCTTGTTGGCGGTCTTCACGTCGTCCATCACCTTCACCAGGCGGCGCACCTGCTGCACGGTCATCCGCTTGTTTCCGGCGCGCATCACGCAGTCGATGATCTTCCCCTGGAAGCCGGGGGACTCAGGAGACGTCGGGCGCTCTTTGATCAGCATGTCGAAGGCCAGCGCAGCTTCCTTGTCCTTCCCGTCTTCGTAATAGAGCCCGGCGAGGCCCTTCATCATGTTGCGCAGGTCTTCGGGAGCGTCGGTGAGCTTCGCAAAGCGCTCGCGGCCTTCGGTCGGCGTGCCGCTGAGCAGGCGGGCGTAGCTGCGAACGAAGTCGCCGCGGGCTTCCTTCACCAGGCCGGCGCGGTTTCCTTTCCCCTTCTTCCCGTCGCCTTCGACCTCTTCCTTGCCCGCCATTCGGGCGAAGAGGACGACCGACTTGTACATGTCCATCGCCTTCTCGTACTCGCCGAGGTTGAAGAAGCACCACCCCTGCTTGTAGAGCGCGTAGCCGTAGACGGCATTGTCGGGATATTTCGCGGCGTCCTTGTACGAGGCCAGCGCCTTCTCGACCTGGTCCCGCTTTCCCTTCGAGGCGTTGAAGTAATACTCACCGAAGGCCAGGTGGGCGTCGGGCAGGTACTTCGACTTCGGGAACTTGTCGATCAGCCGCTTGTAGGCGACCAACGACTTCTTTTCGTCGCCCATTTCCATCAGGTTCTGTCCGAGGAAATAGAGGACCTCGTCGTTGCGCTCGAAGTCTTTGTGCTTCTGAATAATCTCTGAGTACTGGTCGACGGCGAGCTTTGCCTGACCCTTGCTCTCTTCGGCCTTGGCTTCCTTTTCCGCCTTGGCCTTCGCCATGCCCGCCTTGTCGTTGGCGTTCATCGAGCGGATGTATTCGTCGTCTTTCCGGTTGGCTTCGAAGAAGTAGTACTTCGACTCTTCCCAATAGAGCTCGCCGAGGCGGAACAGCAGCTTCGGCCGTTCCTTCATGTCGGTGGAGAGCTCGATGATCTTCTTCAGATCTTCAATCTGCTCTTTGCGCTTGGTGTTGACCTGCGACTCGACCCCGAGGCGGAACTCGTCGTAGTTGAGTGTCGGCGCGATCTCTTCTTTCTTCTTCTTTCGGGTGACGTCGCCGGCCAGCGACTTGTCTGGAGCGATCGAGGTTTCTTTTTTCCCGAGGTCCGCTTCTTTGGCGGCCTTTTTTTCGGGGGCTTTCGCAGGCGCTTCAGCGAGCGCAGCCAGAGACCAGAGACAAAAGAGGAGTGGGAGAATTCGGCGCATTGTCTTCCTGAAGATGGGAGCGCACCCTTGCCGTGGGTTTGAAGCGAAAACAGCGGTCGGCAACTGGGCGGTACTCCTGAGAATTTCCCTTTGACGCCGCGAATCATCACCACCTGCGATTGAACCGTCAAGCATTGAGACCGCTTGACCTCACTTGAGGCCGAGATCGTCGAGCAGTCGGCGAGCCTTCGTGACCGCACGTGGGTCTTCACCTACCTCGATCACCAGCTCGGCCGAGGGCTCGCGGACCAACAGGCCCTGAAGCACGTCGCGTTCGGTGTCGAGCGGCACCTCGATGCGGGGCCCAGCGCCACAGGGAAAGCTGCGGCCACTGAGCTTGAGCAAGCCCTGAAGCTGGGTCTGAATCGTGGGTTCACCGCTCAGCGGGCGAGCGGGACAGGGGGTGGGCCAGAGCTCGACCGCAGAGCGCGCCAGGATCTTGCGGTTGGGCAGCTGCCGAAACAGCCCCCACGAGAGCAGATCCACGTCCGGAGCAGCGTGCCAGAGCGTCTCGGTCGGACGCAGCTGCTGAAGCTTCTGGAACAGCGGCAGATCGAGTGGGCCTTGAAGGCGCAGCGCCAGCCGCCGGGGGCCGAGCAGGCGGCGCGCTCCGTCGAGATCCTTCACCTCGAGCCACAGGCCCGCGCGGGGCAGCTTGTCGAGTTGGTGCGCGTCGGCTTCGCTCACCGGGGCACGCAGCGAAACCCAGGCGTCGGAAAATTTGTTGATCGTCTCGAGGGTCGAGGCGCGCAGCGTATTGCTTCGGGTCGAGAGCCAGAGGGTGACGTTCTTGCGAGCGAGCGCGCGCAGGTAGTCCGGCTCGAGCTCATCGCTGGCGTGCAGGTGAACGCGAACCGAGGTGGCGAGGAAGAGGGGTGGAGCATCAGCCGCAGGGGAGCGGGGATCCGCGGCGAGCGCCCACAGCACCAGCGCCGCGGCGATCACGCGAGCGGCGCGCCATTGAGGTAGACGCCGGTTCGACGGTAGCGGGCGATCACCACCTTGAGCACGACCTTCAGCACCGCGGTCAGGGGCACGGCGAGCAGCACTCCGACGAAGCCGAACATTTCAGCGAAGGCGAGCACGGCGATGATGATTGCGACCGGGGGCAGCCCGACTTTCTGGCCGACGATGCGGGGGGTGATGACGAGCCCCTCGAGCACGGCGGTGCCGAGGAAGGTGATCGCCACCACGACCAGTTGCCAGGGTCCGTACCAGGACAGCGCGACCCCGATCAGCGCCAGGCAGACGCCGATGCCGGGGCCGACGTAGGGAACCAGGGTCCCGAACCCGGCGATGAGGCCGATCACGATCGCCATTTCGATGCGGGCGATGGAAAGGCCTAAGGAATAGATGACGGAAAGCATCGCTCCAACGGTGAGCTGGCCGCGAACGAAGGCCGAGAGGACATCATCGGCTTCGGCGAAGCGGCGGCTGACCAGGGTCACCGCGCGCAGGGGAATCAGCCCGCGGCCGAGCGCGACGAGCTTCGGGTAGTCGGCGAGGAAGAAGAAGCCCAGCACCGGAATGACGAGGACCGCGAGCAGGGTGAAGACCAGGGCCGCGGTGTTGGTGGCGAGACTGCCGAGCAACTTGGCAGCGGTGGGAGCATTTTGCGACAGCAGGCTCGAGGTCTGGCTGCCCAGCTCTTCGGCGCGTTGGCGAATCAACCCGGGGACCGAGACGTTGAAATTGGTTTCGACCCACGGGACCACCTGAACGCTCGCGGCCTTGAAGAAGGCGGGAAGCTTGCCGGCCTGATCGGCGAAGACCGGAATGACGTACAGCGCGACCGCGTAGACGAGCAGGCTGAGCGCGCCGAAGACCAGCACCGTGGCCAGCGTGCGCTTGATTCCCCTTGCGGCCAGGGCCGTGACGACGGGGTTCAGACCGTAGGCGAGCGCGAGGGCGAGAAAAACGGGGATCGCGACGCCCTTCATCAGCGAGACGGCGATGAACAGCAGCGCCATCGAAGCGACGACGCCCCCGGCCCAGTAGAAGTCGATGCGCCGTGCTTCGGCTTCGGGCAGCCCGAAATTTTCCGGGTGGGGAGCAGGCACGAGGACGACGGGGGGCGACGGCTCGATCATTGGGGCAAGATCTTTCATCGGGGTGACAGCTTGATGTTCAGCACGGCGCGGGCACCGCCAGAATCGACCCACGTCTCATAGGGCCAGAACCCCGTCTTCTTTACTTCTACCTTGTGCATTCCGTCACCCAGGGTGAGGCCTTTGGGGGCGCCCGAGAAGTCGAGGCAGGTGCCCTGAGGAACCCCATCGAGCCAGACATCGGCGTCGGTCGGCTCGCAGCCCAGAATCAGATTCGAGCTCCAGACCCGCCCGGGATTCCTGGCCATCTCCTGGCTCGCCCTCGTCATCACCTCAGGGCCGGATGAAGCGCAGCCGGCGAGTGCGAGCAGCAGCAGCCACCGCCCCGTCACCCGGCAAGGCCCTTCATGGCGCGTTGGTGACGATCACCACCCGGCCTTCGGCGAGAAAGAAGGCGTTGATCGCACCCAGCTTCGCGCCATCGGCAGGGCTGAGCACCAGGTCGGTGCCATTGGCTTTGGTGGCTTTGACGACCAACGGTTTGTCGCCGGCCTTGCTCGATTTTTTGGCCTCGTCGAGGGTCTGGGCGTACGCAGCGACGCCACTGATTTTGCGAGCATCCTCAGCCAAGACCTCGACCGAGTAGAGGGGGTTGCCCGAGCTGTCGAGCACCCGGGGCGCAAGCGCGGGGACGACTTTCAGACCGCGGGCGTCGATGACCAGGCCGGTGTTCGTCTTGTCGCCGTCCATCTTCAGTCCTTCGAGCTGTTGGGCGGGCTCGGGATCGAACACCTCGGTCAACAGCGAAAGAGGAACTTCGAGCTCGAGCTCGATGCCTCCGTCCGAGAAGTAGCGCTTGCTGACGACCTTGTAGCCATGCAGCAGCGCCTCGACGCGGGCCCGCGTCTTCTCGTCCTTCATCACGTCGTCCATCTTCTTGTCGGTGGCGACCTGCAGACCTTTGACCTGGGCGAGCAGGTTGCGCAGGGCGTCGGTCAGCGCCGCGCGCTCGGCCCCCAGCCGCGCCTGGGCCAGGTTCCGGACTGAGAGATCGGGAGCCCCTGACCCGGCGGCCTTCAGTCGTTGCGCGGCCCAGTCGACGCCGAGGGTGTTTTTGGGTTCGCTGGTCCAGGCCGCGATCGGCGAGGCGAGGATCAGCAGGGTCAACAAACGCGTCACGAGACAGGCTCCAGGGTGGGCAATGTTCAGGGGGGGCCTGAACACCGATTCAATTCGCCCACCCGGTGAAGGTCAAGGAACGCAGCAGCCCTGCATTTTTTCCGACTATTCGAGAGCGGTGACGTACTGCTCGATCATTCGCCGGTGACGTTCGGTGAGCAGCGTGAACTTCACGCCGCTGCCTTCGTTTCCGGTGCTGAGCCATTCCCGAACGATTTCACCTTCGGCGTAGATCACCTCTTCTGATCCGGGCAGCTGGAATTGCAGGCCGACCCGCTTGCCCGATTGGTCGGGCTCGATCAGGTTCGCCAGCGCGACGCCTTCACGCGAGATGTCGGCGGTGCGCGCCATGTAGGGCACGCCAGCGACGTATTTGTTCAGGTAGATGTCGAGGGGCACGCGGTTGTGCTTGCGCTTTTCGCTCATGTTCGGACGCTCCAGTCAGGGGTTCGCTCTCGCTGCAACAACACTGCGGCGAGGTGTTGCGAAGCGTACGGGCCTGATCCAACGCGTCCAATTTTTCGACCGACTGATCAGCGAAATTGCTCAACGTCGGTGATGGTCGTCACCGGTCCAAAGCGGCTGAGGTCTCCCATTTTGTCCGGCGGCCCGACGATCACGATCTGAAGCGCGTCGAGTCGAGCCAATTTCTTGACTGCGCCATTGGCGGCGGGCCCGTCGACCTTCGAGACGTTGTCCCGGTACCGCTCGAGGTAGTCGTCGGGATACCCGAACATGTCGAACAGCGCTTTCTCGAAGACGATCTTGCTGACGTGATCGAAGCGAAAGGCGAACGAGTTGATCGTCATGTCGGCGGCCTGTCGCAGCTCGGGAAGCGTGGGGGGCAGGACGGTGGCCTCTTCATCGAGGATCTTCAAAGCGGCGTCGAGCGCCTGGGGAACCTGTTCCGGCCGGGTGTCGAAGTTCGCGGTGAACAGCCCGCTGGTGGGCCCGGGGCTGACCGAAGAAGACGCGCTGTACGCCAGGCCCTTGGCGTCGCGAATCTCTTTGTAGAGGCGGCCGACCCCGAAGGCGCCCAGCGTGGTGTTGACCAGGCGCATCGGGTACTCGTCTGGAGAGTTGCGCTGGAACCCCGGGCCCCCGATGCGGACCTTGGCCTGGGCGGTCGCCTTGGGCACGAGGATGACCCGACGCTGAAGCTTCGAGGGCTGCGGGTAGGTGCGGGCGATTCTCTCGGGCCCCTTCCAGCTTCCCAGGTAGGTCTGAATCAGCGAGTTGAGCAGTGCGGGGTTGAAGTCGCCGCTGACCATCAGCGCGGTGGCCCTGGGCGAGAAGGCGCGGGCGTGAAACGCTTTGAGGTCAGAGAGGCTCACCGCCTTGATCGTGGCTTCGGTCGTCTCGCGCCCGAGCAGGGTGGTCGGACCAAAGACCGCCTTGTTGAGCGCGCGGGCGGCCAGCCCATCGGGGCGATCGGGCCGGCGGCGAATGCCTTCGAGCTGCGCGGCGACGGTGACATCGAAGCGATCTTGCTGAAAGCGGGGGCGCTGAAGGACGTCGGCGAAGACCGGGAAGAGCTTGGCGAGATCCTCGGCGCGCAGACTGAGGCTCACCTGGCTGTATTCGTCGCCGGCGCCTCCTGAAAGATCGGCCGCGTGGAATTCGAGCAGCTCGTCGACCTGCTCGGCGGTGAGCGGCCCTGCCCCGCCGCTGGTCATCAGCTCGGCGGTGAGGCCGGCGGTGCCGAGCTTCGCGGTCGGGTCGTCGTACTGGCCGGCCCAGACCAACGCGCGCACGCTGACCAGCGGGGCCGCGTGATCTTCGAGCGAATAGACGATCAGCCCGTTGGGAAGAACGGTCTTCAGCGGCTTGATCACGCTCAAGGTCAGCGCGGGAATCGGGACCTTCTTCGGGTCGATGGCCAGCGCGGCGGGCAGCTCGGACCAGCCGACGGGCGGTAGCCGGGTCGACTCGTTCACGCTCGATTCGGACCTGGACTGAATGTTCGGGGTTGGCGCCACGGTGACGCAGGCGACTCCCAGCAGGCACAGAAGGGCGCGCTTCACGGGGCACCCAGGGCAGGCCGGGCGAGGTCGACGACCACCGAGTTTTCCGGCACGAAATACTTCTTCGCCGTCTCGCTGATTTCGGGTGCCTCGATCTGGTTGATCTTCGCGGGGTGGTCGGCGGAATAGCGCCAATCTCCGATGAC
>JAYVCD010000301.1:0-12455 GCA_043750125.1 Archangiaceae bacterium | reverse complement strand
TCGCGATCGCGGGGTACTCGGACAGCCTGGTGATGGTCCACGAGTTCGGGCATCTGTTGGGGCTGACGGATCTCTACGACGAGTCGAACCAGTACGCCGGGCTGCACCTGACGTGGATGGGGGCGTGGAGCTACGACGACGCTGTTCCGCTGCCAGACGCCGAGACCCGATGGCGGCTGCGTTGGGCCAACTGGCACCAGGTGTCGGGTCGTCAGCGGGTGATCGTGGCGCCGGCCGAGAAGAGCGGCGAGGTCTGGCGGCTGGGAACGGGCGACGAGTACTTCCTCGTCGAGAACCGCGGGCCAGGGGGAAGGTTTGATCGCCGAGTCTCGACCCGGGGCCTGGCCGTGTTCCATGTCGATCGAACGCTGAAGCAGCTGCGAGGCGAAGAGGGGCGGTTCGTCGATCGGATCCTCAACTGCGTCAACTGCGACGCGTGGCACCCGTACATCATGTGGCTTCAGGCCGACGGGCTGTTCGAGGTTCAGAGCAACGGCAAGCCGGACTACCCCAACGATCTATTTCGGGACGGCGATGCGCTCAAGCCTTCGGCAGGAGCCGGGCCCTTCAGCCAGGCCAACCACCCGCTGTCTTCCGACTTCTATTCGGGACAACCGTCGGGCATTTCGATCACTGCAATCCGGGTGATGGCCGACGATTCGATCGAGGTCACCCTCGAGGCTCCGACCGAAGGCCAGTGCGGCCAAAGCCTGTGCGCCGAGGGGGAAGGGTGTGCGCCGCTGACGTGCGCGGATGCAGGGGCTTCGGCGAGAAACGGGTGTCAGGCCGCTTTTGGGATGCTCGCAGGGGTGGGCCTGGTCGGGCTGCTGCGCCGGCGGCGGACGCCTACTTCTTCTTGAACAACGCCTCAGCCGCGGACAGCAGCTGGTCCTTCTTCACCGCGTCGCGGCGGGCGCCCTCGCCGATCTGGAAATAGTCGCAAAAGTTGGCGTCGACCTTGTCCGCGGGAACTTCGGCGAACGGCTCCTTACAGCCCTTGGCGACGGTTTCGTCGAAGTGGCGGCAATGAATGCAGGCGTGGAGCTCGGCCTCGCAGGCCGGGCAGGTCTCGTGGCGGCCGACGGTATTGGCGACGACTTCGAGCTTCGCTCCGCAGGTTCCACAGCCGGGCATGGGGTTAGGTATAACCCACTCTTTTACGGAGGCTTCACCTCGATGGCTTCGGCTCGCTTCGCCCTGCTTCTGCTTCTTGCGCCCGCCTTTCCCTGCCTTGCGACCGAGCCGCTGCCGCTCTCTCGCGACGAGTTCAAGATGTACAAGCACTACCAGGTGGCGATCGAAGACCCGCGGGTTCAAAAGATGAAGCCCGAGGCGCGCGTCGCGGCCATCGCGCGAGACGCAAAGTACAAGCTCAAGGACTTCAGCGCTGTCATCGCCCGGGGCGACGAGGCCGGCGACCTGAAGGTTATCTGCGAGCGGAACTTGAAAGAGGCGCTCGAAGGCTCCGAGCTCAAGGGCCGCATCGGCAAGCTCGAGGCCGACCTGTCTGCCGAGCATGGAGTCCTCTACGTGCAATGGCTCAACGAGAAACAGGACGCGCTGCCGGTCGAAGCTTCTGTCGCGGCGGCGACTGCGGTGGGCGCGTGCCCCGTCGTTTCGTCGATTCAGGTGTGGGCGATGGACAAGGCAAACCCGAAGGTCCGCGTGTTTCAGGGGCTGATCGGCGCTTCCTCGGCCGCCAACATCAAGGTCGACAAGGCCAAAGACTTCGCGGTGACCCGCTACCTGCGACTGTTCGAGAAGGTGAAGAGCGTCACCCACGGCGACGATTTGTCCGGCGAGCTGGGTGAGGCGAAGGCCACCGGTCCTTGAGCCAGAGCAAGGCGTACAAGCCCAAAGATCACTTCTTCAAGAAGGCGCACGCCGAAGGGCTGCGGGCGCGCTCGGCGTTCAAAATCGAAGAAATCTCGCAGCGGTTTTCAATCTTCAAGAAAGGGCAGGCGGTGCTCGATCTCGGGGCCGCTCCGGGTGGATTTTTGCAGATCATCCTGGCGGAAGTGGGTCCGACCGGGGTGGTGATCGGAGTGGACCTCGTTCCGATTCGTCCGCTCGGAAAACCGAACGTCAAGACCGCGGTGCTCGACGTGCTGGCCGACGACTTCGACGCGCAGTTGCTCGAGGTGCACAAGGGGCGGTTCGACGTGGTGACATCCGATCTCGCTCCGAAGACGACCGGCACCCGGAACACTGACGTCGCGCGAAGCCTGCGGCTGGCGGGAAAGGCGCTCGAGCTGTCGCAGACGAGGGGAAAGCCGGGGGGCCACTTCATCACCAAGCTCTTCATGGGTGGCGATTTCGAAGAGTTCCGCGATTCGGTCCGCGCCGCGTATGCCGAGGTGAAGGTGGTCCGGCCCGAAGCGACGCGGGGAGCCAGCATGGAGGTCTACCTCGTGGGGCTGAGGCGCAAGCCGTGAGCTCCCCATTCGGGCGGGGCGCCCACTTTCGACGGGGTTACAAGTGAGCCCTCCGATGGCCAGCGCACCCAAAGACAAAGAAAGGATCTCGACCCGCGAGCTGCTCAAGCAGCTGCCGAAGACCTTGAAGCTGGTGTGGCAAGCAGATCATTCCAGTGCGTTGGTTCTGGGTGGGCTCACGTTTCTTCAAGCCCTGTTCCCCGCCGGCCTGGCCTACGTGGGCAAGCTGATCATCGACTCGGTGGTGCAGGCGGCCAAGAGTCACAGCTCGGCCGATCAGTCGGTGGTCTTCAAGTACGTGGCGTGGGAACTGGGGCTCGCGGTCGCGACGCTGGCGATTGGTCGGCTGGCCGGCTTCTCGCGCGAGCTGCTGCGGGTGAATCTGGGCAACTTGATCAACGAGCAGATTCTCGAGAAATCTTTGACTCTCGAGCTGAAGCACTTCGAGGACTCGAAGACCTACGACGTGCTGCAGAACGCGCGGCGTGAGTCTTCGATGCGGCCGCTTTCGTTGGCGATGGCCCTGGTCACGGTGCTGAAGAACGGCCTGACCCTGGCGACGTTCGCGGTGCTGTTGTGGAGCGTGGCCTGGTGGAGCGTGGTGTTGCTGGTGGTCGCCGCCATTCCCGCGTTCATCGCCGAGACCCGGCTGTCGGGTGAAGCCTTTCGACTGTCGTCCTGGCGGGCGCCCGAGGGCCGAAAGCTCAACTACCTCGAGTGGATCCTCACCCGTGATTCCCACGTGAAGGAAGTGAAGCTCTACGACCTGGGCCCGCTGGTGCTCGGTCGTTTTCGAGCGCTGTTTTCGAAGTTTCTGAAAGAAGACCGCAAGCTCGCGCTCAAGCGACTGGTGCTGGGCACGCTGTTCGGCGCGATTTCCCTCGCCGCGTTCTACGCCTGCTACGTGTCGGTGGCCGCCCGCGCCGCACGGGGTGACATCACGCTCGGAGATTTGACGCTGGGCCTGGCGGTGTTTCGGCAGGGACAGTCGGCCTTCGAGTCGGTGCTGTCGTCGGTGGCGGGGATGTACGAAGACGCGCTGTTCATGTCGAACCTGTTCTTGTTCCTCTCGCTGCCGACCGACGCCGAGCAGCCGCGCAGCCTGCCCCCCAGGACGTTGCCCTCAGGTCAGCACGCGATCGAGTTCAAGAATGTTTCGTTCAAGTATCCGGGGCGCGAAGAATGGGCGCTGAAGGATCTGAGCCTGACGATTGGCGGCGGCGAGAAGATGGCGCTGGTGGGTGAGAACGGCGCGGGCAAGTCGACCTTGGTGAAGCTGTTGATGCGGCTGTACGAGCCCAGCGAAGGCGAAATCCTCTACGGCGGGGTGGACCTGCGGGACTTCGACGTGAAGGATCTTCGCCAGCGCTTTGGCGCCGTGTTTCAAGACTTCGTGCGCTACCAATTCAGCGCCGGCGAGAACATCGGCCTGGGCGACGTCGAGCGCTTGGCCGACCCGTTGGTGGTGAAGCGGGCAGCAGAGGACGGAGGGGCAGGGGAGCTCGTCGACTCGCTTCCCCAGAAATACGACACCGTGCTCGGCGGGTGGTTCGAGAAGGGGCACGAGCTGTCAGGTGGGCAGTGGCAGAAGTTGGCGATTTCCCGGGCCTTCATGCGGGAAGCGCAGATCTTGATCCTCGATGAGCCGACCGCGTCGATCGACGCCGAGGCCGAGGTGGCGCTGTTCGACCGGTTCAAGCGGCTGGCGAAGGACCGCAGCGCGATCATCATCTCGCACCGCTTTTCGACGGTGCGCATGGCCGACCGGATCGCGGTCCTCGAGCACGGCAAGCTCTCAGAGCTCGGCAGCCACGAGGCGCTGTTGGAAAAGAAGGGTCGTTACGCCCACCTGTTCACGCTGCAGGCGCAGGGCTACCGGTAAAATCGGAACCCGCTGTGCAGGGGGGCGCGTCTATGGTCCCCCCGCCATGATCCCCTTTCTTCTCGCTGTTTCGCTGCTTGGCCAGACTCCGTCGTGGGCGCAGATCGACCAGCTCGTCTCGGAAAAAAAGGTGGAGGCCGCCGCCACCCAGACCGAGAAGCGACTTTCCGCGGCGAAGAACGGAACCGATGACCTCGAGCATGCGAGGGCGCTGATCAAGGTGACCCAGCTGCGCATCGCGCTGGGCGGGTTCGAGACGGCGGTGAAGCGCCTGCGCGAAGAGCCCTGGCCCAAAGGGACGATGGGCCACGACGCGGTCAACCTGTTCTATGCGAACGCGATCTGGCGCTACGCAATGCAGTACAGCTGGGAAATTCGCCAGCGCGAAAAGATCGATACCAAGGGAGCGGTCGACCTGAAGTTGTGGACGGCGGACCAGCTGTACGCCGAGATGCACCGCGCGTACGCCGAAGTCTGGAAGAACCGCGAAGAGCTGGGGAAGAAGCCGATTGCCGCGCTGGCCGAGTACTTCGTGGCCAACGATTACCCGCCCAACATCCGGCCCACCCTGCGCGATGCGGTGACGTACATGTGGGCCCAGGCGCTGGTGAACTCGAGCACCTGGACTCCCGAGCAGTCCAACGGGCAGTTCCGGCTGGATTTCGCGGCGCTGATTCGTGGCGAGACCAAACAGCCGACGGCTTTCAACCCCGGCAATGCCGAGCTGCACCCCCTGGTGCGGGCCGGCGCGCTGTTCGACGATCTCGAGGGTTGGCACCAGAAGAAGGGCGAGCGCGAAGCGGCGGCCAACGCGCGAATCGAAAGGCTGCAAGCGCTCTACGCCAGCACCACCGACTCCGAGCAGCGCGCCTCGATTCGGGCAGATCTCGAGGGCCGCCTCGAGGGGCTGAAGGACCTTCCCTGGTCCTCGATGGCCCGCGCCGTCCTCGCCGAGTGGTACCGCTCTGAGGCTCTTCTGGCGAAGGCCCGCGCGATTGCTCAAGCGGGGGCCAAGGCGTTCCCGGCCAGCATCGGGGGGCGGCGCTGCGTTCACCTGGTCGCGGCGATCGAGGCTCCGGACTACGGGCTGCTGGCGATGGAATCGGACGGCACGGGCAAACGCTCGATCGAGATCAACGCCCGAAATCTGCCGACGCTGTACTTCCGGGCGCACCGGGTCGACTTGATTCCCTGGGTCACCTCGCGCACCGACTACCAGATGTTGCCGAGCAACACCGAAGTCCGGGCGCTGTTGGCCAAGCCCGCCGACCACAGCTGGACGACGGGCCTTCCGCCGACTCCGGACTTCAAGTCGCATCGGACCTTCGTGACGCCCCCGATCACCGAAAGCGGGCTGTGGGTGGTGATCGCTTCCGCGCGGCCTGATTTCGCCGATGGGTCCAACCGCCTGGTGGCGGTCAACCTGATCATCTCGAAGCTGGTGCTGATCGTGCGCCACTCGCAGGACGGGACCATTGAATTGGCCGTGGTCGACGGGGCCAGCGGAGAGCCGGTCGCCGACGCCAACGTCGAGCTGTGGAGCTACCGGTACGACTCGAAGCGAAAAAGAGAAGAGAGCCAGGCGACCGGCTCTGCCGGCACAGTGAAATTTTCAAAAGGGAATCGGCCCAACGATCGCCAGTTCTTCGTCGTGGCCCGAAAAGGCACCGAAGCTGCGCTCGAGCAGCAGGGCATCGGCTTCTATGCGAATGGAGGTGCGGAATTCGATTCCACCCTCGTCTACACCGATCGCAGCATCTACCGACCGCAGCAGAAGTTGCTCTGGAAGGTGGTCGCCTACCATGGCAACGCCGATCGTTCGGCCTTCCAGACGGCTCCCAACCGGGAACTCACGATCAACCTGATGGACCCGAACCAGCAGGTCGTCGAGAAGAAGACGATCAAGACGAACGCGTTCGGTTCGGCAGCCGGCGAGTTCGTGATTCCGACCGGCCGCCTGCTGGGGCAGTGGCAGGTCACGACGGGCAACGGGGCCGCCTACGTCCGGGTCGAAGAATACAAGCGGCCGACCTTTACCGTGGCGTTCAAGGACACCGGGAAGGCGCTCAAGCTGAACGCGGCCGCGAGCCTTCAGGGCGAGGCGCGCTACTACTTCGGGTTGCCGGTGACCTCGGGTCAGGTGCGCTGGCGAGTGCAGCGGACGCCGCAGTGGCCGTGGTGGTGGGGCGGGTGGGGCTGGAACCCTCCGGCACCGCGATCTCAAGTCGTCGCCACCGGCGTCGGAGCCTTGAAGGCCGATGGCACGTTCGAGGTGACCTTCAAGCCCGAGGCGGACCCGAGGCTCTCGCGCGACGTGACCTACCGCTACGTTGTCGACGCGGACATCACCGATGAAGGCGGCGAGACCCGGTCGGCGAGCAAGGCGACGCGTCTGGGGCTGGTCTCGATCGAAGCCCACGCGAGCATCGACGGAGAATTCTTGAACGAGGGGAAGGCGGCGGTGGTCACCACCCGCCGAACGGATCTGGACGGGAATCCCCGCGCGGGAAAAGGCAGCTTCCGGCTGCTCGCGCTGACGGCACCGGGGGGGACGGTGATGCCGTCTGAAGAGCCGATTGCGCGAAGCCCAGAGGAAGAAAAGTCCGACGGCTACCGCAGCCCGGGCGACTCGATCAAGCCCCGGTGGCAGACCGGCTGGAATTGGACTTCGACAGTGCGGGGCTGGAAAGAAGGCCCGCAGCTGTCGGCCGGAGAGCTGACCCACGATGAGAAGGGAGTGGCGGTCGCGACTCTCGGCAAGCTCAAAGCGGGGGCCTACCGCCTGGTGTACGTGACCCAGGACGAAGCGGGCGAGAAGTTCCAGACCCAGGAAGACTTCCTGGTCGCGGGCGGAAAGTTCGACCTCAAGCTGCCCGCGCTGCTGCTCACCGAAAGCACCCAGCTGAGGGTCGGCCAGACCGCGCGGTTCCTGGTCGGGTCGGGTTTCGAGGGGCAGCGGGTGTTGCTCGAGGTCTACCGGGGCGGCAAGCGCATCGAACGAAAGATGATCATCGGCAACAAGGACCCGGCGGTCTTCGAGCGGCCGGTGACGGCCGAAGATCGCGGTGGCTTCTCGGTGCAGGTCACAGCAGTGCGCGACTGGCAGTTGCTGCAGTTTCAAAGCTCGATCCTGGTGCCTTTCGACAACAAGGAACTGGACGTCACGTTCAGCACCTTTCGGGACACCCTGCGTCCGGGCACGAAAGAGACCTTCAAGGTGACGGTGAAAGCGCAGGGCAAGGCGCTCGAAGCGGGCGCGGCCGAAGTGCTGGCCTACATGTTCGATCAGTCGCTCGATCTGTTCGGGCCGCATTCTCCGCCCAACGTGATGGCGCTCTACGCCAGTCGAACCGGCTTGCCGTGGGTGACGCATTCGCTCAACACCTCGAACGCGATCTGGCTGTCGCAGAGCACCTGGTTCAACCTTCCGGGCTACCCACCGCTGAGATCCGACCAGTTGGTGTTCTTCGATTCTTACGGAATCGGAGGGCTGGGGATGAGCGGCCCCGGCCCCGGCGGGGGCGGTTTCCCAGAGAGCCAGGCCACCGGAACGCGGATGATGCGCGGCGCCCCTCAAGAGGCCAGCGTGCCTGCTGCAGCTCCGGCTCGAATGGCGGGAAACGAAGAGGACAGCCGAAGCGACGGGAAGGAGAAGGCGGCCGATTCGGTCAGCTCAGCGATGAGCGAGGACAAACCCAGCCGGGGCGAGGCCGGGGGCGAAGCGAAGCCAGTCGAGGTGCGCAGCAACTTCGCCGAGACCGCGTTTTTCATTCCGCAGCTGATCACCGATGCCAACGGAAGCGCTTCGTTCGAGTTCCAGGTCCCCGATTCAGTGACGGCCTGGAATGTCTGGGCGCACGCGGTGACCAAGGACTTTCGCGGGGGGTCGACCCAGACCACGGCGCGAACGGTCAAAGAGCTGATGGTTCGCCCCTACCTTCCCCGCTACCTGCGCGAAGGCGATCAGGCGGCGATCAAGGTGGTGGTGAACAATGCGTCGAAGAACGATCTGCGCGGCGAGCTGAAGTTCGAGATCTTCGACCCCGAGACCCAGGCCGACCTCTCGAAAGAGTTCGCGCTCGCGCAGACCGCCCCCCAACCGTTTTCGGTCAAAGCGGGCGAAGGCGCGACGTTGACGTTTCCGATCGTCGCTCCGAAGCGGGTGGGGCTGGTGGCGTTCCGGGTGGTGGCGAAGTCGGGCGATTTCTCGGACGGCGAGCTGCGCCCGATGCCCCTGCTTCCTTCACGAATGCACCTGGCCCAGTCGAAGTTCGTGACCGTGCGAGACGCCCAGGAGCGGACGATGACGTTTGCCGACCTGGCGAAGAACGACGATCCGTCGCGGATCAACGAGCAACTGGTGGTCACCGTCGATGCGCAGCTGTTCTTCACGGTGCTCCAGGCGCTGCCGTACCTCGCGCGCTACCCCTATGAGTGCACCGAGCAGACGATGAACCGGTTCCTCAGCGCAGGAATCGTCGGCAGCGTTTTCCGGGATCATCCGGCGGTGGCGAAGATGGCGCTGGGGTTTGCCCGGCGCAGCACTCCGCTCGAGACGTTCGACGCGATGGATCCCAACCGGAAGCTCGCGCTCGAAGAATCGCCCTGGCTCAATGAGGCAAAGGGCGGCAAGGACCCGAGCGGCGATCAGTCGTTCATCAACATGCTCGACCCGAAAGTGGTGGCCTCGGAACAGGCCTCTGCGTTGACGCGACTTCGCAAGGCGCAGACAGCGGGAGGAGGTTTTCCCTGGTTCGCCGGAGGCCCCCCTTCGCCGTACATGACGTTGTACCTCGCGCATGGGTTTGCGAAAGCGGCCGAGTTCAAGGTCGACGTCCCGAAGGACGCAGTGCAGCGCGCGTGGGTCTACCTGGCAGGCGAGTTCCATGGCGAGTGGCGGCGGTGCATGGCGCGCGACGCGTGTTGGGAATTCATCACCTTCCTCAACTACGTCGCCTCGAGCTACCCCGACGAGAGCTGGACCCACGGTGCGTTCAGCCCGGCCGAACGCACCGAGATGTTGAACTTCAGCTTTCGGCATTGGAAGCAGCACTCGCCCTACCTGAAGGCCTACCTCGCGTTGAGCCTCAAGCGCGCCCGGCGCGATGCCGACGCGAAGCTGGTCTTCGACAGCGTGATGGACTCTTCAAAGACGACGCAAGACGACGGCACCTTCTGGCAGCCCGAAGATCGCGCCTGGCTTTGGTACAACGACACGATCGAGTCTCATGCCTTCGCGCTGCGGGCGCTGACAGAGCTGCAGCCCAAAGACCCACGCCGCGACGGCCTGGTGCAGTGGTTGTTGATCAACAAGAAGCTGAACCATTGGAAGTCGACTCGGGCAACGGCCGAAGTGATCTACGCATTGGTGAAGTACATGCAGGCCGAAAAGACCTTGGGGATTCGCGAAGAGTCTCAAGTGACGGTGGGGCCGATCGAGAAGAAGTTCGTCTTCCTTCCGGACGAGTACACCGGAAAGAAGAACCAGCTGGTGGTGCCCGGCCCGGAAGTGGATCCAAAGACGATGTCGACGGTGAAGGTCTCGAAGACGACGAAGGGTTTTCAGTTCGCATCGGCGACGTGGCATTTCTCGACCGAGCAGCTGCCCAAAGAAGCACGCGGTGATTTGTTTCAGGTCTCGCGCACCTACTTCAAGCGCTTGAAGACCGGCAAAGAGACGACGCTTCAGCCGCTGACCGATGGAGCGAAGCTCGAGCCGGGCGACGAGCTCGAAGTGCAGCTGTCGATTCGGTCGCGAGCGCAGGCCGAATACGTGCACCTCAGAGACCCCCGAGGGGCGGGCTTCGAGCCGGAAAACGCGGTCTCGCGCTTTAGGTGGGATCTGGGCATCGGTTGGTACGAGGAATACCGGGACTCAGGAACCAACTTCTTCTTCGAGAACCTTCCGGCGGGCGAATACAACTTCAAGTACCGGGTGAGGGCGAACCTCGGCGGAACCTTCAGGGTGGGCCCGGCCACGCTGCAGTCGATGTACGCACCCGAGTTCACCGCCTACTCGCAAGGTCACATGCTGACCGTGGCGACCGGCGGGAAATGACGCTGAGGCTGCGACGGTTCAGGACTTGGAATATGGCGCGGTTCGCCATGCAAACCTGGCGAGCGCGCAACAGCTGGTGCGTGGCGCCTGGGAAAAAGTCGATGCGGCACAAGTGGCCAATGGCCACGCCTTGGGCGGCCATGCGGCGCGCGCGAAAGATCTGCTCGTTCAAGCCGGCACCGAGATGGGCCTGGCTGCGGACACTGCCGATCGCCGTTGAACGAAGTGGGTCGCCCCCCGACGACCTACAGCTCGAGGGTGTGACCTTCGCGGGCGGCGAGCGCTTCAGGGCGCAACCGACGCACCTGTTTCACAATCGCATCGAGCTCGGCGTCCGAGCGGGTGGGATCATGGTGGTAGAGCAGCAACTGTTTGACCTTCGCCCCGTTGGCGATCTTCGCGGCGTGTTGCCAGGTCGAGTGACCCCAGCCAATCTTCGGAGGCCCGCTTTTCCCGCGGTACTCGTCCTCTGAGTACATCGCGTCGTAGATCATCACGTCAGCGCCGAGCGCGAACTTCTGCAGCTGCCCATCGCGATCCGTGCCGTGCTCGTGATCGGTGGCGAAGACGACCGCCTTTCCGCGGTAATCGATGCGGTAGCTCAGGTTCCCGCCGGGGTGATTGACCTCGAGAGCCGTCACGAGCACCTCGCCGATCAGATGGCGATCGCCTTCGGCGAAAGGCAGGTAGTCGAGCTGGGCGCGGAAGACCATTTCAGCGGTGACGGGAAAGTAGGGCTGCTGCATCTGGCCCACGATCACGTCCTTCACCGTCCGGCCGTTGCGGGTGGGACCCATGATCGTAAATCGGCTTCGAGGGTCGAAGACTGGCGAGAAGAACGGCAGCCCCTGCAGATGGTCGTAGTGGTAGTGGGTGCAGAAAATATGGCCGGTCATCGGGGCGCCCGCGTTGGCCACTCCGAGGGCGCGCGCTCCGGTGCCGAGATCGAAGATCAACCGCTCAGCGCCGCATCGCACTTCGACGCAGGGGGTATTTCCGCCGTACTTCGCGGTCGCGCCGCCGGGGGCGGGAATCGACCCGCGCACTCCCCAACAGCACACACTGAAGCCCACGAGCCCGTTGTTTTGCTGGCTCTTCTTCCGGGGTGACGCCGGGCCTGGCTTCCGAGTCTTCCTCGGCGATGGGCTCACAGGGGTCGAGGTTAAGAGGGTTGGTCAGGCCGCGAAAGAAATATCGTGGCTCAGCGGATCTTCGTCGCGGACTTGGTTTCCGACGGGGCCGCAGGCTCGAGATCGAGCAGGTGGCCCGAGCGGTCGCGCTTGGTCTTGAGGTACTCGGCATTGAACGGGGTCGACAGGGTGCGAGATGGAATACGGCGCTGCACCGGAATGCCCTCATCGATGAGGCCGGCGATCTTCAGCGGGTTGTTGGTAATCAGGTCGACGGACTTCACTCCAAGGCTGCGAAGGATTTCTGATGCGATGTCATAACGGCGGATGTCGTCGGGGAAGCCGAGTTTCAAATTTGCTTCGACGGTGTCGAGGCCCTGGTCCTGCAGCGCGTAGGCCTTGATCTTGTTCCCGAGCCCGATGCCGCGTCCTTCCTGGCGCAGGTAGACCAGCACTCCGCACGGATGTTGGGCGATGAAGTCGAGCGCGCGATCGAGCTGAGCGCGGCAGTCGCACTTGAGGCTGCCAAAGACTTCGCTGGTGATGCATTCGGAGTGAATCCGCACCGGCACTCCGTCGTGCCCCGCGACTGATCCGCGCACCATCGCCACGTGCTCGCGCTCGTTGCGCTTGTCGCGAAAAACGATGATTCGGAAGGTGCCGCGCGCGGTGGGAAGTTCCGACTCGGAAAACCGCTCGAGGTGGGCCGAGTGCTTGCGCGTGGGCAGCATGGTGGTGTCGTTCATCGCGGATGGGGGCCCTCTTCCTCGGCTTACGAGTCCCCGGATATATGCGCAAGTCGAACAAAGGTTTCCCTGAGCCTCACCCCCCACTCCAACTGACCGGAATCAGAGTGATTGGGTCCCCCACAGCCAACACCAGGGTTTCAGGAGGCACCGAGATGAGGTGGGTGGCCGACGCCGCCGACGACAAAGCGCCAGAGCTCTGGG
>JAYVCD010000300.1:0-16235 GCA_043750125.1 Archangiaceae bacterium | reverse complement strand
TACCGGCTTCGCAACTTGATCAGCAGAAAGTCGGTCGGTTGCGCGCGGACTTCGATCGAAGCGTTCACGTCCTGCATGAAGCGATCTTTGTACCTGGGGTCGTCCTTCATCACGAACGAGCCTTGAATCGCGCCGGCCAGCTTTCGGCCCAGCGGGCGCACATCGAGCCGGGCGGTCACCCGGTAGCTGTCGCCTGAGCAGACGAACGGCTCGGCGCCTTCGACGTAGACGATGGTCCCCGACGCACACGTTCCGTGCTCGCTCGAGGCGAGGTTCTTGTTCCGGATGTCGAACCACACGGCCGGAGCAATTGACCGGTAGCCTTCGTAGTCCACCCGCAGCAGACCGTAGAAGTTGGCGACCCCCGCAGGTCCCGCGCGCGAGGCGAAAGGCGAAATCCAGACATCTGCGCGGGCCCGCAGCTCGAAGTCGTAGCCCAGCTTTCCGAAGTATTTGAGCCGCGCTCCCGCTTCGTTGCGCGCCGACTGGCCTTCGAATTCGTCGGGCGAGGCGATCGGCCGGGCCAGCGGGTTCAAGAATTTGGTGTCGTAGTAGCGCAGTGAAAATTCGAACTCGTGATTCCGGGGGCTGAACAGCGTTCGCTGGACCACCCCGTAGCCGCCCCCTCCGGCCGCCTGGTTGACCGGGTCTTGCCCCGCCTTGATCGAGTCGAAGCTGCGCGCGCCTTCGAGGAAGAGCCCGAACAACCCGTACTGTGCCCGCAGGTCTAGGCCCACCGCGCCGAAGGGACCCCCGAAGGGCGTCTTGCTCCATTCCTGGGGCTCGAGCCGCAGCGGCGCTCCGTGAAAGAAGGTCGTCGCCCCGTAGCCGGTGAAGCCGATGCGGTAGCGGTCGGAAGGCTTGAAGTCGACGTGGCCTCCTCCGGCCAGCTCTTCGAACAACCCCGGCAGGGTGGTGAACTTCAGCTTCACGTCGCTCGAGGGGTCATTGCCGACGAACACCTGGGGTGCGCCACACCCTTTGCTCAGGTCGCGAGGATCGGCACATTCATTCCGGTCGAACATTTCGTACTGGTAGAGATCGCGCGTCTGGTACGAGAGAAACCCGTAGAGCGACATCTTCCGGTTGTCGCCAAACTCCAGGTCCTCGATGCTGCCCGCGATCCCTCGTAGGTTGGCGCGAACGCCCCAGTCGTCGAGGACCCCCACGTTTGTTCCCTTGTTACAGACGTCCGCGCCGCTGCTCGAGCTCTCCTTGCAGTACGAGGCGAGGTAGCGATTCTGGGTGTAGACCGAGTCGAGGCTGATTCCACTCGGGGTCTTGCGGCGGGTAGTGTCGAAGGTCAGGCGCTCGGCAAAGCCGATGGTGAAAGAGCCCACCACCACCCGCCGGTTTCCCGACTTCCACTGCAGCGTGGCAACGGGCAGTTGGGCCCGATAGCCGAACGGGTCGACGGCCAGTGCCCCACGCGTCGAGTCGCGCTGGAGCTCGTCGTAATGCGGCGAGCCGGGGACGAGGCGAGTGGTGTTGACGACGAATCCGAGGGACAGATTCCAGGGCAAACCCAGGCCGCCGAAGAGCATCGCGGGCGGAGGCAGCGGCCCCCCGGGGACGAGGAAATCGCCGTTCGAAGTTCCGGCGCGCAACCGGAACTTGCCGGTCACCGGAAACTTCGTCGGGCCGGACTCGAGCTTGATGAAGGGAGTAATCAGCAGCAACTGGGCGTCGGTCAGCGAGCCGGCCCCGACGAGCTCAGCCGGGTCTTCGATGCGACCTTTGTTCTTCCGGTAGAGGAGAATTTCGTCGACGTCGACGTACGACAGGCCGGGAAGGTCGAACAGCTGGTCCCGGCTGGCGGTGTTGAGGTCCACCCCGTTGGTGATCATCTCGTAGAGGATGTCGGCGGTCTCGGTCGAGATTTCTCCCGATTCCTCGAGGTCGATGACGTCGTCTTCGCTGTCGACGTTGTCGAGCTGAACTTCGTAAATGGCAGCCAGACCGAGCGACGGGACGAGCAGAGCGAAGAGAAGGCACGCGCGCATCGGGGACGCGAAGGCTAGACCAGCACGGGCTCGAGGCAATGGGTGTTTGCCGTGGAAACTGTCCGAAGGTGGGCCTGAGTCCCACGTGGGACTGTTAGTCTGGCCTCGTGACTCTGATCAAACGCGGCGTGGTTGTTTCCCTCGAAGGCGGGCAATTTGGACCGCTGTACGGGCGCTGCTCGGCGATGCGGACCATCTTCGGTCAACTGCCGGCGCTGGCCGATTCTTCCGCTCCGTTGCTGCTCGAGGGCGAGACCGGCACCGGAAAAGATTTGACCGCCGAGGCGGTACACGCCGCCTCACCGCGCGCGAACAAGCCGTTCGTGGTGGTCGACTGTGGCGCAGTCTCGGCGACGCTGATCGAGGCCGAGCTGTTCGGGCACGAGAAGGGCGCCTTCACCGGAGCCGGAGCCGCGCGCGCCGGCCTGGCCGAAGCGGCCAACGGTGGCACGCTGATGCTCGACGAAGTCGGAGAGCTCGCGCTCGAGCTTCAGCCCAAGCTGCTGCGGCTGGTCGAGCGGCGCGAGGTGCGGCGGGTGGGATCCAATGTCGCGATTCCCGTCGACCTGCGAATCATCTCGTCGACCCACCGATCGCTGCGAGACGACGTTCGGGCCGGTCGGTTTCGCGAGGACCTCTATTACCGGCTGTCGACGCTGCGACTGCGGCTGCCGGGCCTGCGAGATCGCCCTGGAGATCTCGCAGGCCTCGCCGACCGGCTGTTCGCGCAGCACGGCTCGGCGCGTCGGTTCGATCAGCTGTCCCCCTCGGACCGCGCGGTGCTGCAGGCCCACCGCTGGGCCGGCAACGTGCGAGAGCTGCGAAACGTCGTCGAACGGATGCTCACGTTTCCTCACGCCCCGGTGACCACGCTGCTCGAGCGGGACACTCCGCCTTCTGCGGCCATCGCGACGACCGACCTGTCGCTGAAGCTGGCGCGAGATCGCGCGCTCTCGCAATTCGAGCGCGATTACCTCGTACACGTCCTCACACTGGCGGGGGGATCCGTGACTGAAGCGGCAAAGCTCGCGGGGGTCTCACGTCAGCTGCTTCAACGCCTACTTCTGCGACATAAACTCCGCGGACACCGCCACAGTTGACACTCCGACAACACCCAATTGTCTGGTGCGTTTGATCTCAGTTTCAACCGTGCGCGAATTGGGAAAGGCATTCTGGCTCACGGTCTGCACAGGCCGCGCGCATGTTCGAACCATCCTGGCGATTGGTGTTCGGCGTAGGTGCCGCGCTCACCTTGGCCGCCTGCCAGGGAATCATCGAGGGCGCACCGGGTCGCGAGGTGTTACCCATCGGGGACGTTCCTCCGACTGATCCCGTCGTCACCGTGCCTCCGACGACCGGGCCGGAAATCGTCCCGCCTGCGGCCGGGATGCCCCCGGGGCCGACCCGCTACCTCTGCAACGACAAGACGTGGGGCTCGACCAGCGTGGTGCGTCGGCTGACGACTCTGGAATACACCAACGCGGTTCGCGATGTCTTCGGGGTAGACGGCAGCCCCAGGTATCCCGGTGCGTATGGCACGGCGAGCACCGGCTACTCGACCGAGCCTGGAATCAGCGTCATCGGTGAGCAGGGCGTCGAGCAGCTGCTGTACGCGAGCGAAGACGTTGCCCTGACGTTGGCTCCCAAGGTGGCGAGCCTGGTCTCGTGCGCCGCCAGCGGCACCGTGGCCTGTGCGACCACCTTCCTCGACACCTACGGCCGTCGCGCGTTTCGCCGGACCCTGCTCGCGACTGAACGCACCGCGCTGCTGGCGATCTACTCGGCCGAGCGCGCCGACGGAGCGACCTTCAGCGAAGCGGTCAGCGTGATGAGCGCCGCCCTGCTGCAGATGCCGGCCTTTCTCTACGTGCTCGAGGCGCCGGGCATGCCGGGCGTCGATCGGCAGCGCACCGGGCTCGAGCTTGCGAGCCAGCTGTCGCTCTACCTGTGGGGCTCGGTGCCCGATGATCAACTGCTGAACCTCGCCGAGAGCGGGCAGCTCAACACCCGCGCCGCGCTGCTCGCCCAGGCGCAGCGCATGTTTGCTGACCCCAAAGCCGACCGCGCGTTCAGCCGCTTCGTGCGCGAGTGGACCCAGACGACCCAGCTGACGCTCACCGACAAAGACCCAACGACTTTTCCCTGGCTCAACCAGGTGCTGGTCGACTCGATCAACGGCTCGTTTGATCGCTTTGCCGCCGCGCAGCTGCGCACCGGGGCCAGCCTGAAGACCTTGCTGCGCACCAACGAGGCCTACGTCGATGCGCCGCTCGCCAATTTCTTCGGAGTAACCGCGCCCTCCAGCGGTTGGGCCCGCGTTGAGCTCGATCCCGCCCGCTACACCGGGATGATGACCCAACCCGCATCGATGGCAGCCCTCGCCCACTCCTCAGAGACGTCGTACGTATTCCGGGGCCGGGTGGTGCGCACCCGACTGCTGTGTGACGACCTGGGCAGCCCTCCTGCGAATGCGGCTTCCACCTTCGCCACCCTTCCCAAGCCGACCGACCCGACCGCCCGCGAGCTGTCGGCGGTGGTGCAGTCGAACGCCACCTGCGCCAGCTGCCACAAGTTGATTGATTCGGCGGGCATTGCGCTCGAGCACTTCGACGCGATGGGCAAGTACCGGCAGGCCTACCCGAGCGGGAAGGCGATTGACGTGTCGGGCACCATCAGCGGCGCGAGCCCGACGCCGCTGCAGTTCGCCGGCCCTCCCGAGCTGTTCGAGGCGCTTGCCGGTCTGCAGAAGAGCTCAGACTGCCTGGCCAAACAGGTCTTCCGCTTCACTGCTTCGCGGGCAGACACCGCGGGTGACAACTGCGCGCTGCAACAACTTCGGGACACGCTGGCCGATTCGGGAAACCGACTTGACAAGGTGTTCCTGGCTTCCACCCAGACCGACGCCTTTTTCTACCGGCGAGGAGAATGACGATGGGACAGAACACCCGCATCGATCGCCGCCGGTTCCTGCTGGGTGCCTCGGGCGCCGCCCTCGCGTTGCCGATGCTCGAGGCCTTTGCGCCGCGCCAGGCCTTCGGGGCGATCACCGCGCCTCCCAAGCGCCTGGTGGTGGTGGTGCATCGCCATGGGCGCGTGGCTGGAAATGGGCGCGCGGGGCAGGACAACTGGTCGCCGCGGACGACGAGTGGGGCGCTGCCCGCGACCGGAGATCTGTCCCAGATGCTCGCCGCGCTGGGCTCGATTCGAAACGAGATCGTCACCGTCGACGGAATCGACAACCTGGTCCGCCACACCACTGGCAACCCCGACGGGCACCACTCGGGTGCGCGCACGTTTCTGACCTGCATGAAGCCGAAGGCGGACGGCACCGGCGGAGGTCCGTCCATCGACTACGTCGCTGGCCTGCGGCTTCGCGCCTCGGCCTCGCAGCGCAGCGCATTGGTGTTTCCAGGGTCTGCGTTGGCTCTGGAATACCAATACGACGCGCCGGGCTTCTACGGGGTCAACGGAACTCCGCCCATTCTGATCAACTCGAACCCCAAGACCGCGCTCACCAGTGTTTTCGGGCCCCCGGTGGTGGGGATGCCCCCGCCGGTGAAGACGCTGCAGACGCGGTTGATCGCCCGGCGGCCGGGCATCCTCGACTCGGTGGCCAGCTCGTATGAAGCGCTGCACAGCCAGGTGGGCGCCTCGGACCGGGCGCGCCTGGATCAACACGCCACCTTCATTCGCTCGCTCGAGACCCGCTTTGCCGGCAGCACGGGCACGGTTCCCAGTGCGTCGTGTCTGCGACCCCAAGAGGCGCAGGTGCCCAGCTACACGTCGGCGCAAATCAGTCGCGGTCGCATGGACGGCGAGCTCATTCCCTGGCAGATCGAGAACCTGGTGATGTCGTTGGCGTGTGATGTCACCCGCGTCGCCAGCCTTCACTTCGAGCTGGGGTACGACCCGGTCTTCTCGAGCGAATTTACCGGGACCTCGCCGTTCGATGGCGCCAACAACCACCACGCGATGATTCACGGCACCCCGTCGCTGTCGGACACTCAGCGACCAAACCTCACCCAGGCTTTTGGTCAGCACGGGAAGATGTTCAACCGGCTGGTGACCCGGCTTGCGCAGGTGACCGACCTCGACGGCACTCGGCTGCTCGACAACACCCTGGTCCTCTGGGTGAGCGACATGGGCTACGGCTCGTCGCACTTCGACTTCAACATTCCGGTGGTGATGGCAGGAATGAAGGGGGCCTTCTCGAAGGGGCAGGGCCGCCACGTGGTCTGCACGCCCCGGCGCTCGCTCGGAGATCTCTACGCCCAGGTGCTGCGAATGCTGGGCGGCACCGACCAGACCTTTGGCGCGACAGGCACCGTGGGTGCGCTCGCGGCCGGAGCGGCCCTCAACGCGGGGTATGGCTTTGACGGCAACTACGTGAACGCGAACCTTCCGCTCAATCTCGGGACGATCGACCTCTGACCCCTGTTGTCCTTCTCGCGATGGTGCTGGGGCCGGAACTATGCGCTCGATGGAGCGGCAGGACTGGCCATGGCGTCGGTGCCCGACCGAGTCGAGCCACCGCGTTTGGCGCGCCCGTAGCGCAGAAGCTTCGTTCGAGCCCGCCCGGGTTTTCTAGCGGTGAAAGAAGCTTGGGAACAGCACCGCGGCCTGTTTTAAGTGTGACGATGACAGCACGGTCGATGGGTTGGCTCGTGACACGAAGCGCGGTTGCGCTCGCCTGCGTGGGTGCGGCGGGGTGCTTCGATTTCGATAAGGCCTACGAGAATTATTGTCAGCGTGGACTGTGTGATGGCGGAACCGCGGGTGGAATTGGCGGCGGTGCCGGTGGCGGCGTTGGCGGCAGTGCCGGTGGCGGGGGAAATGGGGGAAGCGGTGGGAGTGCCGGCGGCTCGGCAGGAGGCGGGGCCGCCGGCGGTTCGGTCGGGGGCGGGGGTGGAAGTGGCGGCGGAAATGGGGAAAGTGGCGGAGCGGGAGGCGGCTCAGGAATGAGCGACGCGGGACCTCCGTGTGCGGCCAGCAATCGGCCCCGGCTGCGCTGCAACTCTCCGGTGAGCCTGGGCAGCGACGGGGGCATTTCGTACGGCTGGTTGGCAGTCAATGATCGCGGACTGCTGGTGGCGATGATTCGCCCCGCGATTCCGGCAATCGAGCTGCGGACGTTCTTTCCCGACGGCGGCGGGACGAAGCTGTTTGTTCCGACCAATGGCGCAGCGACTTCGGTCTCGGTCGCAGGCAATGGACCGTACTGGGGGTTGGCCTGGTCCGAGATGCAGCGGGTTTCGTGCCTTTCGTCCGACGGAGGCCTCGTCGATCTCGCCGCCGGCACCGGGGTCGGCGAGGTGTCCATCGCGGTCAACGAACAGGGAGGGATCGGGATCACCGCCCGCCCGATCAACAGCGCACCGGGGTTGATGGGTGCCAGCGATCTGGGCTGCCCGACTGCCTTGCGCCCAATGGTCAAGCCAGGCTTCTCTTCCGTTTTTCCGACGGGGGTGGTCGCGACCGTGCTGCCCAATACCCGCAGCGCGCTCGACTTCCGGTTCGGAGCGGTGGAGGACGTGAACGTCTACAACGGGGTTCACGGGACGTTCGGGTTGGCGGCCGATGGTGGGGTGGACCTGGCGCTGTACTTTCAATTCGGCGATCCGTCGTTCGACGTCTCGGGCGCGATGAGTGGTGATGGCCAGTCTTTGATGATCAGCTACCAGGGCACGATCTCGGACGGAGGCGACGGACTGAAGGTCAAGCCGATGCCGACCGACTTCAGCTCGCCGACGGCGGTGGGTCGCGAGGTGATGTCCGATGCGAAAACCTGGGGCTCGAGCACTTGCGGCCCTGCCTGCTTCGCGACGGTGGGTGTGCTGCGCAACTCTCCAGTGACGCTGAGGGCCTCGTTCGTGTCGGCCGACTCGGTCGCGGCGGACCTCGCCGGTGGCACCTGGGACATCGCCTGCGCGCGCTCGCTCAATCCGCTCAGCGCGGCTCCCACCCTGGCGTTCGGAAAACTTCACGTCCTGTATTCCGACGCGGCGAAGAACGAGCTGTACGTGTGTGACCTTCCGGCCTTCTAAAGCGCCCTCCAATAGCTCCGACTCTCAGAAAACTCCCGCGCCCTCTGCGAGGCAGCTCTTACGCTAACCGCCCACAGATCTTTGGCGCCGGGAACGTCGATCTGCCCCAGGCGAAGGCCCGGTTGCTCACCTGGGGGTCGACCCACTCACCGGCATCGAGAATGGGCCAGCGCGAGACGACGCAATTGGGAATGCCTGCTCCCGCTTGAACGTGAAAAGAAAATTCGGTGCCGAACGCAGAATCGACGAAGGCGCGGCGTTCTGCGTCGGTGTTGGTTCCGATGTTGAATTCCTGCAGCAGCGCCCTCACCGGGGGTCCACGACTGCTGATTGCCGCTCGACAGGTTGCCCGCGAGAATCCGAAGCCGGCCGGTTCCCCCGTCAATCAGACCCGCGTCGCTTCCCGCGTCTTCAGTACCCGCGTCGACGCCTGCATCGATTCCCGCGTCGACGCCCGGGTCGAGGGTCCCCGAGTCGATGCCCCCGGCGTCCTGCGCACCCGCATCGGGCGGTTGAAGCGGGCCGGGGCACGCGACGAGGAACAGACAGAACATCCAGCCGCTGAGTTGCCGCATCGAGCCGGACAGCTTAGAGGGCGACCGGGCCGGTTCTAAAGGCGACCGTCGCGTGGGGCCTGGTCCGAGCCCTTCCGGAAAAGGCAACTTCACCGGCCTACCTCCCGTTCAATGCCCGCAACGCTTGCGATGGAGGACCTCTGGACGCTGGCCATGGGCTCGAACGCCTTCGCGACGTTGCCGAGTCGCGGGCCAGGACACGGTCTTCGCACTCGACCGGGCACGGCCAGACTTCGCTTCTTTTCGGGCGCCCCCTTTGAGACGACCAGTCGGCGACCCACAGCCGAAGCGTTGGCCGACTCAATCGACCGAGAGCAGCTTCACTTTCTTGTAGATGCGCCGGTCGAGTGGAAGGCGCACGTCGACGAAGCCGATCGCCTCATCGAACTCGAAACTGAAGGTCGGCACCGGTGGGGTGATGCTCACAACGAGCTCGAATTCCCAGGTGCTCACCAGCGTGGGGCGCCCGGCGATGGCTTCTTCCGGAGGAGTCGGCAGCTTTTCGGCTGCAGCGCGCACGTCGACCAACGCCTGGTTGTCGACGTAGACGTCGTTGCTCGGCTTGAGCAGCTCGACCTTCAACAGCTTCCCGCTCGCCGCCTGGGTGACCCGGATCTCGGCCCGACGGGTCGACCGAAACTGCTGGGCCATTTCGCGCTGGACCTCTTTGCGCGCCTGAAGATCCTGCCCGGGAATCAAGCGGTCGCTCAACGGCTTGGCCCGACCCGCGACGGGAACGTCGAACGGGGAGCCTGAGCCGCCATACACCGCGGCCTTTTCCAGCCAGATCTTGTTCCACGTCTTGGTGTTTTCGACGGTCGATTCGGCAAAGCCCTTCAGTCCCTTGGTCGCCACCGAACGGTCGGCATCCCAGTTCTTCAGCAGCACTTTTCCCAGCTGTTGGTAGTACGGGTGCACCAGGCCGCGATCGACTTTTCCCCGGCCGATCGTTTCGCGGGTGAGGTCTGCCACCAGGTCGCGCGCAATGTCCGGCGCGTGCAGCCGGGTGGGCTCTTCGGCCGCCGCAATTCCGGCGTCGAGCGACAGCGTCAGCCCCAACGAAGGCAGGGCCAGCCTCGGAGCGTCGATCAAGGGGGCATCGGCTCTGGGCACATCGCTGGCCACCGGGGGCGAAGGCTGAGGCTTCTGCTCGGGCAAAGGCGAAGGTGGCGGCGCTGTCACGGCAACTCGAGGAACCCTGGGGTGAACCTCGGGAGGCGCAACGGGCTGGGCCGGCTCGGGCTCGTCAGTCGGGGGAAGAGGCGGCGGAGGCAGACTGACTTCCACCAGCACCAGCTGAATCGGGGAAGGGGCGGACGAGGCTGCGCGCGGACGGGACAAAAGCCACGCCAGAACCGCTGCGTGCAGCAGCACCGAAAACACCAGCCCAGCGAGAACCCTGCGCTTCCCCAAGAGAAACCCGTTTTAACAACGCCATCGCTTTTGTGCCGCCCTGCGTCTGTGAAGATTGGTGTACACCGCTGATGCCGATGGGTCTTTCTGATCAGGTGCTGATCGTCGATGACGACCCCGGCTTCCATCGGCTGGTCGAGAGCGTCCTTGTCCCTACTGGGGTGAAGTGCCTTGCGGTTCGCACCGGCGAAGAGGCGCTGAAGCTGATCGAGAACAGCAAGCCGAAGCTGATGATCATCGACGGGCTGCTGCCTGGGCTTCGGGGCGACGAGGTGGCGCTGCGGGCCCGGGCCCGATGGCCGCAAGCCGAGCTTCCGATGCTCTTCGTCAGTGCTTTTTTCCGGGACATCAAGAGCCGCCAGCGCCTGCTCAACGTCATCAAGGTCGACGCGGTGCTGCACAAGCCGATCAGCGTCGAGGATCTCAAGCGCGCGATCGCCCGCTTCCCAGGGATGACGCCCGAGCCCCAGGCGCTGCAGCCGGAAGAAGAGCTCGAGCTCGACATCACCACTGCGGTCGAGCTGTTGACCGACTTCCTCGTCCTCGCCGCTGAGCGCACCGCCAACATGCGGGCGGCGCTGCCCGAGCTGCGCGGGAAAGATGCGAAAGCCGCAGTGAAGATCTTCCGCACTGAGGCGCACCGGTTCCGTGGCACCGGCACTTCGTTCGGGTTGCCCGAAGTCACCCGACTGGGCGCGCAGATGGAAGATCTGTTCGAGAAACACAAAGACGGCTCACTGACGGCCGCCTCGCTGGCCTCGATGGCCGGAATGCTCGCCGCCCTCGAAGTGAAGTTGGTGCGCGCCGGCGCGACCGTCTCGCTTCCCGGCGGGAGCAAGGCGGCGCGGCCACTGAAGGTCCTGGTCGTCGACGGCAGTGGGGATCTCGCGCTCTCGTGCAGTGAAGCCGCTGGGAAAGGTGAGCCGCTGCGGCTCTTTCCGGACCCCCACGGAGCGCTGCTGTCCGCGATGGAAGAAAAGCCCGACGTGGTGTTCATCGCCGCCGACCGCCCATCGATTGACGCGTTCGAGGTTTGCCAGGACTTCGTCAAGGCGGGAGTCGGCCCGGTGGTGCTGATGGCCGGAGACGCCGGGTTCGCCGCGCGGCTCAAGGCTCAAGCCAAGGGGGCCACCGGCTACATCCACCGGCTTCCCGACGCCGTCTCGCTGCTGAAGATGGCCGTCAACTTTGCTGGCCCCGCCCGCGGAGTCTCGGTGCTCGCCCTCGCGGCCGACCGCGCGCTGTTGGGAACGGTGGCTGAAACCCTGTCCGCCGACGGGCTGGCCGTCACGCCCTGCCTGGATCCCCGCGAGCTCTTCGAAGCACTCGACCAGGCGTCGCCCGCCCTGGTCGTTCTCGCCACCGAGTTGAAAGGGGTCAACGGGCTCTCTTTGCTCAGGGCGCTGCGGGCCGATGCGCGGCACGGACAGCTGCCGGTGGTGGTGTTGGCCAAAGGCGATTCGCGCAAAGAGCGCCTCGAGGCCTTCGAGGCCGGAGCCGATGATGTGCTCTCGGACCCGATCAACCCGGCCGAGCTGCTGGCTCGAGTTCGGGTTCAGGTGAGGCGGCGGGCCGAGAGTCTGCAGAACCGGGGCTCGACGCTGCCGAGCTTTCCCGACCTTCGAACGCTGCTCGAGGAGCTCGAGCGGGCCATTTTGCTCGCCCGTCGGGGCCGTACCCTTGCGCTGCTGGTGTTCGAAGGCGCGCTCGAAGCGCTGCAACAGGCGCGGGGAAGATTGGAAGCCGACGCCGCCGTGGCTGCGATGGGCGCACGGTTGAAGGCGTCTTTTCGGGTCAGCGATGTGGTGGCCCATCTGGGCGCAGCGCGGTTTGGGGTGTTGCTGCACGACGTGTCGCAGAAAGACGCCGAACGGTTGCTGAAGCACAACCTGTCGCTCTTCAGCGATGGCGGCCCGTTTGGACAGAACGTGACCCTCGCGGTGAAAGGGGCGCTGTGCACATTCCCCGAAGAACGCGGGGGACCCGATGCCATGGTCGATGTCGCGCTCAAAGCGCTCAACTGCGCTTCCCATTAGGGTCCCCGCCGATGGTCTTCCTTCGTTGGATTTTGCGTCGGCTCGAGTACGTCGTGCTCTGGCTCGCGTTCGCAATCTTCGCGGCGCTGGTCGGGTGGTGGAGCATCTTTGCCCGGCGGTTGATCGCCCAGGAACAGGCCCTGGCCGAGGACCTGCTCACTCTGACCACCCAGGACCCGGTCGAGCTCAAATCAGGGCTCGCCGCGCTGGATTCCCGCGGCGAACGGCTGTTTCTGATGATCGCCGGAGAATCGGGTGTCTTCGTCCTCGCGCTGATCTTGTGCATGGTGGTGTTGTTCGTTCTCGCGCGGCGTCGACAGGAAGCCCGCATTCGAATGGAACGGATGCTGCAGTTCACCAGCCACGAGCTCAAGACTCCGATCGCCGGAGTGCGCGCGTTGCTTCAAAGCCTCGAGCTCGGCTCGGTGCCGGCGGACCTGCACGGAGCGCTGCTGAAAAGCGGAATCGCCGAGTGCGATCGCCTCGAGCACCTGGCCGAGACGATCCTCGCCTACCAACGCGCCGTCTCTTTACCGAAGGGAGGCCCGCTGGAAGCGCACGACGCCGGCGCGCTGATCGCCGAGGTCCTCGCCCACCGGGCCCACGGCTTCGGGGTCGAGGCGGTCGCGGTCCAACCGGCGGCCGCGGTGCGCATCTACGCCAACCCCGATGCGTTCCGGGTCATCCTCGAGAACCTGCTCGACAACGCGCGGAAATACGGAGGCGGAAAGGTCGAGCTGCATGCATCCAGCGAAGGCGGCCGGTGGAAGCTCGAAGTGCGCGACTTCGGCCTCGGCTTTGATCCTGGGTTGTCCGAACGGTTGTTCGACCCTTTCTCGCGCGCGGCGAAAGGCTCGGTCAGTCACGGCAGCGGGCTGGGACTCTCGTTGTCCCGTCAGCTGGCGCGGCAGATGGGGGGAGAGCTGAGCGCGTCGTCGGCCGGAGAAGGCAAGGGGAGCACCTTCACCTTGAGCCTCAACCCGGTGGTCCATGGGTGAGGCGATTCTGGTGGTGGAAGACGAGCCGCTGGTTCAGCAGTTGCTCGCGCTGAATCTCAGCCACGTCGGTCATCGGGTCGAGACTGCCGGGGACTACCCGTCGGGGTTGGCCGCCATCTGCCGGCCGCCGGGGTTCGCTTTGGCGATCGTCGACGCGATGATTCCCGGGGGCGATGGGTTCTTGCTGATCAAGAAAGCGCGCGCCCAGAGCATCGGCTTTCCGATCATGATGCTCACCGCGCGCAACGACACAGCCTCGAAGGTGCGGGGGCTCGACGCGGGGGCCGACGACTACCTGACCAAGCCGTTCGACGTGGCCGAGCTGCTCGCGCGGGTGCGGGCGTTGCTGCGCCGGGCGCTGAAGGCCCCCGGCTTGACCGGGCGGCCCTTGTTCTCGCTCGGAAAACTGTGGATCCGCTTCGACACCGGGCAGGCGCTCACCAACGAGGGCGAGCTGTCGCTGAGCGACAAAGAGCTCAAGCTGATGGAGCTGTTCGTCGGGGTCGAAAATCAGGCGCTCTCGCGCACCGACATTCTCGAAGAGGTCTGGGGGATGGACGCGTTTCCCACTGACCGCACCGTCGACAACTTCATCTTGAGGTTGCGGCGGCTGTTCGAGCCCGAGCCCGAGAACCCCGTGCACTTCATTACCCTGCGCGGCCGCGGCTACTTGTTCCGGCGGTAGGTCCTTCGAATCTACGGAAGAGCCTGGCACCACCGCTGAGGAGCGTTGGGTTCATCGAGGGCGAGCACCCGGCCCGATTTCTCAAAGGCTTCCCTGTCCTCTGGCAGATCATCGTTGGCGTACCGGTGACGGTTCAACGCCTCGCGGAACTCCCCGTGTTGCGGTGGACCCAGATGCCCGCGGCATTCGCCAACAACTGAGCCACCCGGCCGGTCTCGGCAAAAGAGTGGGGCCTGACTCCGAAGGCGCCACCCGCCCTCGCCGCCGACAGCTGCCCGTCGGGAAAAGACCGCCGCCACGAGATGACGACTGACAGAGCAAAGATGAAGGCCACTGCGACCCGTCGAAGCGCACCCGGTCAGCTGCAACCCATGGCTCCGTCGAGCATGAGCGGCTCTTTCACGCAATGAGCAGACGGACAAGTGTTGGAGAACCCCGCGCAGTTCAATACTCTGCGCGGCCGCGGCCACCTCTTCCGGCGCAGGACAACATTCTCGCTCTCACCCTCGCCCTCTGTCTGTCTGCTGCGCCGGCTGCGCCCGCGCGCCCACTGTGGACTCTGGTCACGCGCGATCAAGGGTTCGTCGCCTTCGATGGCGAGTACCCGTTTTCAGAGTCGATCATCGAAGTCGGCAAGGCGCGAATTCGTCTGTTGATCGCGGCGGGCCCGCTGCCGGTCGGGCGCGATGCAGTGCGCAGCTGGGTCGAGGCGGCGGCCAAAGCCACGGCGCTGTACTACGGCCGGTTTCCCAATGACGATGTGACGATCACCGTGCTCCCCGGCGGGCACGGGCACGTCTTTGGAGGCATGACTTTCGCCGGGCGCACGGTGCGGATCAACGTCGGCCGCGAAGCCACCGCGGCGTCGATGGCCGCCGACTGGCGCCTGCCCCACGAGCTGTTGCACCTGGCTTTCGTCGACCTCGACGATCAATACCTCTACCTCGAAGAAGGCCTGGCCACGTACGTCGAGCCGATCATTCGCGCCCAGGCGGGGCAGATTTCCGACGCTCGGGTCTGGGGTGACTTTCTCGACGGGATGCCCAACGGCGCTCCGTCGAAAGGAGATCGCGGCATGGACACCACCCACTCGTGGGGAAATCTGTACTGGGGCGGCGCGCGGTTCTGGTTGCTGGTGGATCTCGAGATTCGTCAGAGGACGCTCGGAAAGAAATCGCTGAGAGACGCGCTGCGGGGAATTCTCGACGAGGGCGGTGACGGAAAAGTCCACCTCGAGTTGGCTCGGATGCTGACTTTGGGGGACTCGGCGACCGGGACGACGGTGCTGCAGGACCTTCATGCCCGCATGGGCCTGAAGAGCGAGCCCGCCGAGCTCGACGCGCTATGGAAGAAGCTGGGCGTCGAGCAGCGCGCAGGCACGGTGGTCTTTCAGGACGACGCTCCCCTCGCAGCGGTCCGCAAGGCGATCACCCGCCCCGCGCGCTGACCCCGCAGCAGCTTCAACGCCAAAAGCCCCAGCCAGACCCCCAGGTTTCCGGGAATCGAGCTGCACCCTTTGGGAACGGCGGGACCTTCCAGCCGAGCGAAGGGAATCGTCTTCGGGGCCTGACAGAACTTCGTCCCCGGCTCGCCTGCGCAGCAAGCGCCCTCGCCGCACTCTGCATCGCTGCTGCACATCGCCATGCACACGTGCGCACTGCCCGCCTGGGCCAGACAGATCGCGCCCGCCTCGCAGACCTGTTCGCCTGGAATGCACAGCGCGCCCTTGTTCACCCGGGGCAGCTGCTTGTAACGGCAGGTGAGCGTCGCGTCGCATTCCATCTGCGCCGGGCATCCGCCTGCCGGGGTGCACGAAGCGCTGCAGTACGGCTGGGGGTGCTGGGGGTCGGTGACGCAGCGGCCGGCCAGACAGTCTTGTGGTTTGGAGCAGCCACCACTGAAGTTTCCGCAGTCCACGTCGGGGCGAGGGCACGGCTTGTCCGAGCACACTCCGTTCGGAACGCAGTCGGTCGGGCAATCGGGGTCGCGCCGCAGGTCGGGGCACGTGTCGGTGCACATTCCGTCGGCGCCGCAGACGCAGTCGAGGTCCACCGAAGCACAGCCGACCGCGACGCAGCGGCCATCGTCCCAACAGGCGGGCGGCTCTTTTTCCATCAACCAACCGCGAATGAAGGCCGCGTGAAAGTCGACCCGCTGGTCCGTGCCGTCCAGACAGGACTCGGCCAGCGACGACGTCGAGTGAACGCCCACCACGCGCTCCACCCCGTCGGAAAAAAGGTGGAACGAAGGACCGCCCGAGTCGCCGGAACAGATGCCCTTGCTCGCCTGGTCCCCAATCAGAATCTGGCTGGCGGTGAGCTGACGAAAGGTGAGGTTGACCTCTCGCTTGATCCCCTCGCCTCCATCGGCGGGGCCGGTCATCCCGTAGCCCACCACCCGCAAGGGCTTGCCACCGAATGAAGTGACCGAGACGGCATTCCAGGCTTTGGGAGCAACCCCGGGTTCCTTCTCGAGCAGCGC
>JAYVCD010000299.1:0-8641 GCA_043750125.1 Archangiaceae bacterium | reverse complement strand
GTGTTCTTCTCGGCCGTCTCGTAGCGGTCGACCGACTTCGGGGTCGCCATTCCGTCTTCGAGCCGCACCCCGCCGCGCAGCTTCTCGAGCGCCGACTCGGCCGGAATGCCCTTCACCTTCACCAGGTAGGTGCGCTCGACCCCGAACTTCGGGTGCATCAGCTTGTTGGCCAGATCGCCGTCGTCGGTCAGCAGCAGCGCCCCTTCGGCGTCGTAGTCGAGCCGCCCAATCGGGAACACCCGGCTCTCGCCCGGAGTGAAGAAGTCGGCCACCGTCGGGCGCCCTTGCGGGTCCTGCAGCGTGGTGACCACGTTCGGAGGCTTGTACAGCAGCAGGTAGGTGCGCTCGTCCGCGACCGCGACCGCGTGGCCATCGACCGTGACCTGGTCCACTTCGGGATCCACCTTGCTGCCCAGGATCGTGACCTTCTTCCCATTCACGTAGACCCGGCCTTCGGTGATCAACACCTCGGCGTGACGGCGCGAGGCCACCCCGGCGCGCGAAAGGTACTTCTGCAGACGTTCGGTGTTCATGGGTGGAACGCTCGGAAGGTAGGGACTGAAGTCATGACGCCCCGGACGGAGGCGGGGGAGGAACGGGAGCTCCGTCGACAGCAGGAGCTCCCAGCAGAGCCTGGGTCGCTTTGCTGGTGACATCGGCTCCGTCAATCGCAGCTTCGAGCTCGACCAGCGCCGCTTCGGACGCCGCGGTCTGCTCGTCGAGCTTCTCCTTGAACAGCGGGTCGGCCAGGGTCTCGATCGTGTCGTCGATCTTCGGAGGCGCTTCTTTCTCGACGATTTCCTGGTGCTCTTCCGACAGCTCCTGGAACTCGCGCAGCGTCGGCAGTGACGACAAGTCCTTGATCGCGAAGAACTCGAGGAACTCGCGGGTGGTGCCGTAGAGAATCGGCCGGCCCACTTCTTCTTTCTTGCCCAAGATCTTGATCAGCCGGCGCTCGAGCAGCGCCTTGAGCACCGCTCCGGTGTCGACCCCGCGAATGTCTTCGATTTCCGGCCGGGTGACCGGCTGGCGGTACGCGATGATCGCCATCGTCTCGACCGCCGCGCGGGTCAGCCGCTGGGGCTTCACCTTCAAGTAGCGCCGCACGTACTCGGCCGAGCCCGGGTCCGTCCTCAGCTGCCAGCCCCCGCCGACCTCGTGGAGGACGACTCCCGCGATGCCTTCTCGCCGCTGCCCCGCAAGCTTCGAGAGCGCCTTGGTGATCCGCTCGGGCGCGATGCCCGTCGCCTCGTGCAACTGCTCGAGCGCCAGCGGCTTGTCGCTGACGAACAACAGGCTCTCGATCACCGTGCGAACGCGCTCGTCCGACAGGCGCTTGCCCTTCCCGACCAGCTTCTCGAACGACGTCTCGGGGTCGTCGTTGGTCGCTTCGATCTGGGCCGAGTCGAGCTCGTCGAGCTCGGGGTCCCCTTCGGGCGGAGCAGTGACCGAGGCGACTTCGTCCTCGGTGAAAGGCTTGGGCTCATTGGTATTCATCGGTTCCCTCTGGGACCTTCTGCTCGAGGTCGCTCAACGCATCGCCTTTGGCCTGCACCAGGATCTCGGACTCACCTTCGGCCTGAAACAGCCGAATCAATCGCAGCTTCGCCATCTCGAGCAGCGCCAAAAACGTGATCACCACCGCCGACCGGGTGCGGACGCCAGTGAAGAGATCGAGAAACTTCACCGGCCCGGCCACGAGCCGTTCGGCGATCGCGTGGATCGCGTCCGACAGGCTGAGGCGATCGACCACCACCTGGTGCTGGAACTTCGGCTCGAGCTCTTTGAGCACCCGGTCGAGCGCTTCGATCAACTTGAAGACCGAGATCTCTTTGAACCCGATGTCTTCGGCGTCGAGGCCGACGCGATCGACCGAGACCTTGCGCGCGAAGACATCGCGATCGAGCAGGTCGGCGGACATGAACTGCTCGGCGACGTGCTTGTACTTCTGGTACTCGAGCAGCCTCCGCACCAGCTCGGCCCGCGGGTCGGTGGTGTCGATCGCAGGCTCCCCTTCCAGCGCGGGGACCTCTTCCTTCGGCAACAGCATCCGGGACTTGAGGTGGACCAGCGTCGCCGCCATCACCAGAAACTCGCCCGCGATGTCGAGGTTGATCTCGCGCATCTGCTCAAGGTGGGCGAGGTACTTCTCGGTGATCAGCGCGATCGGGATGTCCAGAATGTCGACCTGGTGCTCGCGAATCAGGTGCAGCAGCAGGTCCAGCGGGCCTTCGAAGTTCGGCAGCGCAATGCGGAAGGCATCGGACGCGCCCAGCCCGTCGCTGACTTCTTCTTGAGGTACCGGCCCGGCGACTTTCACGAGGGAAAAGGGACTACCACCGGTGGATTTCAGAGTCGAGGCAGCGCCGGGCCTCGAGCGTGATCGCGACCCATTGAAACAGTGCATTGACAGCTTGAAAGTGGCCGCACGAAGGCAGTCAAGCTCGACGCCTTTGGGGCAGGCGGTCATCGTCGCCGTCTATGGGGCCCAAGCGGATATTCGACACAGCTGGAGTGGGTTCCGGTTGGAGCAGTCTCGGTCGGCGAACCGCGTTCGCTCAGCTCGCCCCCGAACCGACTGCGGCGCTGCGCGATCCTCCCCGGTCGAAAACCCGATCGGGTCGGTCCCCTGCGAAGCTACCGGCGAGGAGATCGTCGACGCAGCGACCCGAGCGAGCTTGCTGCTTTCGCGGCCTGTGTCACTGAAGTTGTTTGGAAGGCACGCCTCACCGGACGCCTTCATCGCGCCGCAGCTACGAATTTGACCTGAACCGGTCGTCCGGTGCCCACCCCGGCGGCGGGGTGCGCGGCGGCTTTTGCTCCTAAGTTTCGCTTGAGGCAACAAACGCGGGAGTTTTTTGCCTCGAACGACAAACAGAAGCAAAAGGACCCATCGCTCTTCCCCCGCTACCTCCAGAGCGCCGAACAGGTTTGGTCACGCCGCGGCGTGGGTGTTTTCGCGCTGATACCGCGGAAGGGTCCCGAGACTTTGAACGGCTCATCCGCAGCGTCTTCGGCGCCTGCAGCAGCAATACCAATGACACATCAGCGCGGGCGATTGCCGCTCGTCACCCGGGCACGTCTTGCAGTGCCTGGTCCCGCGCTCAGTCTGAAAGGCGTCGCCCAGCAACCGGTCGCGCGCTGTATTCCCCTTACGGCGTCCACCGTTCGACGGGCCACTCGGTGTGGAGGTGACCTGATCACGCGGATGCCGACCTCTTCGGTCCGCCTCGTAAGTGACCGACTTTGCTGGGGCGGGTCCCTGAGCGGCGCTCCAGGAGGACTGCTTTTCAGACATTTGCTTCAAACGTTCAATCGAGGCTAAAAAAACCAACTTTTCTTGCCTCAATCGAACATCAGATCCAAAAGAGGGCGACAGTACTTCCAGCGGGCCAGGGGGTAGGAGCCGCGGCTCAGAGCTTGAAGTAGGCACCTGCCGCTGCCCAGCAGTTTGGCGGACCGGCCGCGGGTAGTGCCTGGCGCGTTGCCGCTTTCCGAGTGTTGGGCCGAGGGGGAAGGTGCTTGAAAATCTGCAGCAGCGTCGTGGCTGATCGCAGTGCCAGCGGCCACGGGCTCGCTCCCTGGCTACCTGGCAGCGCCACGAAACCGCTGCCGTGTGAGCGAAGGTCGTCTTCGGCATTGACGCTAGAGTCCGACCGCTGCGCGCACCCGCTTGATCACCGGAGCCGCGTACTCCCGGGCCTTCAGCGCGCCCGCGGTGAGGATCTTCTCGACCTCGTCCGGGTTCGCCGCCAGCTCGGCGTAGACCTTCCGCGGGCCGTCAAAACTCGCGTGGTAATACTCGAGAAGCTTCCCCTTGAAGTGCCCGTAGCCCTTCCCGCCCGTGTTCCATTCGGCCTCGGTTTCCGCCCACGCGCTCACAGGCGCCACCAGCTTCAACAAGTCATACAGCGGAGCGTCCACCGTCGGCTTGGGCGCCTCGACCGCGGTCGAGTCGGTCTTGATTCCTTTGATCGCTTTTTCGATTTCCTTGTCCGTGCCGAACAGGGTGATGGTGTTGTTCTGGGTCTTCGACATCTTGCCGCCGTTGGTCCCCGGCACGACCGCGGTCTCGGCCTGCAGCCGCGCCATCGGCAGCTTGAACAACCCGTTGGGGACCTTCGCCGCCGGGTCGTACCGCGGCGAGTAGGCGATGTTGAACTTGGTGGCCCAATCGCGCGCAAATTCCAGGTGCTGCACCTGGTCCTTGCCCACCGGAACCACGTCGGTGTCGTAGAGCAGAATGTCGGCGGCCATCAGCACCGGGTAGGAAAACAGCCCGAACTCGGGGTGCTGAATCTTCTGGTTTTCGATCTTGTCGCGGTAACTGTGCGCGCTCTCGAGGTTGCTGACCGGGACCACCGTCCCCAGGATCCAGTACAGCTCGGTCAGCTCGGGAATGTCGCTGTGGCGAAACAGCGTCGCCCGGGTCGGGTCGAGGCCCAGCGCGAGGAACGCCAATGCCGTCTCGAAGGTGTATGTGCGCGCCAGCACCGGGTCGCGAAGGCTGGTGAGCGCGTGCAGGTTGGCGATGAAAAACAGCGCCTCGCCCTCGTCCTGCAGCTTCACGAACTGGCGAATCGCGCCGTAGTAATTGCCGAGGTGAAGCTGCCCTGAAGACTGCACGCCCGAAAGGATTCTCATCGCGACCAGGCTTCTACTTCGTCTTCCGCCCTCGCGGGTGAGCCGCGTCGTACACGCTGCGCAGCCGGGTGGTGTTCACGTGGGTGTAGATCTGCGTCGTCGCCAGGTCCGCGTGCCCCAGCATCTGCTGCACCGATCTCAAGTCCGCGCCCCGTTCGACCAGGTGGGTCGCAAACGAGTGCCGCAGCTTGTGCGGCGAGATGAGCTTGGTGATCCCCGCGGTGAAGGCGTGGCGCCGAATCAGCTTCCAGAAGCCCATGCGCGAAAACCCCGAGCCCCGGGCAGTGACGAACAGGGCCTGCGAATGCCGCCCTTTGAGCAGCCCGCCCCGCGCGGTCGCCAGGTACTGCTGAACCGCTTCGATCGCCTTGCGCCCCAGGGGCACCACGCGTTCCTTTCGCCCTTTTCCGAATGCGATCAAGAACCCATCGAGCAGGTTCACGTCGGCGATCGCCAGGCAGGTAAGCTCTGAGACCCGCAGCCCGGTCGCGTACAACACCTCGAGCATCGCGCGATCCCTCAGCCCCGCCATCGACTTGCAATCCGGAGCCGACAGCAGCGCCTCGACCTCGGGCAGCGTCAAGTACATCGGCAGCTTTCGGGTGTGCCGCGGAGTGTCGAGATCCTCGGTCGGGTTCTTCGCCGCCAGCCTCTCGTCGAGCAAAAAACGGTGGAAGCCCCGCAGCGCCGCGAGGTGGCGCGCCCGGCTGCGTGGACCCAGCCCCCTGCCCTGCAGGCCCGCGAGGTGCTCGAGCACTTCGTCCCGGCTCGCCGCGAGCACGTCGAGCTTTTGCCCGTGCGCATCCTCGAGCCACAGCCGCACGTCGTTCGCGTAGGCCTCGATCGTCCGGGGGGACGAGTTGCGCTCGGCGCGAAGGAACCCGACCCACGCGTCCAGCAGCGGGTCGAACGGGGTGGGCTGAGGACTGCGCGGAGGAGGTCGCTTCGTCACCCGACGATGATGCCCTTCCCCTGCCGCAGCACATCTATTTGGTCGCCGATCAGTGAGACCACCGTCGACGGCTCGCTGTACTGCACCCCGCCGTCCAAAATCAGGTCCAGCCTCGGCCCCAGCTCGTCCTTGATCGACTTCGCGTCGATCAGCGGCTTGTTGTCCCCGTCGAGCGCAGAGGTCGTCACGACCGGCCTGCCCAGCCGGGCGACGATCGCCAACATCAGCGGCGCCTGCGGGACGCGGATTCCGACCTGGCGCTGCTTGCTCTGCATGATGTGCGGAACGAGCTTGGTCGCCTCGAGCACGAAGGTGAACGGCCCGGGCGTCAGCTGCTTCATCGTCCGGTACGCAAACGTGCTCACCAGCGCGTACTGAGAGACGTCCGACAAGTCTGCGCACAGGAACGAGAGCGGCTTTTTCCGATCGCGATCTTTGAGCGCATAGAGGCGATCGATTCCCTTCTTCGACATCAGGTCGCACCCGATTCCGTAATAGGTGTCGGTGGGGTAGGCGATCAGCCCTCCGCTTTCGAGGACCTCGGCGGCACGTTCGACATGTCGGGGTTGAGGATGAACAGGGTCGACTTCGATGATCGGAGCAATGTTGGACATGTTCATGGTTTGCAGCCCTTCGTCGTTCTCCAGGTCGGTACGAAGGCTTGCGCGCCTGAGTCGAACCCGAAATCGAGCCCGACACACTTGTCCCCCAGCAGGCTGAGCGAAGCCACTCCTCCGTAGTCTGCGTGCAGGCGGACCCGCGCCACGCCTTCCTTGTCGAACAGCACCACCGACAGCCGGGGCCGACAGCGATCTTTGGCCTCGGCCGGCGCGCCCGTCACGAACACCACCGCGAGGGCCTTCCCGGCGGTTCCCCACCAGGAGTCACCCAGGCGCCAGCCCGGCTCGACGGGGCACTGCTTGCCGGGGGCCCGGGTCAGCGCGAGCTTGAAGCCGTCGGTCAGCGCGGGCGCCTCACAGGACTTCGAATCCATCGGGGTCGCCGCCGCCACCGCCTGCGCCACCTCCCCGAGCTTCCCGGCTGCAAACAGCTTCTTCTCGAGCCCTTTGGTCCGATTCAACCAGTCCTGCAGCTGCTGAACGGCGACCAGGGTCCCCGAGACCGCACGGGTCAGGTACAGCGCCTGATCGCGATCGCAGCCGTCGAGCCTACCCATCACCACCTTCTCGTCGGCCGGCAGCCCTCCTTCCGCAGGAGCGTCGACGACGTTTCCCAGCCGCCCCAACGGCGCGTCCAGCATCGGGAGCGTCTTGAGGGGAGCGGCAGTCAACAAGAGAACGGTCCACAGGAACATCCGCCTCCTTTACCCATGTCGCGAGGCGTTCGGATAGCCACTGCGCAGTCCGGGCGATCACCGCCGCCTCGTGCTTCCCAAACCCATGGCCAGCCCCTTCGACCACCTCGAGGGTGACGAAGGGGTTTTCTCGCAGCAGTCGCCGCAGCACGGCCGGGCTGCCCAGCTCATCGGCCGAGCCTTGCAAAATCAGCGTCGGGCACCGCAGCGCTTTGAGCGCCGCCTCGTCCAGCGGGCGGCGCTTCCCCGGCGGACGCACCGGAAAGCCGAGCAAGACCACCGCCTGCATCGGCGCCTCGACCGCCAGCCTGGCGCAGACCCGGCCTCCGAAGCTGCGGCCCACCAGCACGCTCGCGCCTTTGGATGCCTTGCGCAGCTGTTCGATTTCGGCCCCCAGATCAGGCTTCGGGCGCCCGGGCCGCAGCGTGATCGCCTTTGCGTCGATGCCTGCGTTTTTCAGCGCGCGCACCAGCTTCACCAACAGCGGCTGGCGCGCGGTGCCGTTGAAGCCGGGGACCAGGATCGCCTTCGTCACGACCTGGGCTTGAGCATCATCGCCAGCGCGCCCGGCCCGTCTTTCCGAAACGAAAACAGCAACCGTTCGCGAAACGTCTTCAACACGTCGTACCCGAGGTCGACGAACCGCCCGTGCGCCAGCGGGTTGCGCAGCGTCTCGTTGGCCCAGATCACGAACTGCCCCAGCTCGGCGTAGAAGTCGACCGGCGCCGCATAGGTCTCGAGCAGGAACCTTCGAAACGGCTCGAGGTACCCTTCCTCGAGCTTGACCAGCACCCGGCCCACTTCCCCCAGCGACGGAGCCCGGCCTGCGCGATCGTCGTCGAACGCTTCGACGAAATGATCGAAGTACTCCACCCGCCGGCCCCGTCGTTCGCTCACCGCCCCGTCCAGAAAAGTTCGGCGCCGTCCGGTCTCGTTAAGCCAGGCGTTGAAGCGCGTGACGTAAAGCCCAAACAACCACCGCTCGAGCGCTCCGGAAAAAAAGACGGCCACCCCCGCGGCCGCCAGCCCCGAGTTGAGCGCCTGCTGGAAGGTGCGCTCGGCCACCCGCAGCATGTTCATCAGCTCTTTGGGAGTCGAGGCGTGCAGCTCCCCCAGCGCCAGCTCGAGGTTGGCCTGCGTCTTCACCTCGACGTCGCGATCGCGCAATTCGAGCTCTTCGCGCAGCTTCTTTCGGTGCTCGTCGGCGGTCCGACCTGCGGCCGCCACGGCATCGGCCTGCGCCTGCTCGGCACGTTCCGCCACGACCCGGTGCTCGCTCTTGAGCCGCTGCAGCTCTTTGCGCATCGTTTCCAGCTCGCCCTCGCGCGACAAGAAGCGCCGCTTCATCGCTTCGGCCTCGGCGTTCGCCGCTTCGATTCGCGCCTCGGCCGAGGCCTCGAGCGACGTCTTCCAGGCGACCTTTTTCATCGTCAGCACCAGCGCCTGCTTCGCTTCGGGCTCGTCTTCGTCCAGCTCGAGGGCGGCGCGAAATTGCTTCTCGGCCGCGAGGAAGTCCCCTTCTTCTGCCGCCAGGTGCCCGAGGTCGACGTGCACCCGGGGGCCGAGCCGACCGGTCGAGTATTCGGGAAGCGCCGCCGCCTGTTCCAGGGTCTGCTGTGCCTCTTCTTTGCGACCCAGCATTCGCAGCGCGCGACCGCGGGTGGCGAGCACCTCGAAGTCGTGCCCCGGGTAATGCTCGCCCGGGGCCGAAGCCGATTTCTCGAGGTGCT
>JAYVCD010000298.1:0-29284 GCA_043750125.1 Archangiaceae bacterium | reverse complement strand
GCAGCGGTACCGGCGGAGGAACGGGAGGATCCGGAGGCGGTTCGACCGGTGGAGCCGGGGGCGGCGCGGCAGACGCGGGCTGCGGCTGCAAGAACGGCGCGGGTTGCCAGGTCGGCGATTCACCCTTCGCCTGTGGCAGCACCGGCGGCGTCTGCACGATGTGCAACATCGGAGACCAGTGCGTCGCAGGTCTGTGCGTGACGGGGATGTGCAGCCCGACCACGTGCGGCGGGTGCTGCGCGTTTAATTTCTGCACCACCTTCGTCAATCAGAACCGCTTCGCGTGCGGCAAAGCCGGAACTGCGTGCGCGATGTGCCAGGGAAACAATGTCTGCACCGCGGGCGCCTGCGTCCCCAGCGTCAACAACGACGGCGGCATCCCCCCCGGCCCCGACGCAGGCAATGTCCCGGTCGGTGGCCCCTGCACCACGATTGCCCAGTGCCGACCTCCGCAGAACGCGCTGTGCATTGCCGAGCAGCAGTTCGGCCAGGCCAGCGGTTACCCCGGGGGGTACTGCAGCGCGCAGTGCGGCGTCTCGAGCCCGTGCGTCACCGGCGAGTGCATCACCGAGACCCTGTTCGGCGCTCCCAACAGCTCTTGCCGTTCGGGCTGCGCGCAAGGGGGAAGTGGCCAGTCGACCTGCCGCGCCGGGTACGTCTGCGTCGCAAGCGCCGCGTCGGGAAGCGCCTTCTGCCGGCCGAACTGTGGCAATGGCGGGCTCGCCGCGTGCGGCACGGGCCTGCAGTGCGGCGACGCCGGCTACTGCAACTAAGAGCGGAAAGGGTTCTGCAACAGAATCGTCTCGCCCCGCTCGGCACCGACCGAGATGCAGACGACCGGCACTCCGCAGAGCTCTTCGACCCGGCGCACGTACTTCAGCGCCGCTTCGGGAAGATCTTCGAGCGTGCGCGCCGTCGACAGCCGGTCGACCCAGCCGGGAAGCTCTTCGTAGATCGGCTTGACCCGCTCGAGATCTTCGAGATCTCCGGGCAGCTCGGTGACTTCAACCCCATCAAGCAGGTAGCCCGTGCAGATCTTCAGGCTCTCGATTCCGCTGAGCACATCGAGCTTGGTGAGCGCCAGGCCCCACAACCCGTTGACCCGCGCGGCGTAGCGAAGGACGACCATGTCGAGCCAACCGCAGCGCCGCGGACGACCGGTGGTGGCGCCAAACTCGTCGCCGATTTTACGCAGCCGTTCACCCAGCGCATCGTCGAGCTCGGTCGGAAATGGGCCCCCGCCGACCCGGGTGGTGTACGCCTTGCTGATCCCCATCACGCGATCGAGCACGGTCGGACCCAGGCCGCTGCCCACCGCCGCCTGACCTGCGACGGTGTTGCTGCTGGTGACGTAGGGGTAGGTGCCGTGATCGACATCGAGCAACGTGCCCTGCGCGCCCTCGAACAGAATTCGGGCTCCCTTGCGGACCTCCTCAGCGAGGAACAACGAGCCATCGCCGACGAACTCGCGCAGCCGGTTTCCGTGCGCGGTGTATTCCTTCACGATTTCGTCTTCCGACAGCAGCGGCTCTTCGGCCTTCGCGAGGCGAGCGAGCATCGCAAGCTCATCGCCGACGGCGGCGAGCCGTTCTTTCACCCGGCGTCGAAGCCGGGTCTCGTTGAGCAGATCTCGCACCCGGATTCCGTTGCGGGCAACCTTGTCTTCGTAGGCGGGCCCGATGCCGCGGCCGGTGGTGCCGATCGCGGTCGCTCCGCGGCGCTTCTCGCGGAGGATGTCGAGGTGCTTGTGCCACGGGAAGATCACGTGGGCGTGGTCCGAGATGACCAGCTGCCCCGAGTCGGACAGGTAACCGCGGGCGCGCAGGGCGTCGATTTCTTTGAGCAGCACCGCCGGGTCGATCACCGTTCCGTTGCCGATGACGCAGGTCTTGCCCTGGTGGAGGATCCCAGAAGGGATGAGGTGGAGGACGGTCTTCACTCCGCCAACGACGAGCGTGTGGCCCGCGTTGTTGCCACCCTGAAATCGCACGACGACCTGGGCGTGCTCGGTCAGAAGGTCCACGACCTTCCCTTTTCCTTCATCGCCCCACTGGGCGCCTACGACGACGACATTCGGCATGGTGTGTTTGGCTCATACCGGTTTTCGAGCTGCGAGCGAAGACAGTTGAGCCTCGCCAAAGGGTCGGAAGTTGGCTGCTGACTTCGCGGGCAGGGCCTCGAGCGGAAATCGGTCTGGGAAATGGCGAATCGACCTTTCCACTGTAAACAAGCCGCTCAACCCGCCCTCTGCCGAGCCGATTTGGGCGACCGCAGGTCATCTCTTTCACGACATTTACGGGGGGGTGTAGGGCGAGTAAATTCAAAGTATTGCGGACATTTTCCCAGCCGCCACGGTGGGTGACAACTGCCGAGGGCATAGTCCCGACACTCCCTCATGCCGCCACCCCGTTTTCCCAGACCGTTTCGGGCAGTGCTGCGAGCGCTGATTGGCTGCGCGCTGCTTCCGCTCGCCGGGTGTGAAGGGCAGTTTCTGCCGCCGGATCCCTCTTCCTACCTGGGGCCTGCGGGTCGTCCGGTGGCGGGGCGTCCGGTCGATGCGGGGCCGGTTCTCTGCACGCCGGCCTCGGCCCCAATCCCCAAGCTGCTGCGGCTGTCGAATTTCGAGTACCGCACCATCGCCGCCGACGTCCTCGGCCTGCCGCTCAACGACACGCTCTTCGCGCAGTGGACACCGGTGGCGCAGGTGTACGGCTTCGACACCATGAGCGAGACGCGCATCGACGCTCAGGGCCTCGAGGTGCAGTTCGCCACCGCCGAGAGCCTTTCGGCACTGGTGCTGGCGACGCCGACCTTCACCGCGAATTGCCCGGCCATTCGCCCGGTGCAGACGCCCACCTGCACCCTCAAGCCCCGGTACTCGGCGCTGGACGACTTCTCCGATTCGCAGGGCCGCGAGTGCTGGTCGTATCTTGACTCGAGCGGCGCGGCGATGGTGTTCGACAACACCCGTTCGCTGTGGCGCAAAGAGCCCGATCAAACCGTGCTGCTGATGCCCGCCGGAGCCCACCCCGGCTCGACGGTCGACGCGGTTCGCCGCTGGAAGACCCCTATCGACGGGACGGCGATCATCGCGGGTGCGTTCAACGACGGAGATCCCGGCGGCGGCGACGGGGTGCTGGTGACGATTCGAAAAAACGGAGTCGCGCTCTTCACTCAAGACGTGCCCAACGCAGGTGGAGCGCCCTTCAACCTGACCGTGAGCCTGGCCCAGAACGATCTGCTCGACTTCGTGGTGAACCGCAAAGCGAACCCCAGCTACGACACCACCGCTTTCACGGCCGCGATCACCTTCACCGCCATTCCGCGAAAGCAGGCGTGGACCTGGAGCAACTGCGTCGAGCCGCTGGTGGCAAGGCTTGCCAGCCGCGCCTTCCGCCGCCCGGTGCGCGCGGTCGAGCTCGCCGACTACGCCGCGCTGTACGAGGCCTCGCGGCAGAGCGCGGCTGCGGCGGGCTTCGCCGAGCCGGTCACCGAGGCAATGGCGGCCGCGCTGGAGGCGGTCTTCATGTCCCCAAACTTCGTCTTCAAGCCTGAGCTGGTGCCCGGAGGCCTCGACCCGGACGAGCGGGGCTTCGGGGTGGCCGCGCGGCTGGGGCTCTTCTTCCGCAGCTCGATCGCCGACGAAGAGCTGTGGATGCTGGCCGGAACCGGCGGCCTGTCAGAGCCGAAGTCCGTGCGCGCCCAGGCCGAGCGCCTGCTCGACCAGAACCTCGATCGCTTCGCCACGAACTTCGGGGGGCAATGGCTCGACTTCCGCGAGGTCATCACCCTGGGGCCGTTGACCGCGTCGATGCAGGAAGAGACGCGCGAGATGTTCAAGGCAGTCCTGAGCGAAAACCTCGCCCCCGAGCGCTTGATCAAGCCGGGCTTCAGCCTGGTCGACGTCCCGCTCGCGCAGTTCTACCAGCTGCGCTACCAGGCCACGGGCGAGCCGCGCTATCGGGTCACGACCTCCGAGCGAGGAGGGCTGCTCTCGCAGGGCTTGTTCCTCGCCCGCACCGGCAGCGGCTCAGAGTTCCGACGGCCGATTCACCGTGGGCTGTGGGTGCTCACCCGGCTGCTGTGCCGCTCGCTGCCGCACCTCGACGCGGCGACGCTGGAAGAGATCAGCCTGTCCTTCGGGGCGATCGACCAGACGCTTCCGCTGCCGCAGAAGATGGCCATTCACCGCAGCACCGCCACCCGCTGCGGAGGCTGTCACGACCTGATGGACCCCATCGGCCTCGCGCTCGAGAAGTATGACCCCCAGGGCAATTGGCGCGACACCTATTCCAACGGGGCGCCGATCGAGACCAACCTGGAGCTCGACAAGGCCGTGGTCCGCAACCCCTACGAGCTGGCGACGGCGATCACCGCATCGGCCGATTACCGGACGTGCGTGGCGACGAAGCTGTTGACCTTCGGGCTCAACCGCGGGCCGCTGGGGGGCGAGGCGTGCGTCGCTCAGCGCATCGGCCGCCCCCTCGATGGCACGCTGCCCACGTTCAAAGAGATGACCCTCGAAGCCCTGACCCACGCCCTCGAGCTGACGACGGTGAAGCCATGAATCCCTCGCGCCGAACCCTGCTCAAGTGGATGGGCTTGCAGCTCGCGCTGCCTCTGGTCGCGAACGCGCAAGGCGCAGTGACGCGCAAACGCTTCATCGGGGCCTACGTCCCCAACGGCGCTTACATGCCGATGGGAGTCGACGGAAACTGGACCTTCGCCGACGCGCTGCAGCCGCTGGTGACGAAGGGCCTGCAGGGCAACACCCTGCTGATCCGCAAGCTGTTCAATGGGTTTCCGGGAAATGATCCGCACTGGCAGAACTGCGCGGGCTTCTTGTCGTGCGAGCCGATGGTGCTGGGCGACCCCGGCGTCGCACGCTGCGGGAAGACGCTCGACCAGTTCGTCGCAGATCGTCACCCGGGCTCGATTCGCTCGCTCGAAGTCGGCGGAATTTATTACCACGTGCACCCGCTCAATGATCACCCCGGGTATTCCAACGACTACCTGAACCGGATCAGCTGGCAGGCGCCCGACAAGTTCCGTTCGCCCATTCCCAACCCGGCCCAGCTGTTCGCCAAGCTGTTCGGCGCGGAAGAAGGCAGCGCCGCGCAGATTGGCTACCTGCACTCGCGCAAGCGCTCGGTGCTCGACCAGATGCACAAAGACGCCACCCGCATGTCCAGCCGGCTTCCCGCCAGCTACCAGCCGGTGTTGGCCTCCTACATGGAAACCGTTCGGGAAGTGGAGTTGAGCCTCGCGCAGGGCGGCTTCACCTGCACCCCCAACCTTCCGCCGCCCACGCAGAACTTCTCGGCGCCCAACACCAACTACGTGCTGCGCTTTCAGCTGATGCACCAGATGTTGGTGCTCGCGATGCAGTGTGGGCTCACGAACGTCGGCACCTTGATGTACGGACCTGGCGTCTCGGAGCAGATGGACTACGCCGAGCAGCTCGGCTCTGGCCCCGGTCACCACGCGTGCGCGCACAACCTCGGCGCGCCCGCGACCGTCGAACGTCTGAAGCAGATGAACCGGGTGCAGGTGGGCTTGCTGGCTGACCTGTTGGAAAGGCTCAAAGCAGCCAACCTTCTCGCCGAGACCCTGGTGCTCTACGGCTCGGACATGTCGGACGGCAACGTGCACCTGGCTGAGAACCTGCCGATGCTGCTGTGTGGCGCGGGCACTGACCTTCGCTTCGGCCAGCAGATTGTGCCTGCCACCCGCCGGCCACTGTCGGATCTCCACCTCGAAATTCTCGGGCTGCTGGGAGCGACCTCGGTCACCTCGTTTGGCAGCGGGGTGTGCCGGAACACCGGTCAGCCGCTGGGCCTGCAGGTCTAAAACAGCAGCTCAATTCGCCGGCTCAAAGCTCAGGGGGGTGGCAGCGGTAGATGTACCCGCAGCCGATCGCCTCGCACTGCTTCTTTTCCCGCCCGTCCCACCGTCCGGAAAGCTGCGCTTGCACCAGCGCTCTGGCCTGGCCTGCGAGCGAGGCCTCGAGGCCGGGAGGAGCCGTCTGGAACAAGGGGCTCGGGTCCTCGTCGCGCAGGAAGCTGATCCCGGTGTGGACCGCCGTCCCCGGCTTGACGAACTTCGCCGCCGCCAGCGCGTAGCACCCGAGCTGAAAGGAATAGGCGGCCAGCCCATCGGCAGGCTGGCGGGTGGTCTTGTAGTCGACCACCTGCGCGCTGCCGTCACCCTGCTCGACCAGCAGGTCGATTTGTCCGCGCAACATCAGGGTGAAGCCCTGGCCGTCATCGAGCCGCAGCATGAAGGGCAGCTCGCGGTGAACGCGCTGCACTCCCGCGGCTTTGAGCTGCTTTCCAAACTTCGTCGCCCAGAAACGCTCGACCCACTCCACCACTCCCGGCGGGGGCAGCAGCCCTTCGAGGCGTGCAATCTCGAGCAGCCGGTCGGTCAGCTTCCCCGTCCCCACCGCCTCGAGCGGAGTCAGCTCGAGCAACTTGTGGGCGGCAATTCCACGCAGCCGGGGATCGACCGAGGGCTCTTCGGACTCGCTGGGCTCGGTGGACCAGGTGAAGGCGACGGGCCGCTCGGCCAGCCCGACGAGGTGCGCGAAGCGATACCTGCGCGGGCACAACACGAAGTCCTGCAGCTGAGTCACCGGCAGACAGGCCCCCTTCGACTGCGGAGCCGGTGCGTTCAAAACCCGATCGATGATCACCTGCGCCTGGGCCTCGGCGTCAGCGGGAACTTGCGGCACCGGGGGCGGCGGTGGGACGGTCAGCGTCGAGTCGTCGACTTCTTCCACGTGTCGATTCGCCTGGGGCTCGCCGACCGCGGGATCCAGCAACCCTTCAGGAGCGCTGACCGCCTCGAGCGCGAGCTCAGCGAAGTCGGGATCCTTCCCCACCGCCAGCCCCAGCACGACGTGGTCGCGGGCGCGGGTCATCGCCACGTAGAAGAGCCGCCGCTGCTCGGCCTTGCTGCGAGATTCGCGCTCGTCGCCCAGGCGGGTGTGGCGATCGGACTTCAGCCGTCCGTCATCGGCGTCGGGGGGACGAAGCGACAGCCCCTGGTCGCGGTCGAAGCGCAGCGCGTCGCTGTCCGGAGGGCGCTTGGCAAACAGCTCGGGCAACACCACCACCGGCCACTCGAGCCCCTTCGATTGATGGACCGTGCAGAGGGTGACCGCTTCGGCGTCGGCGTCATCGATGACCTCGCCTTGAGCTTCGAGCGGAACCGTCTCTGAGAGCACCAACAGCTCACGGGCAAAGGACGCGCAGCCCATGCCGCGGGCGTCACGTGCGGCGGCGAGCTCGAGCAGCTTGTCGAGGTTCGCCAGCGCCTGCTCTCCAAAAGGCGCGGCGGCGATGTTGGTGCGATAGCCGGTCTGCTCGAGCGCAACCTTCAGCAAAGAGCGCAGCCCGAGCCGGTCGCGCTCGCCGCGCAGTTGATTCCACACCTGTCGGAAGGCGGTGAGGCGCTCTTTTTCCCAGCTCTCAAGCAGGGTGGAGTCGAGCTCGGGGTGCTCGAGCACTTGCCGCGGACGAAGGCCTTTGTCGGCGCCCAGGGCGATCAGCGCACCGTCGGTGAGGCCGACCAGGGGGCTGCGCAGGACGGCGGCCAGCGACACCGTGTCGGAAGGGTCGGCGACCACGCCCAGCAGGCACGCCAGGTCGATGACTTCCTGCGCCCCGAAGAACCCGCGGCCCCGCACCACCCGATGCGGAACCGCATGCCTGGCCAGCGCCTGGCGGTAGAGCTCGACCTGGGTGAAGCGGCGAAAGAGCAGCGCTACGTCCCCTCCGCGAAGCGGCCGGGGCGCTTCGTCTCTGGGGTGGACGATCGTCCCCGAGCCGCGCAGCAGCCACGCCACATAACGGGCGATCGCAGAGGCGTCGGCCGCCCGCCATTCATCGACCTTCAACTTCGAGCGATCGAGGCTCGAGACCAGGCGCGTCACGCAGCGCGTCCCTCGACTGCTCTCGGGATGAGCGGAGGCCTGACTCTCGGGATGAGCGGAGGCCTGACTCTCGGGATGAGCGGAGGCCTGACTCTCGGGATGAGCGGAGGCGGCCTGCGGCTCTGGGGGCCTGTGGGCGGTGAGGTGATCGTTGGCGGTGAAAGCAATGTCCCAGGGGCGGGCCTGCGGCAGCAGAGGCATCACCCGCGCAAAGGCGCCGTTGAAGAACTCGACCAACTCGGGGGTCGCGCGTCGGGACTGGGTGAGGAACGCCCTGCCCCCTCCTTCGTCCACGATGTGATGGGCCAGCCGCTCGAAGACGCTCACGTCCGCGCCGCGAAATTCGTAAATCGACTGCTTTGGGTCTCCGACCGCACACAGAAAAGCCGGCTCGAGAGGCAGCTTGAGGATCTCATCGCCCAAATCGGCGGCGAACGCGGGAGTCAGGGCCGCCCTTGAACCCGCGCGCTTCTCTGACAACAACATCACCAGCTCGAGCTGCAGCCGGTTGGTGTCCTGGAACTCATCGACCAGCAGTGCCCCGAAACGCTGCTGCGCCTCGCGCCGAAAGTCGGGGTGGTCCCGAAGCAGATCCCGTGCGGTCACCAACAGCCCGGTGAAATCGAGCGCACCCTTCTTCTCGAGGGCGCGGGCGTACGCCGTCTGCAACTGGACCAACAGCGAGCGCACGGTCTGCTCGTACGGAGCGACCCGCCACGCCCCATACGCCGATCGCAGCGCTTGAATCGCCTTCTTGGTGGGGGTCAACGCCGGCGAAGGCGAAGACTTGTAGGTCTCTTCCAGATCATGAAGTCGGGGCTTCTCGTGCGCGTTGTCGACCGTCATTCCGTCCAGCGCGGCCAGCGCGTAGCGCGTCTTGTCCTCGGTCTTCGGGGAACGGGCGAGCCCGACCGTTCGACGTGTCTCTTCGAGCTGTTGGGCGAACGCCAGGCGAGCGCGCGCTTCGTCTCCGGTTGCGACCAGCCGCGGGTCGAGCCCCTCTTCCCGAATGCGCGCCCAGATTCGCCCCAGCCAGGTGACCAGCCCACCGGCATAGCCCCCGGCGAAGTCGTACTCGCGGCACAGGTCGACGACTGCGGTTTCTTCGCGTTCCAGAGCTCCGAGCACGACCCGCTCGACCGTGTCACTGAGCAGCTCGGAAGCCGAGCGTTCGTCGAGCAGCTCGAAGGTCGGGTTGATTCCCGAGCCCGCCGGCGCTCGCCGCACCAGCTGCACGCACAGGCCGTGGAAGGTGCCGATCGACGCTCCGCCCAGGCCGTCGCGGACTTTCCGCCAGAATTTCTGGGGGTGCGGCGTCTGGGCGAGGACGGCGTAGGACGTGCTCAGGTCCCCATCGTTTTCACCGTGGACCAGGCCATCGATGCGTCGTCGCAACCGCGCGCGCATCTCGCTGGCCCCCTTGTCGGTGAACGTGACCAGGCACAACCGCGAGGGATCCAGCGGCCCCGTCCCGGCGTGGCGCGCGCCCGCCAACAAATGCAGGCACAGCGTGATCAGGCTGTACGTCTTCCCCGTCCCCGCGCCGGCCATCAGGGCCAGGTTGCATTCCAGCCGCAGCGCCTCGGCCAGCTCGAGGGTCCCGCTCGAAGATCTCTTCGGCGTCCAGCGGATGTCTTCCAACGCGGGGGCCGGAACCTCGAGGACGGGCCCCAGATCCATCGGAAGCAGCGGCTGAGCACCGCGGCCCGCCGACGCCCGCGGGGGTGGCGCCAGAGAATCGAACAGGCCGAACTGGTCGGGGTTTGGCTTGTGCTTCGCCATCAGGCGAATTCCTCAGCGATTCGACGCTGCGAGATCCGGCAGACCCGCTTGAAGCTGCATCGACTGCAGTCTTCGGGGCGCGCGCCGACATCACCCGCCCGCAGCTGGCCGGCCACGTCGTGCACCGCGTTGGCGAAGTTCTTTTTCCCTTCGCGCTCGAGGCGATCGCGGGTGTCGAGGTCGAGCGCCATCAGCTCATCGAGGGTCTGCTCTTTGCCCAGCAGCTTCGAGAGCGAGCTGGTGCACTGATCTCCCAGGTACAGCCAGGCGGCGTCGTTCTTCGGAAGCTTCAGCGCCTGGCGCAGCGCGAGCACGTAGGCGGGCAGCTGAAAATCGCTCAGCAGCAGCTCGCGGCGGGCGTTCTTGTTCTTCCGGCCGCCCTTGTAGTCGACGACTCCTGCGCCATTGGGCCCGAGGTCGTAACGGTCGATTTTTCCATTGAGAAACACATCCTTTTCCCCGGGGCGCGCGGCGGGAGCCACCACGGCTTTGAACCGATCGTCGGTCGCGCGGTGCCCGAAAACGACCTCGACCGCTTCGGGCAGCCACTGCTGATCTTTGAACGGCTGGCCTTCGTTTTCCGAATAGAGGACTCGGCGCACCATTCGCCGGGCCTTCTCTCGCCCCAACTTCCACAGCGCGGGGTGACCCACCGCATGGTGCGTCTCGGCCTTCCGGGCTGCCTCGTCGATCGCCTTGTCGATCAACGCGTCGAGCTGCGTCGCAGGCAACGCGCTCACCGGCAGCCCCAACCAACCCTGGGCTTTCATCTGCGGCATCAGCTGCTCGAAGACCAGGTGCCAGAATGTCCCGCGGGTCCGGGCATCGGGCTCCTCGCCCTGCTCTTCGACCGCCTCGAGCCGGAGCAGTTGAGAGAGCACTCCGGCGAAGGCGCAGTTGCCGTAGCGGCCCAACGCGCTGACGCTCAGCCCGGTGGTGGCATCGAAGGCAAACCACTTCTGGCGGGCGGAAACGAAAGCAGGGGTGGTCAGGGCTCCGCTGAAGGGGCGGGCCTCGAGCTCGGGGTCGGTGAAGAAGCGCAGCCGCTCGGTTTCCATCTGGCAGACGCTCGACGCACGCTGAAGCCAGGGCTCGAGGGCGAACGTCCGCAAAAAGGTGGACCCCAACGCAGACGGACCCGACAGGCGGCTGGTGGGTGGACTGAGCGCCTCGAGAGCGACGCGCGCCTGGAAGTCCGCTCGGGATCTGACGTTTTGCAGCAGGGGCACGGCGCTTCGCGGAATCGCCGTTTCGTGAAAGCCGGGGACCACCCGCTTCAGCTCATCGAGGAATGGCGAGGCGATCAGCTCGCGCCCGCCGGCATCGGTTCGCGCGCGGGACAAGGTCACCGAGCTTCCGGCGCACAGCCCCAGGTGAAACAACAAGCGGTCTTCGGCCTGGCGCAGGGGCAGGTTGAGCTCTCCGTCACCGACGCCGAGGCGAAAGAGGCGGGGCCGCACCGCGTTGAGCGCCCCTCGTTCGTCTTCGGTCACCAGCGACAAAGGGTTCGGGCGGCCCGGAAAGCGCCCGTCGACCAGCCCACCGATGAACACGTGCGAGAATTTCAGCCCGGCGATGGCCCGGACGTCGAGCACCCGCACGCTGCCACTGCGGGGCCCGCGGGCCTGAAGGTTGATGTCGCGGGCCGCATCGGCCAGCAGCCGCACGAAGTCCCGGCGGCTGAGCGTCTGATCGCCACCGCCCGAGGTGACCAGCGACTGATGCAGCACTTCGAAGAAGCTGATCAACGCCTCACCGGCGGCCTGGTCCCGGGCCAGCGCACGCTCGACGGCGCGTCCGAGCGCGGTGCCTTCCGAGTCGCGCGATTCCTGCCCCTGCAGCCCTTCTGAGAGCCCGAGAACCTCGAGCATCTTCTGCCAGCCGGAAAGGAACTCGAGTGCGGTCGCCGATTCGCGCAGCAACTTCCCCGATTGGATTAACAGGGCCACGCGATCGGCCAGCTTGCGAACTTCCTTCGCGTCCTGATCTTTGAGCCGGTCGGCCAGCGCCCCCAGCCGGACCTCGTAGGCGCCGCGCCGGCCTTCTGCGCCCAACACGTCATCGCGCAACCCGGCAAATCCGAACCAGTGCGCAGCGTCGGGTGCATGCCGTGAGACCTTCGGCGCGTAGCGGCTCTCGAGCACGGCCAGCACCCCGCCGACGGGAAAGCCGTCTTCGACGAGCTGGGGAAGCAAGAGGGCGAGGCGACCTGGAGCGGTCGCTCCCAGCGGCATCCCCAGCCGCACCCGAGCGGGAACCCCCACCTCTTCGAGGGCCTCGACGATCGCTTCAGCGTCATCGCCCAGGTCGCGAAAGACGATCGCCACCTGCTCCGGAGCCGTACCGCGGTCCAGCAGTGCGCGGACCTGGTGGGCGATTTGCCGGGCCTCGTCGCGCGGAGTCGCGGCGCTGAAGGCGTGAAGGTTGGGAGCGGTCTGCGGCGGAAGGCTGTCTGCGAACAGCGTTCCCCCAATCCACGCCAGCGGCGCGTTGGGGACTTCGGGCCAGGCATCGACATCGAGCCCTTGCCACGCCTTTTCCATTCCAGCGAAGGCCTCGTTTACCAACACGTCGATTTGCGGATTGTTCGCCGCCGGCAAGGTCACCTTCACCGGCAACTTTCGCGCGTGGCAGGTGGTCGCCAGCGCCTGCAGCAGTCGAGCGCGGGCGGGCGGAAGATCGTGAAGGTGGTGCACCTCGACCTGGGTGAAGTGCTGTAGCCGCGGGGGCAGCTCTTTGGAAAGGCGATCGGCCGCCGCCCGCAACAGGTCGCCGCGATCGGCCAGGTGCTGCTCGGCCAGCCGCCGTTCGTACTCGCACCACAGCCGCAGCAGGCAGTCGAGCCGCAGATGAGGGGCCTGGCCCAGAGCGGCAATCGCGCCTTCGAGATCCAAAGGCCCGGTGTCCTGGAGCTTCAGCTGCTGCACGAGGTCCCACGCGGACCGGGCGAACGCCGGCTCGCGCGCATAGTCCCCGAACGCATCGGGCCCCAGCGCGCGGGCGGCGGTGGCCATCAACAACCGCGCGCCCAACGGGTCGACGGGACTCTTCTTCAACCACCGCGCCGGCTCGCACGCTTCGACCAGCCAGGCGATCGACACGTAGCCCGTCGCATCGACGAACGCGTGCGCCGAGGCCGCCTCGAGCAAGGCCTGCTCGACCCGGTCTGCATCTGGGAAAACTCGTAGGGCCGGCATGGAAGATCCTGACGCGTACTTACACCCGACCCCTGACGTTCCGAGCCTCGTTCAGTTGCAGCGTTCCCCCATTCGCTTTGACTCTCTGGCTTGCGCCTTTCCCTTTGCATCGCGATCGAAGGTTCCCGCAGTTCAACGTAGGAGCCCGAACCAGGCTGACGCTGCCTCTATGCCGGACGTCGCATGGCCAATAGGCAGGCACCCGCAAGGATCGCGCCTTCGCTCGCGGAATACGGCGCGCGCTCAAGTGCTTCCCGCCGTGCAAGTGTTTCGCCCACCCTGCAGCTCGTGCACTGCTGCAGTTCGAGCGACGGGAGGACTTCCGGCCCGCGCGCCCACTGACGCTTGCAGGGGTGAGCTGCGGCTCTAGGCGCCGACGCCGACAATCAGGCTGGCCACGTACCCGTCGGCCACACTTCCGGTCACGCGGGTGAGCTGCTGCCCCGTGCCGTCGCTGAACACCATGTCCTTGGCGAAGCTCGTCGAGGCCAGCGCAGTCACGCTCGCGCCGTAGCCCGTCGTCGCATAGACGGCGTTGCAGATGTCGGTCGGCAGCGCGAGCTGCGAGGTGTTGAGCTTGTTGGCCGACGACGTGGCCTTCGCTGCGCTGGGGTAGATCTCGAAGTGGATGTGCGGCATCCGGCCCGAGTAGCACCCGGGGAAAGAGGTGAGGAACGTGACCTGCCCGTTCGCGTCGGTCTCCTGCACTCCGCGCAGGTAGTTCTGGTCGGTCAGATCGTACATCGAATATTTCCCGTCGCGGTTGCAGTGCCAGACGTACACCGCGTATCCCGACAGCAGCGCGCAACCGCCGTTGGTGTTCACGAGCGTCAGCTTCACCGTCAGCGGAATCCCTTCCGCCGTGCCGGTCGCCGAGCCGAGGCTGGTGCGAATGTCGCTGCGGACGATTCCGCTCAGCGCCAGTGCTTTCGCGCCGTTCGAGCCATCGCCGGGGAAGGGCCCCTGCGTCTCTTCGGGAATCGTCGCGCAGGTCCCGCCGTCGGTGGCGGTGATCAGCGTGCCCCCAGTACTGGCCGCGCCGCAGCCGATCAACGGAAGGAGGCTCGCTCCCGCCATCCACCGCAGCACCTGCCGCCGTCCGGCCAGCGCGTTGAGGATCTTCAAGTCATGGGCCAGCCCCGCGTCATGCGCGTCGTTCACAGTGTCTCCCGGTGGTGGGTGCTTCGAGGGTCTGGTGTCGACCTCTCGAGCAAATCGATCATTCCCAATGGGAGAGAAACGACGTTCAAGGTGACTTGGGCCTGTGCGACTGGCTCAATGAAGCAACCGACGGAAGTCACCACGAAGAAGAGTTACAGCGCGCGGAGATATCGAATCAGCGCCTGCTTTTCTCCCGCGCTCAATGCCTCGCAAGTCATGCGGTGACCCTGGGACGTCTGCGCCAGCATCGGCGTGGGGTCGCGGGGCAAAAGACAGAACAGCTCTTCGAGCCCGGAAACGCTGCCGTTGTGGAGCAGTCTACGCGAGGCAAACAGGCCCGCCATCCGGGGCGCCTTCACCCCCCGGGTGACGTTCGACGGGTCGGTGCCCAGGCCGCAGCAGGGAGCTCCGTTGGGCCCGGGGTTGTAGATGTTGGCGTACGCGTCATCGGTGCCCATCTCGGCGAATGTAAATACCCGCGTCCCTTCGCCGCTGGGTCCGGAGTGACAGCCCAGGCAGCCCTTGTCGACGAAGAGCCGGGCCCCGGTCTCGATTTCTTCAGCGGCCGTAAGCGGTGCGGGTGCCCGCAAGGTGCGCAGGTACAGCTCGAGGGGCAGCAGTCGCTGTTCGGTCCACGGGGTGCCGACTCCAATCGCCACGAACCCCTTGAGGAAATCCATCGTGCGTTTTACGCCGCCGTTCCACGAGAGCATCTCGTGCGGCATCTTCGCGGCCGACCGCTGGCCGTCGTCGGGCAGGTTCCACAGCGAGATGAGCCGACTCACAGTCCAGACCCCGTCGTCGATCAACGGCTTGGTCAGGAAGTCCATCGTGCCCAGCTTCAATCCGAGGAAGCGTTCCTGCTCTTCGACTGTGACGCTGCCGGTGTTGCCTGCGCCCAGCAGTGACAGCCCAAGCAACCCGGCCTCGACCGTGTAGCCGGGCTTCAGCTTCGCCGCCGCCACCGCGCTCGCCAAACGCATCCGCAAAGCGGGCGCGACCTTCGGATCATTGGCGTTGAGGCTCAGCGAAAGCGGAGCGCCGAGCGAAGCGACGAACGTGCCGTAGTCGAGGTTGGCGTTGCCGTAGCCCACCGCGAACCGCCCGTCGGGCAGCTGACCAAAATGACACGACGCGCAGGTGAAGGCGCGGGTGACGATCGAGCCCACCTTGCCCGTAGTCGGGGCCAAACCGATCGGCATTCCCTTCGCGTTGGCGGGATCCGCGATGAACCCGAGCTGCGAGAACCCGGGGCCGTAGAAATCGACGTAGTGCTTCTGGGCGAACTCGAGCAGCCCGACGGGGACTCCGACCGTGCCGAACGTCTCGTAGAAGAACATCCATTTTCCGCATCGAAGGCCAGTGGCCTCGTCGGCCGTTCCTGCGTCAACGGCGTCGCAGGCACCGCGCAGGGCCTCGGTCTCGAGCACGGCGGCAAGGTTCACGTCTACGTCGTGGGTGTACGTCGCGGGCGGGTCGGGCCAACGTCGTGGGGGCTGACCAGAATCGGCAATGGGCCCGCCGTCGGCGATGGACCCGGCGTCGGCAGTGGGCCCGGCGTCGGCAGTGGGCCCGGCGTCGGCGTTCCCTGCGTCGATGACCGCACCCTGTCCCCCATCTTCCAGCGCCTTCACCAGAGGCGAGCCACAGCCGAGAGCGAACATCAGCAGCGAAGCGGTCAGGGACGCGGTCTTCATCACGCGCCCGCTTCTGTCATCGCACCGCGGCAGGCGCAACGAAGTTGGTCCGGCGGGTACCCATGCTGCAGCAAATCAGGTCACTGCGGCAGGCGCGGTACTTCGCATCGAAAATCCCGGACTCTGTAACAGGGGTTGGCAAAAACACCCGTCAACCCGGCCGGGGTCGGACGGACAATACCCACCATGACCACTGTCCATCGGCCTCACGTCAGCGTCCGCCGCGCGTCTCAGTCTGCAGGGGCACTCCACCTGGGCCGAATTCCAGGCGGCATGATGATGCGCAGCGACGCTGCAGCGAGCTACACCCGAATGTACGCGAGCGCGCGAAAGGCGGGTGTGAACCTCCAGCCTGTCAGCGCATACCGATCGACTGCGCAGCAGGCGCGTCTGTACAAGCTCTATCGGCAGGGACGGGGCAACCTCGCGGCGCGGCCCGGCCGCTCGAATCACGAAAAAGGCATCGCGGTCGACGTGGCGGTCGGAAGCACCCGTTCGAAGGCCTACAAGTGGCTGCACGCGCATGCCGCCCAGTTCGGCTTCAAGCGCACTGTCCCGATCGAGCCGTGGCACTGGGAATTCAGGCGCTAGTCGCTCGAGCCATGGCAAACGTCAAGGACGGCTTCGACCAGGGCTCGTCGCTGCCGCGTCAACGCGCGGCCGACGGGTTCGAGGGGGCTGGTGGAAGGGAATCCCAGGCGGCCGAGGAAAGCAGGCTTGTTGACGCGCTGGCTGCGGCGCTGCTCGGCAAGGATGTCGAGGCCAAGTTTCAGGCAGCCCAGAAGCTGGTGGACCTCGGCATGATCCCCGAGGCCATTGAGGGCTACCAGACCATCGCCGAGCAGCACCCCAAGTCCGAAGTGCTCAGCCTCGAACGAATCGGCGATGCGTTGATGTCGATGGGCCAACTCGAGAATGCCGCCGAGAGCTTCGATGATGCGATCGTGGCCGGCGCAGTGGGAATCGACCAGGTTCGTTTGCACGCCAAGGTCGAGCGCGCGCTGGAACTATTGGAGCGCCAACCTCTCGGAGTAGAGCTTCCCTGACCGCGGGCGGCCCACCGGCGCAGCTCAGAACTGCCACCCGGCGATGATGAACGGCTGAAGCCTGGGGTCCTTCGGCATCAAGCCGATCAGCAGCGTCGCGGTCAGCTTCAAACCCAGGCGCTTCGTTTTGAGCAGGACGTTGGGGCCGACGAGCAGCATCGGCTGGAAGCTGGGGCCGCCATGCTCATCGGCGCCAATCTTCAATTCTGCTCCGATGCGAAAGACGTCTTCGACGATGCAGGCACTGAGGGCGGCGGTCGCTCCTGCCTCGAGATCTGCGCCCTCGGTTCCGGGGGTGTTGTACCCGTCGATGTTGCCTTCGAAAAACAGGTTGGCGGACCCGATCAGCCGCGACCCCAGATCTCCACCCACCAGCAATCGCACCTCTGCGCGATCTTGAGCTGACTTGCGTGGATGCCACTCGAGGTACAGCACCGGGTTGAGGGGAACCTGGTTGTACTCGCGACCAAACGCGATCCTCAGCTCGAGCTGGTTGCCCTCGATCGCAAAGCCTCCTGAGCCAAAATTGAAGTTCTGGTACAGGTCGAGCTGCAGGTGGGGCGCGAGTCCGATCTCGATTTCGACCTGCAGGAGTCCTTCGTCGCTGTGGTCGCGCTTGAACTTGTCGCTGACCCAGACCTCGACCTCGTACTGCCCCGGATCGAGCAGCCAGAAGCGACTGCCGGAAAACACCCGATCCTGCGTCCGATCCGGAGATAGCCGATTCGCGGTCACGGTGGTCTGCGCCCAACAGGTGCCCCCGACCCACACGGTCGCCAGCGCCAGCCACGCCAACGTCTCCCTCCAGTGACGCAACCTGCTGTGCACACGTTGACGGCTCGACCCTCGAGTCCCGACTCTGTTCACCATGAAGAAAGTACTCGGCTGCGCGCTCGCCACTTTGATCATTTCGTGCGGCGCGCCGACTCCGGCCGAAGAGCTTTGCCTCGGAGCGGTCGAGTCGTCGCTCGTCGTGTGCCCCGGTGCTTCGACGGTGCCAGGCATTGATGTCTCGTACTATCAGGGCACCATCAACTGGGCCTCGGTGAAAGCCAGCGGCCAGAAGTACGCGATCACCCGCGCCCGCGACGGAATGACCTATTCCGATTCAAACCCGACCCGACGCCGGAACCCGACCCGACGCGGGCACCCGGGTTGATGCTGGAATCCCGCGCGACGCAGGCACCGGTTCGGATGCAGGCCAACTTCCCGATGCCGGCCCCGCGCTGGAAGACGCCAGGTTCGATCTGCCCGACGGCGGACAGCCGATGCCCAGCCCCGATGGTGGAGAGGGTGAGGTGCTCGGCGCGGGAAGGCTCCAGTTCATTCAGGCCTGCAGCGGCAAGCCCTGAGCGCCAACTTCCTGTGCTTCCCCAGACGCGCACGCACAGAAAAGTGTCGCCCCCTTCGACCGAAGCGCCCAATTGCGTGAGGTTGAAGCGGGCCTTGATTCGGTCCGCGTTTTGCTAGCGCGCCAGAGATGAACCGGAAGCTCCTGATGATCGCAGCGCTGATGAACTGGGCCTGCTCGGGCGATCGGCTCGTGGCGGCTCGGGGGGAACTGAAGGCGACTCCCGACCCGCTGACCTTCGCCGCGGTGAGTCCCGGAGCCAGCGTGACCGCGCCGCTGCAGGTCACCAACCAGTCCGGCGGAAAGCTCGTCCTCGTGCTCGAAGCCTCGCCCCCTTATTCGGTCGAACCCCAGACCCTCTCCCTCGAGGACGGGCAGCAGCTCACCGTCGACGTGCGGTTCTCTCCCCTGACCGGAGGACCCCAACCCTCACAGCTGAAGCTCGTCTCGAGCACCTTTCAAACCCTGGTCTCGCTTCAGGGCGTCGCGACCTGCGTCGCCTCGTCGGCCTGCGTCGGCACGCGCCTGGATCCCATTCGGGGCTGCGTCGACGCCCCGCTTGCGAACGGAACCGCCTGCACCGACGCCTGTCTGAGCAACGCCCAATGCCAGAACGGGCTGTGCAAGGGCGAAGTGCTCTCGTGCGATGACGGCAACGCGTGCACGACCGACGCATGCGGTCTGACCGGATGCCAGCACCTGAGCTGCCTGGCCCCCCTGGACCCCTGCCAAATCGCGAGCTGCGAGGCGAGCGGCTGTGTGACCCACCCGGCGGACGACGGCACCTCGTGCGGGCCCCGAGACTGCACTGCGGCTCGCATCTGTCTGGCCGGCGCATGTGTGAGCGCGGTGCCTCCGGAAGGGACCGCTTGCGATTCGCTGTGCGGCAATGGGCAATGCCACGCCGGGCACTGCGACAACGCAACGCTCGCGCTGCCCGCCCGGTGGTCCTACCAGACGGCCCCCAACCACCAGCTCAACTCGACCCTCGCGCTCGACGCCCCCGGAAACCTCTACTGGACTGAGAGCGTCTACGGCCCGGTGAACACCCGAGAGCTGGTCTCGGTGACCCGCGATGGCGCGCCCCGCTTTCGCAGCCCGCTGAGCACCTGGAATCCGACCGGTCGAATGCCCCTGTTCGTCGACGACCCGACTGGAATCGTGGTGACCGCACAATCTGGAGGAACGCTCGGAGCCTGGCGCCTTTCCAGCGGTGCGTCCGTCTGGAGCCACGCGGTGATTGGCGACTACTTCGCCGCCGCCGAGGTCCGACCGGCGATCTCGAGCTTTCTGATCGCGATGGTGAACCTCGGAAGCGGAACCGCGGTGGCCGAATTTTTACTCTACCCGCCCGAAATGGGAGGCGTCGGTTCGCCCAGTGGCACCGCGCTGGTGGCCTTCGACCTCGCGACCGGCACCCGGCTGTGGAAACATTTGAGCGCAGGAATCACCAGCAGCCTGGTGGCCGACGAGCATGGCAACTTCTACTCGCTGAGCTCTGGCCCCGCTTCGAAGGTCGAGTCGCGCAATCGCCTCGGCGCTTTGCGCTGGCAGACCCCGGTGAGTGGAAAGGGACCCTCTGCTCCCTCGGCTGCTTTTGGAGGCCGCCTCTACCTGGGTCATGGCGACACGCTCGACACCCAGACGGGCCAGGCGGTGGCCGGGCCCCCCATCGCCGCCGGCGAGGCGCAGGTCTTCAACTTTTCGGACCTCAAATACCTGCAAGGATCCTGGTTGGTCACCCCGACGCTCGCGCTCTTCGAAGTGGGGCAATACGCGGGGCTGCGAGCGATTGACCCGGCCACCCGCCAGGTGAAGTGGTCCGACCCTCGCGGCATCTACGAGCCCATTGCCGACCCCGCTGAAGTCATCGCGTTGCTCGATGACGGCTCGGTGCTGATGATTGATCTGACCGAGCAGTGGGCGCTGACCCACGTCGATGCCACCGGTCACCGGGCCGACGTCTGCCCCCTGCTGCTCGACCGCAACATCGTCTATGGGCCGACCGGAATGGTGCTGCAGGGCGGCCGACTGTTCATCAGCGCGCAGCATCAGAACGCGACCGGAGGGGTCTATGCCTTCGACGTTCCGAATGCCGCGCTGCCCCGGCACGGTTGGGTCCTCGCGCGGGGAGACGTAAATCAGGGCGGCGCGCCGCGCTGAAGCTTGCCGGTAGCTGAGCGCTGCGAGGCGCGCGAGGCTATGGATGGCGGCGTGACTTCACTGCGACGCGTTCCACTTTCCGTACTCGAAGTTGCGAGCATCGGCACCGGGTCCAACGCGCGCGAGGCGTTGCTGGGCACCATCGAGCTCGCCCGCCACGTCGAGCGCCTGGACTTCAAGCGCTTCTGGCTCGCCGAGCACCACAACATGCCGGGCATCGCCAGCCGAGAACACCCTTCCCGCCCTCGCGCTCTACCGGAAGAATTTTCGCCCATCGAAAAACCTGGCCGCGCCCTACGCGATGATCGCGGTGCAGGTCATTTGCGCCGAGGACAGTGTGCGCGCCCAATACCTCGCCGGACCCGTGGCGCTCGCGTTCTCGAGGCTGCGCGAAGGCCGACCCGGTCAGCTGCCGACTCCAGAAGCCGCGGCTCGCCGACCCGGGATTCCCGTGGGTCCCGCTCGCCCACACCGCGTTGCCCTGGTTCCCGTAGAGGACGAGGTTCCCGTCGTCCTGCATCACCAGCCCGAACTGCTGATTGCAGGACTTCACCGTCTGGCCCACGGTCAGATTCATTGCCGCATCGAGGCCGCAAGGCGCATGGGCGGGAGTATTTCCGCTCCACCACAGCGCCTGCCCTCCGGGGGAATAGACCACCACGTTTCCATCGTCCTGCACGGCGAGCTTCGAGCCCGGGTGGTTCTGCGTCCCAGAGCTCCACAGTGCCTTTCCCCCCGCGCTGTAGACCACCAGATTTCCATCTCCCTGCATCGCGAGCAGGGTCCTTCCTCCGCAGGACTTCAGCTGCTCGCCTGGAGTCAGCCGCGCTCCCGGCCCCAGCTCGCCACAGTTGAGTGCTGCGGTGTGGGGGCTCGGGTCGGCCGCGACCGGGCTCGAGAGCTCAATTCCGCAGCCCAGGCTGACCCAGGACAGCAGGCAGAAGAGGAATGCGTTCGACAGGGGCATTGCGGTTCGGCGAAGGAAGAGAGCCATCCCGGCGCCTTGAGCAATCTTTGCGCCACCCTTTTCTGTCGAGATTCCGCAGAGCTGACCCGACCGGAACAGGCACCGCAACGCGTAGCGGCCCGGCGGCGCAACGTTCCAGCCCCTGACGCTTCAAGGCCTCAGCTGAGGCCAGCGACCTGCGCGGTGAGCTGGTTGCGAAGCGCCTCAATCTGATCGCGCGCCATCGTCTTGAGTCGTTCGACGTCGTCGAGGGTCATCCCCTTCGTCACGATCGGGGTGCCGACGACGACGCGGGCCCGGGCGAACCCAAACCGCCAGGTGTGGTTGGGCATCGCCGTTCGCGTTCCGCGCAGACCGATGGGCAGCACGTCGGCGCTGCTTTCGATCGCCAATCGAAAAGCCCCGTCCTTGAACGTCAACAGCTCGCCGGTTTGGGACCGTGTCCCCTCGGGAAAAATCATCACCGGCGTTCCCTGGTCCAGCCACCACGCGCATTCGCGCATCGCTTCCTCGACCGACTCGGCCGTGCCCCGCCTGACCTTGATGTCCCCCGCAACCCACAGCCCCCACCCGATGAACGGAATCTGGAACAGCGAGGCCTTGGCGAGAAATCTCATTTGCCAGGGCAGGTGGGCGATCAAGAAGGGGTCACAGTGCGACTCGTGGTTCGAGACGATCACCGTCCGCCGCGCCAGCTGAAGCGGGGGCTGCCCGTGGACGGCGAAATCGAAGAACGGAGAGAGCCGGGTGGCGACCACTCCCGCCGAGTGGATGATCCACGCGGCCAACCATCGCCGCCGGTCGAAGGGTACGGTGACCAGCGCCGCGAGAACCTGGAGCACGAAAGCGACGACCGCCACCCCGGCGATCTCGACCCAGGTCCACAGCGACAGCAAGGCGTTCAAGAAAGGCTCAGCAGCTCAGGGCTTGTAGATGCTGGCCACGACGCGATTTCGGCCCCCATTCTTCGCCTCGTAGAGGTTGGCGTCCGCTCGGGCGACCATCGCGTCTCGACTGGCCGATTGGCCCGGGAGCAAGGTGATGATCCCGATGCTGATCGTGAAGTTGATCGTCGCCTTCCCGGCTTTGATGGCGAGCGCTTCCATTCCGGCGCGACAACGTTCTCCGCAGATTCGGCCTGATTCCAGATCTGCCTGACGCAGCAGCGAGACGAACTCTTCGCCTCCGTAGCGGGCGACCACGTCTTCTTTGCGAATGAGCTGGCTCAAGCGGGTGGCCAGGCGGGTCAACACCTGATCTCCGACCGGGTGCCCGTAGGTGTCGTTGATTCGCTTGAAGTGATCTACGTCCATCATCATCAGCGACAACGGCGCACGGTACCGCGCCGAGTAGGAAATCTCTTTTTCGAACTCAGTATTGAAGTAGCTCTTGTTCAACAGCCGGGTGAGCCCGTCGTACGTCGCGGCCTCGAACATCCGGGCGGTAAATTGTTCTTCCGCCTCGTCCTGAAGCGAAAACAGCAGGACCGCGGTCGAGCCGACTGAGACCTTGTCTCCGTCATGGAGCTCGGCGGTGACCACCCGTTCCCCGTTCACGAAGGTGCCGTTGCGCGAGCCCAGATCTTCGAGACGAAAGCACCCTGGAGTGGTCGCGACGAAGGTGACGTGCTTGCGCGAGACCCCTTCGTCGTCGATCCGGATCTGGACGTCGATCGCACGCCCGAGGGTCATGTGCGAGCCGGTGAGCTTGAACATCTTACCGCCGATTCCGGCCGCGTTGCTGCTCACGACCAGCAGGTAGCCTGCCTTGCCGGCGCCGCCCCGGGCCATGGGAATCGGAACGGCGATGTTCGTCGTCAGCCCGCCTTCGTCGTCGTCGTCGTCGTCGTCAATGTTCACGGCGTTCGGGCCTCGGATGCGGCAATAAGTCGACGAATCACCGAAGCTTACGCCACAGACCGAGGTCCGGCGGCGAAAAAACAAGAGGCGGTCACTTCGTCGGAAAGGCCGCGCACTGCCAAGGGGCTTGCCACAAACCATCGGGAACCGACCGGCCGAGGCACGGACAGACTCAACCGCCGCGGTGGACCGTGGAGATTCTGCGATCAATCGGCTAGCAGTCCCCGCCCATGGGTGCAGATCTCGAAGTGAAGGGGCCCGCACCGTTGCCGACGTGGCTGCTGTTTCTGGTGCCCTCGTTCATCTGGGGCACCACCTGGCTCACCATCAAATTTCAGCTGGGAATCGTCGCGCCTGAAGTCTCGGTCGTCTATCGCTTCGGACTGGCGTCGCTCGTGCTCTTCGCCTGGTGCCGGGTGCGCGGAATCTCGCTGCGCTTCGATGCCCGAACCCACGCGAGCCTCGTCCTGCTGGGCTTGCTGCAGTACGCGCTGAACTACGTGCTCGTCTACCTGAGCGAAGGGCACCTGACCTCGGGCCTGGTGGCGGTGATCTTCGTACTGATCGTCGCGTGGAACCTGATCGGGGCGCGGATCTTCTTTCGACGCTCGCTTCCGCCCTCGATCCTGCTCGGTGCGGTGATCGGCATCGCGGGCGTGACGCTGGTGTTCTGGCCCGAGGTTTCCCACGTGCGCGGGTCGACGGACCAGCTGTGGGGAGTGGGGCTCGCCACGCTCGCGACGATCACCGCGTCGGCCGGAAACCTCTGGTCTGAACGGGTGTACGCGCGCGAGGTGGGGGTCGCTCCGAGCACGGCGTGGGCGATGTTCTATGCGTCGATTGCAGTCGCGATCTACTGCGTGCTGCGGGGCCTGCCCTTCACGTTCGACGCTTCGCTGCCCTACGTCCTCTCATTGACCTACCTGGTGCTGTTCGGGTCGGTGGTCGCTTTCGTCGGCTTTCTGACTCTGCTTCGACGCATCGGAGCCGGCCGGGCGGGTTACACCGCCGCAGTCATTCCGGTTCTGGCGATGGCCACGTCCACCGTGTTCGAGGGCTATCGGTGGTCGGCCCTCGCGCTGTCCGGAATGATGCTCGTGCTGCTCGGCAACGTTTTTGTGCTGCGCGGCAAGCAGCGGGCTTTGTCCGCAGCGGCGGCGCGCCCGGTTCCGACGGCCTGAAGGCCCCCGCGGCCCATTCGGACAACGTTTGGGTCGGGGCGGTCAGTGCCTCGGCGCCCGCTCAAGGATTGTCATGACCTCGCAACGCATTTGAGAAGCACCCGGTCGCCACGAGAACGGCGTCGGTGGTAATCGGCCGACCCCATGCGTCCACTGCCCCCTGCTTCCTCCAAGCGCGTCATTGCCGATCTCAAACAGCTGCGCGCGCTGACCGAAGACGAGCGCGGGGCCCAGCGGGTGGCGTGGGGCCCCACCTGGCGCAAGGCGCGCGATTGGTTCTCCGCGAAACTGAAAACAGAGCTGGGCCTGGTCACGTCGCGCGACGGCGCCGGCAACCTCTGGGTCACCCTTCCCGGCGACTCGAAGAAGAGCATCGTGCTCGGCAGTCATCTCGACTCGGTGCCCGGCGGAGGCTGGCTGGACGGCTGCCTCGGAGTCCTCGCCGGTCTGGAAGTCCTGCGCAGGTACGCAGCCACCGGCACGCGCCCTCCCCTGACATTGCACCTGGTCGATTGGGCCGATGAAGAAGGCGCGCGCTTCGGCCGCAGTCTCACCGGGTCGGCAGCTTCGGCCGGCGCGCTGGATCCCCACAAAGAGCTCGCCCACTTGACGGATCGCAATGGCGCCAAGCTCCCCGATGCCCTCAAAGAGAATGGAATCACCCTCGAGGGAATGAAGACCGCGAAAAAGTACTTCGACGCGCTCGAGGCTGAGGCCTACCTCGAGCTGCACATCGAGCAGGGGCCGGTGCTGCAGTCGATGAACAAAGCAGTGGGAGTCGTGCTCGGCACCATGGGGGTCGAGCGCTACCACCTGAAGTTCACCGGGCAGACCGCCCACTCGGGCGCCGCGCCGCTGCACTTGCGCCAGGACGCGTTCCTCGCTGCCGCGCAGTTCGCGCTGGGCGCGCAGGACGTGGCGGTGCAGCTGTCGGGAAAGACCCCGCGCACCCGGGTCGTCGCCACCTGCGGAGTCGTCAAGGTAGAACCCAACTTCGTCACCGCCGTTCCCGGTCGCGCCGAAGTGTCGATCGACCTTCGTGCGCTCGACGCGAAGGTGCTGGCCAAGATGCTCACCGGAGCCCAAAAGGCGTCCGTCGCCGCGGCAAAGAAGCACCGGGTGACGGTCGCGTGGAGTCCGCTCTTGCGGATCACTCCGCGCATCTTCGACCCGACACTCACCCGGTTCGTCAGCCAGGCGGTTCGAAAAGTGACGGGCAGCGCGCCCGAGATTCCATCCGGTCCCCTCCACGATGCTGCCGAGATGGCCGCGGTGGTTCCGACCGCCATGGTCTTTGCGCAAAGCTCGCCGGGCGTGTCGCATACCCGCATCGAGGACACTCCGATTCCACACCTCGACAAGTCGATTCGCGCCTTCTTGATCCTGGTCGACAAGACCGTTCAGCACCACGCGTCCCGTTAGACAGGCAGCGTCGGGGGACTCGAGCGTCTCGGTGAAAACCCACCCCGGATTGTCGCGCTGCGGCTGTTGGGCCGGGCCATCACCTTGAGGGCTTGCGTCGCAATGGCATTGACGTCGAACTTCGAACTTCTTCAGATGTTCGCTCGCATCGTCGAGACCCGCAGCTTGTCCTCGGTCGCTCGCGAGCGCCGGCTCACCCAGCCCACCGTGAGCAAGCGGCTGCAGCAGCTGGAACGGACTTTCGGGACGCGGCACCTTCTGCTTCAAGACCCGCAGCTGGCTCTCGGTCACCAATTCCGGAGCGCTGAAGAATGCCGTGTTGCTCTCGGCCGGGCTGGGTCGACTGCCGCGCTACCTCGTCGAAAACGAAATTTCCAGGGGACAGCTGATTGAAGTTCTTCCCGGCGTCGCGCCCGAGCCGATCGCTGTTTCGGCCGTCTACCTGGGTGGCAAAGCGGCGCCCCCGAAAGTCCGCGCCCTGGTCGCGTTTTTTGCCCACGCCCTTCCGCTTCAGCCCGGACTGCTGCCGCCATAAGTCGCCCCACGGCCGCACCTGACGGCAGTCGCCGGTCTCGCGTCAGAGCGATGGCGTTGAAGGCCCCCGAGCATTTCGTGAAGTTTCTAAATGCGGCGGGAATTCAGTACTGGGATGACCGCATTTCGACGCACTTCGCCGGCGGCCGGGCCCCGAAGATCCCCGCCGCAGCGAATGGAGCGAAGCTGCGCGCCCGGCCTGCATTCGCTTCGATGGCTACAGCAGGTTGAGGCGCTGAAAAGCGGCGAATGCCAGCAGCAGCGCGAAGGCCGCAGTGGCCGGCACTGCGAACCAAAGCCGAGCCTCGAAAGAGGGGCTGCAACGGACGCTTCGAAAGAGTGAATGGGTCATGCCCCATGGATATCCAACCCGGCCTCCACACCGTGAGAGGGTGGGGAGACGAAGGGTCATTCCCTTTCGGCATGAAGGGGCCCGTACGGGGTGTCGATCAACTTCAGCGGCACTTGTCGACGGTGGCGTTGGTCATCACCCCGTTGCAGCCGTTGATCAGCTCGCCTCCGCCGCAGACGAAATTTCCGAAGAAACAGGTCCGCAGCGAGCCGGTGACTCCGCAGCCGGGGGGGCTGCTCGTGCTCCACCCCGAGGTAGATGTGCACGAGACGATCGTCGGGCTGCAAGTGCCGCCCCCACAGCCGTTGACCCCGAACTGATGCTCGGTAATGCCACTGCAGTTGTAGTCGAAGCCTCGGCTCGAGCAGGCCCCCGGCACCGGAGTCGCAAAGAACACGGTCTGATTGGGCCGCACATCGACGTCCGTGTCGCAGCAGTCGGTGGCGTTCGCGACGTACTTCACCGGCGAGATTGGAAGCGCGCCACAGAACTTCGCCGGGGCGGCCGCATTGCCAAAGCCGTCGTTGTCGGTATCAGCAAACCCCTGCAGGCAGCTGCCACTGACGCAGTCACCACTGTTCATGCAGTTGGCCCCGTCCGCCAGCTTGGGGACGCAGCCGTTGCCCTGGCAGAAGTGGGTCGAGAGACAGTCGGTATTGGCGACGCAGGTGTTCAGGCACGCCGTCCCCATCGGATTGCACTGAAAACCATTGCAGCTCGAGGTGGTGAACATCTGGCAGGTGTTCGAGCTGCCCACGCACGCCGGCCCGGGAGTAAACGAGCCGTTGTTGCAGCTGGGCAGGCCGCACGGAGTGCTCGCCGCCTGGAAACCATCGTTCGGACAGTTGGGGTTGTTCGCAACGCAAGCCTCCGGGACATCGCAAGAGCCCGCCGAGACCCGACAGACCGTTCCGGGCGGGCTGCCCACGTCGCTGGGGCAGCTGGCTGAGGAGCCCGAGCACACTTCAGCCACGTCACACAGGCCGGCGCTGGTGCGACAGGTTGTCGAAGCGCCCAGCAGGGTGTCGGTGGGACACGCCGGCCCCAGGCCCGTGCATTGCTCGGCGACATCACAGGAGCCCGCGCTCGAACGGCAGACCGCGGAGGACGGGGCGAAGAGGTTGATCGGGCAAGTCGGGGAAGCACCCGAGCAGCTCTCTGCCAGGTCACACGCCCCGCCGGAAGACCGGCACACGGTGTTCGGCGGCCGAAAGCTGCAGGCCCCCAGGACCGAGCAGACCTCGCATTCCCCATTGCAGCTCGAGTTGCAGCAGACGCCTCCTGCGCAGAATCCCGAGCTGCATTCGGCCGCGCCGGTGCAGGCGCTGCTCAGCGGCTTCTTGAGGACGCAGCCATTGGCGCCGTCGCAATACTGGCTCGTGTTGCAGCTCGAGACGTCTGCAGGACAGGTCGCGCCCCCGGTGCATCTCTCGGTGACATCACACGCTCCGGTCGAGGCGCGACACACCACCGAGCTGCCGGCAAAAACGTCGGCCGGACAGGCCGCGCTGCTGCCGGAGCACAGCTCGGAAATGTCGCAAGCTCCCGCGCTGGCGCGACACGCGGTTCCGGTCAAGAACCCATCGACCGGGCAGCCCGCGCTGGTGCCGCTGCACACTTCGGCCACATCGCAGCCACCGGGGGCCGCAGGACGACAGCTGGTGCCCTGGCCAAGGAAGCCATCGGCCGGACAATCGACCCGGACACCGTCGCAGTTCTCGGCGAAGTCGCAGGGGCCAGCGCCGGGGCGACACACCACGGTGGGGCGCGAGATGACGTTGGCCGGGCAGTCGACCGAGCTGCCGCTGCAGAGCTCTTCGGGATCGCAGCCACCCGCAGAAGCACGGCACACCGCGGTCGAAGGTTTCAAAGAGTCCGGACAATTTTCCGAAGTGCCCGAGCAGAAATCGGCCAGGTCACAGTCACCTGAGGCGCCGCGGCACATCGTGGTGGCGGGGTGAAATGCGTCCGCAGGACAGGTGGCAGACGTACCGTTGCAGGACTCAGCCAGGTCGCACAGACCCTTCGCGGGCCGGCAGCTGGTGCCCGTCGCCGCGACCGCGTCGGCCCCGCACTCGCCACTCGTGCCATCACACAGCTCAGCGATGTCACACCCCCCGTCGACCGCGGGACGGCACACCGTGTTGGGAGCGGCTTTTTCGTCGGGCGGGCATTCTCCGTTGGTGCACACCTCGGCCACGTCGCACCCGCCGACACCCGGGCGGCAGATCTTCGTCGCGCAGTCGCTGTCTTTGCAGTCGATCAGCCCGTCCGAGTCATTGTCCAACCCATCAGAGCAGGACGAACCCGGCCCTTCGACCCGGGAATTCCCACCGCCCGCGCCCCCATCGTTGCCTCCGCCGGAACCGCCGTCGGATCCTCCCCCGCTTCCTCCCGTGCCCAACGCACAGAACCCCGCCACGCAAATCTGGCCGGTGGGACAGTTCGCCTCGGTCACGCACGGAGCGCCGATCACGCTGGGGTTGCACCCGACGAGTGCGGCGATGCCAGTGAGCCACATCAGCCGAACGGAAGTTTTCATAGGTGGATGGGGGCGCCGGTTTCGCTCACGCGATCCGGGTTCCCCCACCTCCAGTCAAACCGTGCATGCGGATTTCCCGCACACGGCTTTCGTT
>JAYVCD010000297.1:0-3553 GCA_043750125.1 Archangiaceae bacterium | reverse complement strand
GGATGTTCACGCGGCAGCGCACGCCGCTGATGACGCGCGCGAGATCGAACGACCGCCGCTCGAGGAACGCCGGCCACCCTTCGCCGATCAGCTCGCGCGCGATCTCGGTCAGCTGCGCCGCCGCCACCGGCTCTCCGGCCATCTTCAGCTCGCCGCGCACGCGCAAGGCCGGAGGCATGCCTCCTTCGAGGTGCAGATCCGAGGCGCCGGCGTCGCGGGCGAGGGTGACGAAGTGTTCGATCGACATCCGCTCGGTGCGTACAAGCCACGTGCCCCAGCGCTCAAGGACAAGGGCTTCAAACCGCGCGTCACGCGCGTCAATCTGGCAGCCGCGCGCGCGAGGCAGCGACACTTTGTCCACGGTGAAGGTGCCACAATGCCCCCCGCCCCATGACTGACGAGATCCCGAAGGTCCCCGCGTTTCAGCTCGTGATCCGCTTCTCGCTCGAGATCGCCGCCCAGGTGGCGCTCGCGCTGTGGGGCTACGAGGTCGCGGGCTGGCCACTGGCGATCGCGCTGCCGGTCGTCGCCGCGGGGCTGTGGGGAACCTTTGCGGTCGTCGGCGACCCGAGCCGGTCGGGAAAGGCGCCGGTCAAGGTGCCCGGAACAGTCCGCCTCGCCATCGAGCTGCTCGTCTTCCTCGGAGGCGCCGCCGCGCTCGCTGCGCTGGGCCAGTGGGTGTACTTCGCGTTCTACGTGGCGGCGCTCGCCCTGCATCACGCCCAGATGATGCCCCGCACCCGCTGGCTGCTCACGCAGTGACGGAACTGCTCGACCTGGATCCCACCGATTCAGCTGAAGTTCGGACCTTCGTCTGCCGTATGTAGCCGCCGGCCGCGGCGCGGCCACTTGGAGGGGGTCAAAATGAGGGTTCTGGGTTGGGTAGGTGTGGCGCTCGCGCTGACTGGTTGCCGTCGCCTGCCCTCGGACGCGAAGTGGCTGCGCAGAGATCAGCTGGGAGACCCAGCGCGCGCTCGAGTCACCGCGGTGATGTCCGGCAATCGGCTCTCGGAGACGGATTGGTTGCCGCGAGGCCAGCAGAGCAGCACGGTGCAGGACGAGCTCACGCTGACCCACTTTGGCGACGACGAGATCTGCGTCGCCATGCTGGTGCGAACTCCGGCAGCCATCGATCGCGCCGTCCCGGACTGGCAGATTTCTCTCAACGGCCGGCTGCTGACCGGACGGCAGAAGATGAACCTGACCGAAGGCAGTGTCTCCGAGCGGGACTTTCCGACGATCGAGCAGGCGAAGGTCTTCGCAGGCTGGGGTCCCCACGGGCGCTTCGGCCTCACCATGCCCAGAAAAGGCGTGTTCACCGTCGTCGAGCGCAACGCGGTCTTGTGTGTGCCGCGCGCCGATGTGACGGGCGACGCAGTCTGGGTGGAGGTCGACGTTGGAGGCGACCAGCCCGGCAGCGGCATGAGCCACACGTTCGGCTGGAAGATCGTGGAGGACGACCCGCCTCTCCACTGATGGGGTCAGCCGGTCAGCGCGTTGAGGAAGTCTTCGGCGCTCAGCTCGCCGGCGTCCGGAGCTGCCGCGTCCCAGTCGAAGCGATCGAAGTAGTCCGCCACCCGCACCGACGCGTCGATCAGACCGGTGATCAGCTCGCTGACGGGTTTGACCTGGCCGGCCACCGGCTCAGGCGGCAGCACGCAGGGCCTCCACGATCGCAGGCAGCTCTTCGGCTCCGGCGGCGATCGCGCGCTCGACCGCGGACTTCCGCTTCTCGGACGCCACCACGAAAGAGCAGGACTCGAAGCCCTGTGAGCAGCAGCGCAGCTCGCGAACCGCCAGCAGCTTCTGGCTCAGGTGCTCGCACACCTCCTCGAGCAGGCCTTCGATCAGGTGGCAGCTGGGCGACTCACTGTGGCCGACCGCTTCTCCGAACGCGCTGCGCTCGATTCTCACCGCGAAGATCCCGTGACGGGCGTGGGTGAAGTCGAAGCGCAGCAGGCCCAGGCCCCGCTCGGACGCCCAGAGGCCGACGCGTTCCATCGCTTCGCGCATCTTCAGCTCTCGCAGCGTGGTCAGCTGCTCCTCGAGCAACGCGGCCTCGAGCTCGACGACCGCGTGCCGGCCCCACTGCCAGCCCCACTCACGGGTGAAGCCGGGCCAGGCTTTCGGAGCGACCTTCAGCCACGTCTGGTGCAGCGCAGTGATGAAGCTCAAGTCCGTCGACAGAATCCGCCGCGAGAGATCGTCGCGGCGCACGCCCTGCGCGTCTTCGCCCGGGGCGAGCTCTTCCTGCAGCGGCGCGGCGAAGCCCGAGGGCAGGCCGGCCCGCGGTCCCTCGAGCTGCTGCCGGTTCACCAGCAGATAGACGCGGTCATTCGCCGGCACCCGCACCAGCTCGAGCTCCACCCGCTGGGCGCCGAACTTGAAATCGAACAGGTAGGGAAACCGGTCGAACGGCTGCGCGCCATTGAAGAAGGCGCGGACCCGGCCTTCGAACTCGGGCGTCGCGGTGCAGGGGGCGATGCGGTGTAAGAAGTCCTTTCCCACCACCTGGCTGCGGTCGAGCCGCGCCAGCCGCGACTCGAAGAGGTTGTACCGGAGCACGGTCCCCTTGCGATCCAGACAGATGACTCCAAACGGCAGCGAGTCCAGCTGGGCGTCTGTCATCGAGGGAACCCGGGCCGCGGCTGCCGGAGCCGGCGCCTCCCGTTCGGAGAACGCAAACGCAGTGTCGACCATGGGTGAACCGAAGCCTCGTGTTGTTCAACCATTGTATAAGGTTGAGCGAGGCGCTTGAGTAAACGCCGCTTCGAGCCTTCGCTACCCAACCTGATTGCGACGTCTTGCGCAGCCGGGCCAGATGCGGGGAATCCGCACGAAATCTTTGGCCAACGACCAACGCAACCGGCCGTGTTGACTGGAAGATAATCGGTTTGATGCCAACTTCCATTCGACCCCAGAGCGCGGCTTCCGTTGGTTCCTCTTTGATTGGCCCGGGCGCGAAAGGCGCCGAGGTGCGGGAGCTGAAACAGCTGCTCCACGATGCAGGCTTCTATTCGGGAGCCATCAACGACGAGATGGGCAGCATGGGCACCGCGGCGTTGGTCAAAGCCAAGCAGGCGCTCAACCTCTCGGGCGCTCCCGATGTCGCGGGGCCGACGACGATCGCCGCGCTGCGAAAGGCCGTCGCGGGTGCGTCGGGAGACTTCGGCGCGCAGCTGCGCAGCCCGAACCTGAACCAGACGGGGATCTACCGCGCGATCGGAATGGCCGAAGGCACCATTGATCAGAACGGAAAGCCGACCGCCGCGTGGACCCAGCACGGCGACCCTGGCAACGGCCGCCTCAACAAGGGCTTTGGCTCGTACCAGGTGTACCAACACGAAAAGGGAGCGGCGCTCACGCCGCAGGAAGCAGATCGCATCCAGGCCGACCGCCTCGCGACGGTCTTCCCTTCCGTCGACCGCGCCCTCAGCGCCGCAGGCTTCCCGCCGGGCCCGACCCGCTCGTTGATCGCCGCCAATGCGCTCGACGCGTGGAACCAGGCGCCGGCCGTTCACGACGGCGTCAACGGCCTGCTCAACCCCCAGCA
>JAYVCD010000296.1:0-16129 GCA_043750125.1 Archangiaceae bacterium | reverse complement strand
CCACTTCGAGCCCTGCGGCGGCGAGCCTCTTGGCAACCTGCAGCGCGATCGCCAGCGCCACGTCTTTCTCGAGCAAGCCGGTGGGGCCAATGGCTCCGGTGTCGTGCCCGCCATGGCCCGCGTCGATCACCACCCGGCGCATCTTCAGACCCAGCTGCTCGGCAAGGGTGAACTCGGCGCTGTGTCCATCACGCGCAGCTTGCTTGAGCCGCTGGGTCAAGGTCGCGTCGGAATTCGGCAGAGGCCGAGCGCCGACTCGAACATCGCGCAACCGTTCTTGCAGGTTCGAAAGCGTCGGCAGCTTCAGCCCCTCGATCACCGCATCGGTGCCCCCGGGCTCGTCGGCCACGGGTGGAGACGCTTCCTCTTCACGCTCGGGCCGCGCGACCGCCGCCCTGCGCCCGTGGGCACTGGGCTTGATCAACGGGTCTTCCTCTTCGAGCTCGGTGGCGATCCTCACCGGCTTGCGCGGGGGTACAGCGCTCTTGAAGTCGTCTTTGCGCCCAGCCCGGGCAATCGCGTCGGCGACGCTCGGCCGGGCCACCGGGGCCGGAGCTCGGGCAGCGGGTTTCGGCAGCGTGGCGAGCAGCGCATTGAGCTGGGTCTTGCGATCGCCGCCTCCATTTTCCAGCGAGGCCTCGATCGCCGCGCGGGCTCCGGCCGAATCGTGGTGGCGCTCGGCGAGCAGGTGGGCCAGGGCCAGCGCCGCATCGTCCCCCAGCTTGTGGTGGGGCCAGCCTTCGGTCAGCTTGCGGTAGGCCGTCTCGCTGGCCGCCAGATCTTCAGGGTCTTGCGAAAATCGGGACAGCTCGGAAGAGAGCTCGGCCACATTGAAGAGCGCTTCGGGAGCGCGATCCGACTTCGGCCACTTGCTTACGACCTTCTGGAACTTCTGGGTCACGTTGAGCCAGTGGTGCCGAAATTTCCGCCGGGCCTCGTCCCCCTTCAGCTTTGCGCTGGCGCTCTTGGCGTCCTGGTAGGCCTCGTCGGCAGCGGGCGTCGAGCCGGCGTGCGCGGCCAACGCAAAAAGGGTCAGCAAAAAAGTCGACGGGAGGAGTTTGGTTGGCATCGAGCGCTACAGAGGTGTGCTTCAGCCATGTGAGCACGCGTCTTACATCGCGGCAAAAAAACGACTCGATGCCTACAATTCGGTTCCGCATGCCAGAGCGCGAAAACAGCACGGGCAAGGGACAGGGGCTCGACCTCGACAGCGCTGGAACGAAGAAGACCTCGACCGGAATTCATTCTGCTGCGAGCGCCCCCACCCCGACGGCCCGGCCCCTGCCGTGCACGGCCAGCCGCCCGGGCTTTGCGTCCGGATCAGGAACATCGGCGCCGCGCCAGCCTACTGAATTTCAGAAAGCGCAGCTGAGCTCTGCTTTTCAAGGTGCACGCGAAGCCGAGAGCAAAGCGGCGCGGGCACGTTTGCTCGGCAAGACGTCGACGCGGCTTTTTGCCGACGACGATGACGAGCTGACCGCGATTGGCGTGACGTACGACGGCGAGAGCCCGGCCAAGGAGCTCAACAACCGCGACGTCTACATCTTCGTTTGGGACGTGAGCCGCGCGATGAACTGCGAGATTCCTCACTTCGTTGGAGCCAAAGAGCTCTCGCTGGGCCAGACGGTCGATTGGCTCAGGCACGAAGGCCCGATGCGCGGGTGGATTCGGGCCTCGGTGGACGATGCGCACTTGCAGGCGAAGTCGGGGCTGCTGGTGGTCGCTACCCCCCGGGATCTGAAACTGCGGCAGATGGCCGTGGTGTTGCCGGACGAAGAGACCAGCGCCGACAAGAAGCCGTACGTCGCGGCGGCCGCAAAGCTGCGCGGCAACCGGCTCACGCTCACCGAAGCCCTGGGCGTGGTGGCCGTCGACTGTTTCGTTCACCTCTAGGGAAAGCTTTCGCAAGAGCTCACGAGTTGATGAACCAGCCCAGAGCATGGGCCAGATCTTCGTCAATGACGCGCGCCCAGGTGGGCTGACTGGGCACCACCACGGCGAGCACCTTCTCGCCGTTGCGCACCGGCGCTCGGCCCGGACGCGCGCGCGCGCGCACCGAAACCTTCACGTCTTGCCGATAGCAGCTGGCGGCGAAACTTCCCTCGCTCTTCGTCTGGGGAAGCGGCTCATCGGGAGTCAGCCAGACCAGAATTCCGCTGCGCAGCGGGTCGAGCTCACGTCTCACCGCGCGCTTGAATTCGAAGCCGAACAACCCCAGCGCGAGCAGCATCCCCAGGCCCAGACCCAGGGGAACGAAGCGGTGCAGTCCTTCGCGATCGCGCACGTAGCCCGCTTCGCGCGGGTGCTCGGGATCCCGGGGGTCGACAAGGAGCGGGACGCTGGCTCCGGCCCCGAGGCCTTCGGCGAACAGCCCCGAGGTGGCAACCCCGGCGGCGGAACGGGAAAAGCCTTCCGGCCAGGCGTAGAGGACAGACAGCCGGGCCGCCGTTCCCTCGCGGTCCTCGAGGGCCGGAAGCGCCACCCGGGTGATCTGCCCGGACACCTCGACCGCATCGATCAAAAATTGCCGCTCGTTCGACAGCCACCCGCCGGCGCGATTGCTGATCAGCGCCCCCCCCTGCCACCAGCAGGACGCCCCCCGGGCACCTGCCGCAGCGAAACGGTGCGAGGGACGTTGGGAACAGCCAGCCGCATGCTGTCGACGAAAACCTAGCTCTTCTTCGCCAGCGCCGCCTTCCAGCGGGCGATGGCATTGAGTGCCTCGAGGGGGCTTGACGCGTCGGTTGAAAATTCTTCCAGGGCTCGGAGCACCGCTTCGTTGGGGCCACTGACCACCGGGCTCACCGGGCCGAACAACCCCAGCTGAGAGCGATCGACGCGGGCGGTCGGTTCGGCCGGCGCCACAGTGGCCTTCCGTGCCAGCCGGGGGTGCCCCGTCTCGTCGAGCTCAGAGGCCTCGAGGTTGTGCAGCAGCTCACGCGCCCGGGCCACGACCTCGGGAGGCAACCCCGCCAGCCGGGCGACCTCGATGCCATAGCTCTTGCTCGCGCTGCCCGAGACGAGCTTGCGCAAGAACAGCACCCGCCCTCCGACTTCGCGCACCGCTATCGAGCAGTTTTTCACTCGGGGCCGCTCGCGGGCGAGGTCGGTCAGCTCATGGTAGTGGGTGGCAAACAAAGTTCGGGCTCCGACGCGATCGTGCAACTGCTCGGCGACCGCCCACGCGATCGACAGCCCATCGAAGGTCGAGGTCCCGCGACCGATTTCGTCGAGCACCACCAGGCTGCTCCGGGTGGCGTGATGAAGAATGTGCGCGGTCTCGGTCATCTCGACCATGAAGGTCGATTGACCGCGCGCCAGGTTGTCGCTGGCTCCCACCCGGGTGAAGACCCGATCGCACAGGCCGATGCGGGCGGTGCGGGCAGGCACAAAGCAGCCGGACTGCGCCATCACCACCGTCAGCGCCACCTGGCGCATCACCGTGCTCTTGCCCGCCATGTTGGGGCCGGTGATGATCAGCACCTGCGCCTCTTCGCGATCGAGCCGAATGTCGTTGGGAACGAACACCTCACCCGACTGCAGCGACTTCTCGACGACCGGGTGCCGGCCGCCTTCGATTTGGAGCACCTGGCTGTCGTCGACCGTCGGCCGCACGTACCTGCCGGCCGCCGAGACCCGCGAGAAGGAAATCAGGACATCGAGCGTGGCGGCGGCATCGGCGGCCGCCCGCAGCGCAAAGGCGCGGGCGATCACCAGGGCACGCAGCTGCTCGAACAACCTCTGTTCGAGCGCGATTCGCTTTTCGTCGGCCGAGAGCACCTTCTCTTCGTATTCGCGCAGCTCGTCGGTCGCGTACCGTTCACCGCCGACCATCGTCTGCTTGCGGGTCCACTCTTTGGGGACCAGGTGGAGGTTCGCCTTGGTGACCTCGAGGTAGTAGCCGAAGACCCGATTGAAGCGGACCTTCAGACTGCCAATGCCGGTGCGGGTTCGTTCTCGGGCCTCGAGCTTCGCGAGGTAGTCCTTTCCAGAGGTGGCGAGCGCCACGCAGCCGTCGAGGTCGCTGTCATAGCCTGAGCGAATGAAGCCACCGTCGGCGACCACCGCCCCGGGTTCGTCGATCACCGCCGCCTCGAGGGTCGCGCCCAGCGTCGCGAGCTGCTCACTCATCAGCGGTCCGGCCAACGACTTGAGCAGCTGCGGCACTGCGGTGGGGGGCTGGTCGAGAGCAGCGCCCAACCGGCCCAATGCGACCAGGCTTCGGCCCAGCCCTTTGAGGTCGCGCGGTGTGCCCGAGGCGAGCGACAGTCGCCCGCACAGCCGTTCGACATCGGCGACCTCTTTGAGCAGCGCGGCGAGCTCTTCGCGCCACACCGCCTTGCCCACCAGCAGCGCAACCGCGTCGAGCCGCGCGTCGATGGCCGCGACCTGGGCCAGCGGAGCGGCGATCCACCGGCTCAACTTCCGTGCGCCGGCGGCCGTCGACGTCTGATCCATCACTCCCAGCAATGAGCCGGCGCGGGCGCCGTCTTTCATCGTCTTGTGCAGCTCGAGGTGGGTTCGGCAGGACTCATCGAGCACCAACTGGGTCCCGCGCGCGAGCACCGAGATCCGGTCGACGTGCGCAGCGGGAGTCTTCTGAGTCTCTTTGAGGTAGCGCAGCGCCGCGCCGGCTGCTCCGACCGAAGGGCTCTTCGAATCGAGGCCAAAGCCGTCAAGTGAGGCGACCTGAAAATGGGCCTTCAGCTGCGCTTCGCCTCGCCGAACGTCGAACGCATCGGGAGGCAATGTTGCGAGCGCGGGCCGTGTGCTGAGCAGCTCGAGCAGGGGGTCGAGCCGGGCCCCCAACGACCCTTCGGGCGCCAGCACCTCACGCACTTTCGCCCGGCTGAGCTCGTCACCCAACACTTCGAGCGACGCGGGAGCGAGCGCGAGAAATTCTCCGGTCGAGGCGTCGAGCAGCACGGCGCCCCAGGCGTCTGCGTCATCGGAAGGCGGCTTGATCGCGGCAAGAAAGTTATTCTCGGTCGCCTCGAGCACGTCGTCGTCGAGCACCATGCCCGGGCTGACGACCCGCACCACTTCTCGGCGAACAATGCCGGGACCGCCGGCTTCTTCGACCTGCTCGCAGATCGCCACCTTGCAGCCGAAATTGACCAGGCGGGCGATGTAGCGGCGGGCTGAATGATGAGGGACGCCGCACATCGGAACCTTGTCGGCACCTTTGCTGCGAGCGGTCAGCGTGATGTTGAGCAGCGCGGAGGCCTTCACCGCGTCCTCGAAGAACATCTCGTAGAAGTCGCCCAGCCTGAAAAACAAGATGGCCCCGGGCACCTGCGCCTTCACCTCGAGGTACTGCTTCATCATCGGGGTGAGCACGATCGCCGTCGCTTCGGCGGGCTCTGCGACCGGCAACGCGGGAACGCCACCGTCATCGAGCGGGATCTTCAGCCAGGGGGCTGGGACTTCAATCTGCGGAATGCTCGCCACGGGTTCGATCTGCATTACCACCCCCCCACTGCCAGAGTCATTACGTCGGGAGCAACGCCAGCTGCGCCCGGGTGCTCACTTCGATGGCCTTCGCCCCGTACTGCTTGAACAGCTCCCGGGTCGCAGGATGACAGGTGAACGCCAGGACCTGATGGCGGGTAGCCAACTCGCAGAGCGCTTCGACCATGCGCTGGGCACGGGCGGGATCACAGTTGACCAGCACGTCGTCCACCATCACCGGCAGTGCCAGCCTTTCGCGGCCAAAGTCCTCGATCATCGCCAGCCGCAGCGAGGTCAGCAGCTGCTCTCGGGTTCCGCGGGACAGCTGCTCGACGCTGAAGCTTCGCCCCTGGCTATCGAGGGTCCGAAGCCCGGCGTTGCCTGCGTCCAGGGTCAGCCGGGGGTACTTCCCGTCGGTCAGCAAATTGAACAGCTGCGCGGCGCGAAGCACTACCTGCGGTTGATGCTCGGCCTCAAATTTTTCGCGCGCCTGAGCCAGCACTGCCTGCCCCATGCGCGCGACCGCGAACTGCGCAGCCAGCTGCTCGGCCCGGGCGGTGAGCGCCTGTTCCTGCTGCAGCAGCTGGCCCAGCTGGGCGTCGGTTTCCCAGGCGGCGAGCTGTTGGGTCAGCGCGCCGCGCTGCTCGTGGAGGTGACGGCGTTGCCCTTCGAGTTCGAGCCGGCGATGCCGAGCTGCTTCGAGTCGGGCTTCGAGCCCCGGAGCCTGGAGCAGCTGGGCGTGGGCGGCCTCGACGGCCAGCCCGCTGGCGACTTTCACCCGGGCGTCGGCATGTCGGGCTTCGGTGGCGAGCTGCTGACCGGTTGCGAACGCGGCTCCAAGCCTGCGGAAATTCTCGACCGAATCGGCGTGCGCGTCTGCGAGCAGGGCTTCGACCCGCTGCTGCGCCTGCGCCTGGTCGGCCTTTGCCTCAGCCAGGCAGACCGACGCATCGTCGAGCCGCGACGCGCTGGCTGCGGCGTCGGCCTGCACAGCGCGGGCGGCCTGAAGCCAGGCGGCCAGGCCGGCGACCTGCTCGGCGGCGGTCGAACCAGAGACGCAGGCGGTGCGGGCCGCAAGCTTGAGCGCATCGGAGGCTTGAGCAACGCGATGGGCGTCGCGATCGAGCGCGGCGGACTGGTCGGCGAGGACCGAGGCGGCGCTCTGGGCCAGAACGACCTCGGCCAACAATTCCAACGCTCCCGAGGGCTCGAGGCTGTCGGGCAGCCCGAGCCGATTGAGCTGCAGGGCGAGCGCAGCGCGCTCAACCTCATCATCGGCCAGGGCCTGATTCAGCGTTGAATGGGCGTGGGACTCATCTTCGAGTGCCGAGAGTTGCCGCGACCGCGCGACCGCCGCATCTCGCACCAGGTCGGATCGCCGATGGGCCGCCCCGACGAGGCGTTCGAGCGCGACCAGACGGGGCCCCAGCGCCCCATCGGGATCCAGGCCCGCCGCTTCCCGCAGGCTGTGCGCTTGTTGCTGAAGCGCGCAGAGGCGGGTGCGGGCCAGCTGCGCTTCGGCGGTGAGCCGTTCGCGATGCGCGTGCCGATGACCCACCACCGCCTCGTGCGCGCTTCGCGCTGAGCGCCTGTGCTGCTGGTCTTTGTGGCGCAGGATCCAAAGCACCGCGATGAACCCCAACCCGAACAGCCCAGCCACCGCCGCAGGCCCGGGGCCGGCGAGCGCGAAAGCGAGGGCAAGGCACCCGATGACGCCGCAGCTGATCGCCGCGACCCACGTCAGCGGCCAACGTTCTGCGGGCGCAGGCTCGTCGGGGACCGCGGCCGCCGCGAGCGCCGTTTGCCGATCTTCGAGCTGTGCCTCGATTCCCCGGCATTGATGCTCGACGTTCGAAAGGCCGCGCGCGGCTTCCAGGGCCGCATCGGGATTGCCGACCGTCGCGCCGCCCAGCAGGCCCAGCTCGGCCTCGAGCCCGAGCAGTTCTCGCTGCGCGTCTTCGCGCCGGCCGGTTGAAAGGCGCAGCGCGTCGCGAGCCCGGGTCGACCTTTCGAGGGCCTGGCCGCAGCGCGCGCGCAGTGCAGTGAGACAGGCGCGCGCCGCGACCGAAGCGTCGATGGCCTCGAGGGTCTGGGGCAGGCCCAGCCGCTGTACCTGCTCGGTGGCCCGAAGCTGCCGTTGGACCCAGCTGGCGCGCCGCTCATCGAGGTCCGCGTCGAGCGATGCGACCTGCCGCCATGAATCGAGTGCGGCACAGACCGGAGCCTGGGAGGCAAGAGAGGCGAGAGTCTGCGTGAGCTGCTCGAGCTGATGGGTGAGGGTCTGCGCGTTGGCGGCGGCCCGCGCGTGGGCAGCCCCCGCGGTGTGCTGCGCCAGTTGGGCCTCATCGAGCCGGACCAACCCGTCTTGAGGAAAGGAGTCGACCTTGGGCAACGCCGCCAGCTGGGCGGCGGCTTCGACGGCCCGTTCGACGTGGGGGGCGGCCTCGCGCAGCCGTTCGAGCAGGAACTCGTCGCGCGAGGCCTGCTCGAGAGCCTGCTGCAGTTGCTCCGCTTCAGACCCGGTCGCCTCGAGCTGGGCACAGGTGGCGAAGTATTCCCTGGGCCGGTTTCCCAGTTGCAGACGCCGGGCCCGAACCTGCGCCAGCTCGTTGATGACGACGTTGAGCGGCCGGGTGGTTGCCTGCTTTCCCCACAGGCCGCGCGCTTCGGCGTCGAACCTCTCGAGCGCCTGGGGCAGCCGCAGCGCGCCCTGCATCGAGGCCGCCGCGAGCGCGTCTTTGACTTTGCCGGCATCCATCAGCTGGCCCCACGAGCGCAGCTCATCGACGCCGAAGGCAAACACCTGCTCGAACAGCTCTTTGTCCACGCTGGCGAGGGCTTCTCGAAGCCGCGACTCTGGCACGGCGGCCATCACTCCGTTCTTCACGCTCAGCTCGCCTTCGGCCCGCTTGCCATCGAGGCGCTGGACCCACAGCTCTCCGTGGGGGGTCGAGAGCAACACCCGACCGCCGAACGCCTTGCCCCCCTGGGTCTGGTAGCGCTCGGCGGTGTTGCGACGGGCGAAGCCAAAGAGCACCGAACGGACGAACGCCATCAACGTCGACTTGCCGACCCCGTTGGCGCCGTAGAGAACGTTGAGCCCCGGGGCGAGCTCGACCTTGAACTCGTGAAAGTGTCCAAAGCCGTCGATTTGCAACTGATCAAAGCTGAGTCGAGCGGGCTTCACGGCGATGAATCCCCCTCGAGCAGGTCGACCGCGCGGGTCGCCGCCTGGTGGTGGAGCGCGGCCGCCTGTCCCTTCAACGGATTCAGGCCGGCTTCGAGCAGCGCCGCGTCGAGCGCTTCGAGCCCGGCCATCGCCCACAGGCGCCCCAGCTGTTCATTCGCGGGCGGCTGGCGAAGCTGGAGCGCCACTTCGGACACCAGGCCTCCCGAAGCGATCAGCCGCTCGAGCTCCCAGCTCGAACCGGTCTCATCGCGCAGGGACTCGAGCAAGACCTCACCTTGAAGGCGCGACCGGATGGCGGCCTCGAGCTCGAAGAGCTTTTCCGCCGATTCGAAAGACGCATGGAGCGGGCCCCGGCCGGTCAGCTGGAGCCGGACGATCGAAGCAATTGCGCCGACTGCACGGGCGATGGCCGAGTGGCAAAGGTGAATCAGATCATCGAGAGACTCGAGCTCGTCGATCGCCACTTCGACCCGGTGCCAGCGGACGGTGTCGAGGGCCACGAAGCGGGTGGTGGGGGCGGCTTCCCGGGTGGAATCGAGGGTGACCAACAACGCGCCGCGTTCGCCCGTTTCGTTGACGTGTCGACCCTGAAGGTTTCCGGGGTAGGCGGCCAGGCCGTTGCCCGCCAGACGGTGCTGCGAACGGGTGTGAACATGGCCCAGCGCCCAGTAGTCGAGACCCGCCCGTTCGAGATCCTGCAGCGAGCAGGGCGCATAGTCCGAGTGACCGGCCTGCCCCCCCAGGTTGCAGTGGAGAAGCCCGACGGTCGGCTTGGCAGACCGCCTACCAAAACAAGCCGAGAGGTTCTCTTTGACCTCGGCGGTGGGAAAGCTGATTCCCTGAACGCAATAGCCGGGCAGCTCGACCTCGGCGAGGCTCGCCCCGAAGACCGTGACCGAAGAAGGCAAGGCCAGGCCACCGGGGTCCCCTTCAATCGGATCATGGTTCCCGTGGACCAGGAATGAGGGAATCGCCGAGGAGTGGAGCCGCTGAAGCTGTTCCTTCAGATGCAGGCGGGCCCGCAGCGAGCGATCTTTCTGATCGAAGAGGTCCCCGGCGAGGAGGACTCCGTCGACTTTCTGGATGATCGCCAGGTCCACCAGCCGGGTGAAGGCGTCGAAGGTGCAATCGGCGAAGACCCGCGCCAGGTCGCCCTGGGCCGCAATTCCCCGGAAAGGGCTGCCCAAATGTAAATCAGCTGCATGTAACAGTGTCAGGCCGGCCACGTTTCGACCCTACCGGACAGGGCTGACATGTTGATTTTGGTCAGGAAGAACCAAAACCCGAAGTAAGCCGATAACTTCAGCAGTCCTGCTGTTTTTCTTTTTTTGCGAGGCCCGCTTTCATGAATTTCTCAATCGGCAAAAAGTTCGCCAACCCGTTCAAGAGCATCGTCTACACCACCAAGAAAGCGGTGAAGACCGTGCTGGTCGCGAAGAAGGCGGTCACCGATGGCTTTGACGCAGCCAGGCACGTCGGCGAGAAGGGCTTCAAAGGCGCCTGGAACCACGCGGGCAAGACCGCAGCGCAGCTGGCTCAGGATCCAACCGGCAAGCTCAACCTGCTGGGCAAGCTGAAGGTCGCGGACGGGGCGCTGGGGGTCGTCACCGGTCTGGCGACGTTCCCGGGCAAAGTGGGCACGGCGATCACCGACATTCGCCAGGCGGTTCGCACCGGCTCGCTCAGCGACATCACCCACGCGGCGTGGTCGTCCTTCGATGCGGCCAAAGTCGGAGCCTTCACCGCCAAGTCCGCGCTCACCAGCGCGATCGCCGTCAACAAGCTCACCAGCACCTATAAGGCCGCGAAGAGCGCGTTCGAGCTCGCAGTTCCGGGCGCGAGCAAGCGGGTCACCGCCGCAGCGGCGAAGGCCGCGATGGTCGGCACGTTCGAAGGCGCTGCCAAGACAGCGGTGAAGAGCGCCGCGACCCAGGCCGCCCACCTCGCAGCCAAGGAAGCCGGAACGCTGGCCACCTCGATCGCGGGCTCGGCCGGTCGCGCCGCTTCGCGGGCAGCACTGCGCGAAGGCGGGAAGGCAGCAGGAGAGGCCGCGCTGAAGGCCGGGGCCAAGGCCGCCGCAGGAACGCTGGGCAAGGCAGGCGCCCGCTTCGTTCCGGGTCTGAACATCGCGATCGCTGCATTCGACACCGCCAACGCAGTCGCGACTGTGATGGATCCCAAGGCTTCGACCGGGAAGAAGGTCTGCAGCGTGATCACCGCCGTTGGGTCGATTGCCGCCGCGACCAACATCCCGATCGTCAGCCAGATCGGAGCCGGGGTTTCCGCAGTCTCTGGTTTCATCGGGTCGTTCTTCTGAACCTCTGGTAGGAATCGGCGGTGAGCACCCGCCGGTACAACCCTGTTTGGGATTTCGGCGCGGCGGGCTTCGTCCCTGGAGACACCGTGACCAAGAGCAAGAAGCCGTCTTCGAAGCCCAAAGGCCTGCCCTACCTGTTGAAGATGGGGCCGATGGCTGACGCGTTGGCAGTCACGCCCGTGGACCTCCCGAAGGTCCGGGCGCCCTCTACCGACGACCTGAAGGTCACCGTGCCGATGCCGGCGGACCTGACTCAGGACGATCTGCTGCGCCGCTTTCACGAGCTCAAGCGCACCCACGCCAAGACTCGAGATCGCGCGGCCGGTGAAGCGGTCGCGCTGGGTGATGACGTGCAGCTCGACACCCTGGGCTACTGCGAAGGAAAGCTGATTCCCTTTTCAGCGCGGTTCAGCCTGTGGCTCGAGCTGGCTCCCCAGGCCACCCTGCCCGGCTTCAGCGAAGCGATCGCGGGCGAGAAGGTCGGCGACAGCCTGGAAATCGAGCTCAAGATTCCTGACGACTACCCGGTCGAGGCGCTGCGCGGGAAACCGGCCCGGTTCATCGTCGACATTCGCGCCGCCCGCGAGGTGACCGAGCCCGACGACGAGGCGCCCGCGTTCCTCAAGGCGATGAACAAGGGCAAGAGCCTCGATGCGGTGATGAACGCGATTCGAGAAGAGCTCGAAGACGAGCTGACCGACATCCTGACTCTGGAAGGGCAGGACCTGGTGCTCGACGCGCTGGTCGAACGGTCGGAAGTTCAGGTTCCCCAGGCACTGATCGACGAAGAGGTCCGAAGGCGTTGGGGTCAGCTCGAGGGGAAGGCGCTGGTCGAGCGCGGCTTCGATTCGACCGAACAGCAAGAAGCCCTCGATTCGTGGCTGACTGACCCGCTCACCCGGACCGATGCCGAACGACGACTGAAGATTGCTTTGGTGCTCAAAGCAATTACGGAACGCGACAAGCTGCAGCTGACCCCGGAAAAGCTGGAAGAGCTGGCGACGATCTCGGCGGAGCCTTTCGGTTTGAGCGCGGACGAGGTGAAGAAAGGCCTGCGCGAGTCGAAGCAGCTGACCGCCCAGATGGCGCAGACCGCCTGGCACCTGCTGGCGGTGGAGTACGTGATGTCTCAGGCGTCGATCACGTACGAGGGCGCCTCCCAACCCTGAAGAGCGCGCCATGTCGACCTCGCTTCGCGCCCTGCTTGCCCACGCTCCCCGCTACCCCCGGCGGGTGGTGTGTCTGACCGAAGAGACGACCGAAACCCTGTACCGCATCGGCGCTCAGGATCTGATCGTCGGGGTCAGCGGCTTCACCGTTCGCCCGCCCGAGGCCCGCAAGAAGCCCCGGGTCTCGAGCTTTCTCGACGCCAACTTCGATCAGATCCTCGAGCTGAAGCCCGATGTGGTGGTCGGCTTCTCGGACCTTCAGGCCGAGCTCGGCGCAGAGCTGGCGCGCCGCGGAGTCCCGGTGGTGCTCTTCAACCAGCGCTCGGTGGCAGAGATTCTTCAGACGGTGCGAGCGACCTGCGCGCTGGTGGGGCGAGCCGAAGCGGGCGAAGCGTTGGCCGCCGAGCTGTTGGCCCACGTCGAAGAGGTGGCCGACAAGGCCAGCGCGCTTCCCCAGCGGCCGCGCGTGTTCTTCGAAGAATGGCATGAGCCGTTGATCAGCGGAATTCGCTGGTGCTCTGAGCTGGTCGAACTCGCCGGAGGACAGGACATCTGTCTGGAGACCCGGACCCAGCAAGGAGCGCGGGGCCGGATCTTCGAGTCCGAAGAGATCGCCCGGCGAGACCCGCAGGTGGTGATTGGCAGCTGGTGTGGCCGGAAGGTCAAGCGCGAGAAGATCCTCGCCCGGCCCGGGTGGCGCGAAGTCTCGGCTGTGACGAACAACCAGCTGTACGAAATCAAGAGCCCGCTCATCTTGCAGCCCGGCCCCGCATGTCTCACCGATGGGCTCGATCAGCTGGCGGCGATCATCTCGGCCGCCTCACGTGGCGAGAAGCACCTGCCCAACCTGTTAACTTGAATTTTTCAGTTGGCGCTCAGCGGGCCGGGCGGGGCTGCTGAAACCGGGGGGCGCTGCGCGATTCCAGCGTCGGCGGCGAGCTCGCAGGCGTCGAGCGCGCCTTTTCCACAGGCCGCACCGAGCGCCCGGTCGGCCTCTTCCCGGAGATCGCTGGCCAAAGTGTTGCGCTGTTCCAGCAGCATTCGACACCCCGCTGAACTGCCATGGGTGCAGGCTTTGACTTCGTATTGGGCGGCGCCGGTGGGGTCCTTGCTTCGCACGCACTGCTCTGCCAGCTCGACGCACCGGGTTCCGGCGCCGTGCTCGCACGCTTTGCGCAGAAACTCTTTGGCCCGGGTGGGGCCGTCGAGCTCTTTTTTGAACTGAAGGAAATTGAACGCTGTCTCGCACGCGTCGCTGTCCGCGCGATCACACTGAATCCGAAGGGCGGTCACTGCCCTCTCTGCGACTTCCTTCAGCTCGGCCAGCGCCTGTGGGTCCGAAGATCTAAACTTGAGATGGTTTGCCAGCTCGATGCAGATCTGCAGCTCGCCCGCCTGGCAGGCGTCGGCGGCTTTGCGGTGAGATTCCTCGACGGCTGTCGAGTCGCGGGACAGCGCGCTGCCCAGGCTGGCCCAGTGCCGAACGCAGCCGAGGTTCGAGCCGAGCTTGCAGGCGCGTTCCCACGCCACGCTGACCTGCGGGAATTCGACGGCGGACAGCTTCAGCTGGTCTGCGAGCTTCAGGCAGCCCTCGACCTCGCCGCGCCTGCACAGCGCGCGGGCCGGACGAATCAAGGCGAGCTCGGCGTGGGCCTGACAGGTGCCGGCCCGGTGGTTGGCGCACGCGCGGTCGAGCAAGGCTCCCACGCGTTTTTCATCATCGGCAGCCAGTGTCTCGGTGACGACGAACAGCTCGGCCAACAGCTCGCAGGTGAAGCCGCGCTTGCATTGCTCTTCGGCAAAGCCAATCGCCCTGCGTTCGTTCTTCGGTCCTCCGAGCTGCGCGAGGGCCCGCACCGCGTACCCGCACGCTTTGGGCTCGATGTCCTGGACCGCGGCGGCCCTGCATTCGGCCGGGCAGACTTCGGCCGCCTTCCGTTGGTTGGCGAGGACCTCGGCCACCGGGACTGCTTCCCCAGCTTTTCTGCCCAGGCAGCTCTGGCAGTCTCCCAATGCGCACGCTTGGCCCAACAACGCGCTCGCTCTCGAAGGATCCGGATTCAAGGGCGCCGCTTCGCGACACGCCACCGCCTTGCCCGCATGGCAGTCGCGCTCGAGGACCAGGGCTTTGCGCCGGTCTTCGACCACCGCGCAGGCCGGACCTTCGCGCGGATCCTTCTCGCACCACCGGCCCAAAGTGATCCACGCGCGGTGGGCGAGGACGGGGTCGGGGATCTTCGTGAGCAGCCGTTGGTAGACGACCAGGCAGTCCCCCGCGCTGTCCAGGGCGCAGCCGCGCAGGGTCAACGCCAGCTTCCGGGTCGCCCGCTGGTTGGCCGTGGCCCAAGGATCCACCTTATCGATCAGACGAACGGCACTCGCGCAGGACGGGGCGCTGCCGCCCAGGCAGCCTTTCTCATACCAACCCTGGGCGACTTCCAGAGAGCTGGGCAGCTGGCCCGCCTCGCTCGCCAGCCCCAGCTGTTCACAGGCAAAGCCGTCGCCGCGCTCGCACGCCTGCCGCCGCATGCAGTAGGCGGCCGCGCCGTCGCCGCCGTTCTGCTGAAGATCTGCGCTCTGCTGGCAGACCGCGAGATCGCCACGGACACACGCGGGCTCGAGGGTTCTCTGCGCACAATCTCGGACTTCGGTAAAAGGCAGGGCATTGCGGCCCCCCGGCTTGTTGCGCGAGGCCCGCTCGGCTTCCACCATCGGGTCCAGCAGCGGCGTGAGGGTGGCCGAGGGAACGATGCCCTTCTTTTTCATCAGCTCGAGCTGCACGCAGCCTTCTGCGTTCTCGAGCTGACACGCCTGATGATAGGCGGCGGCGGCGTCGGCCGGCCGGACCAGCAGCCGCCCCAGCAGAATGCAGCCGCGCGGGTCTCTTCGTTCGCAGCCGTTTCGGTACGCAATCGCAGCCCGGGTGAAATCTTTCGGGTGTCCGACTCCGTCTGCGTGCAGGGCCCCCACCAGGGTGCACGCGGGGCCATAGCCCTGGCGGCAACTTCGGTAGAGGACGACAAAGGCCCGCGGTACGTCTCCGATTGCGCTGCCCTCATCGCTGAGCAATTGGCCACTCTGGTAGCAGCCAATCGAATCGCCCTGCTCACATGCTTTGTCGAACAGCCGCAGCGCGAGGGCCGGCTTGTCGGGTTTGGCATTGATCCATTGCGCGCCGGCGATTCGGCAGCCCACGGGTTGCCCCAGATCGCAGGCCCGGGTGGCTGCGGAAAGCGAGGGCTCGCCTTCCAGACAGCTGAACGGGTCCCCGGCAAGGCAATTCGGGTTGGGCGGTTCCCCGCGCGCCTGGGACGAAAATGCAATCGACAGCAGCACCGCCAGCCCGTGAACGACTCGCATGGGGCGACAAAGTTGCATCCCGCGTGCCCTGAGCGGGTGCGGGCGGGCCTGCAACGTCTACAAATTGCCCGGGTCCCAAGCTCGTGACAGTTTGCGGCTGTGATCCGTGAGGCCTTTCAGGACCTGAACCGCGTACGACAAATCGCCGTGATCGCGGGGCGTCACGGTTTTGCCGATGTGCTCGAGCGTTCGGGCCTGTGGGCGCGCCTGGGCCGCAAAGAGATCACCGAGCAGACTGCGGAATCGCGGGCCGAGTCGGTCGCTCGCCGGTTCCGGATGGTGCTCAGCGAATTGGGGCCGACGTTCATCAAGCTGGGGCAGGTGTTGTCGACCCGAGCGGACCTGCTCCCGGCGCAGTTCATCGAAGAACTGGCGACGCTGCAGGACCAGGTTCCGCCGTTTCCGATCGAGCAGGTGCGGCAGCAGATTACGGACGCGTTTCACCGGCCCCTCGAAGAGCTGTTCCCGACTTTTGACCCGGTTCCCATCGCGGCCGCATCGATTGCGCAGGTCCACCGCGCGGTCACCCTCGATGGAAAAGAGGTGGTGGTCAAAGTGCAGCGGCCGGGAATCGGAGAACAGATTCGGGCTGACCTGTCGGTGCTGCACTACCTGGCGCGCGCGCTCGAGGCGGTGGTGGAA
>JAYVCD010000295.1:0-4227 GCA_043750125.1 Archangiaceae bacterium | reverse complement strand
CCCGCACCTGGGCGCCGGTCGCTTTGTCCAGCGGGGTTTCGCCCAGGTCGAGCTCTTTGCGCGCGGCGTCGGAGGGCACCACGATCACCCGCATTCTCGGGGTGCTGTTCACGGTCAGCAGAATTGGAACTCCGCCCTTGGCCGTGCTGGGAAACTTGTCCTTCAACGCAACCACCGCGATCACGATCGCCAACGCTCCCACCAGGTAAGGCAGGAATTTGAGCGCACGCCGACCGCCCTCTTTGGGCACATCAACGCCCGACTTCTTTTCGGCTTCAGCGTCGTAGAACGATTCGCTGACAGGGACTTTCTGGATTCCGCTTTTTCGCGAAACCGATTTTTCGCCGTCGAGCGCACGCAACGTCGACTTGCTCTTGCGCGGTTGCGCCGACGGCAGTTCGGTGCCGCTCGAGGTGCGACGCACCCTGCCCCCTCCGCCAAACGGGCGGCGAGAAGGTTCCCCGTTGCCCGAGTCGCCCGAGTCCAACCGCGAGACGACGGCGCTCTTGCGCGCGGGCCTGGGCTCTCGAAGGTCGTCGTCGAGGGGCTCGGCCTGGGGCCGGGTCGAGTCCGAGGTCTGCTTGCTCGGGCGGGGCGAGGAAGCGCTGCTCGCGTTCGAGTACTTCCGGCTGGGCAACACCGCCTGAGCCGGAGGGGCTTCCCACTCGGCCACGTGCCGCCCGCCGGCCTCGCCGGGCGTCGCCATTTCTGTGTTGCCGCTGGGCTCGGGTGCGGCCACGCGGCGGGCCTGCATCGACGGACGAGGGGCCTGCCACCCCGGAGGCTCGGGCACCGCCGGCGGCGCCGAAATCGATTCGGCCGAGCTGGGGTTCGGAGCGCCCAGCTTGTCTTCCTCCGTCAACCGGTCGGCGAACAGCGTTTCCATCAGCTCGGAAATCTGAACGCTCGAGGCGACCATGCGCTGCGAAATCAGGAATTCTTCGAGCGCCATCTGAAAGGCGCGCGCGTCTTTGTAGCGGTCATCGGGGGCCTTCGCGAGCGCGCGCATCACCACGTCATCGAGCTCGGAAGGCACTTCAGCCACCACCGAGGGAGCGTCAATCGCGCACTCGAGCGCCGCCTGCAAAGTCGCCAGCTCGCTGTCCCGCTTCAGCGGCCGGACTCCGGTCAGCAGCTCGTAGAGGACCAGGCCAATCGCAAAGACGTCGGTGCGCGCGTCCAGCGGTTTTCCCGCCGCCTGCTCGGGCGCCATGTACGCGAACTTTCCTTTGATCGCGCCCGACTTCGTCATCGACATCTGGTCGGCGGCCTTCGCGATGCCGAAGTCCACCAGCTTCACCGAGCCATCGAAGCTGACGAGGATGTTCTGCGGTGAGATGTCGCGGTGCACCACCTTGAGCGCACGGCCCTCTTCGTCCTTGCGGGTGTGCGCGTAGTACAGGCCTTCGCACGCGCTGGCGACGATCCGGATCGCCAAGGGGCGGGCGATCCACTGACCGGTGCTCCACGCCTTGCGCATCAGGCGGCCGAGGTCCTCGCCGTGGATGAACTCCATCGCGATGAAGTAAGTGCCGTTCTCTTCGCCGTAATCGAAGATCTGGGCGATGTTCGGGTGGCTGAACTTGGCCGCAACCCGCGCCTCGTTCTGGAACATCTGAATGAACTCAGGATCCTCAGCCAGGTGCGGAAGAATCCGCTTCACGACAACGTGGCGACTGTCTCCATTGCTGCCCATCGCCTGGCGCGCGAGAAACACCTCGGCCATGCCGCCGGTAGCGAGCTTCTTGATCAGCTGGTATTTGCCGAACTGGGTGTTGGCCATCGGGAAAGCGGGCGAGCAACTCTAGGCAGTCGGATACAAATCCACAATGTTCCCAAGTGCTTACCTCCTCTTGCTTCTGGCTCAGCCGATCGACCGGCCCCAGAACGCCGACATGGTCGTCAGCCCGGGCATTAATTCGGTCGATCTGGCATGGAACGACGCCGAAGACCGGATACAGGGTTCGGTGACTCCGAGGGTTCCGGTGGAAGGAACTCCGATCGAGGTCTCGGTGCACGTGGGCAGCTTTCAGGGGCCCGAATTTGACGGTCCAGTGACCTTCAGTTTCAAGCCTGCAGATGCCACGGGGGGCGGGCTGAGCAAGACGGTAAAGAAGGCGGCGGGTGAGCGGGCGTGGCGGGCCCGCTTTCTTCCGGAAGAGGCGGGCCTCTACACCCTCGAGGTTTCGTTTTCGACCAGCCGCATGAAGGTGGCCAGCGGAAAAGTGGGGGTTACCGAAGCCAGGCTGCCCCGCTGGCCGTGGTGGACGATGGTGGGTTTGGCTGCAGCGCTCGCGCTCGGGTTGGGCGTGCGCTCGGTCTTCAAGAAGCAGGAGAACATGTGAAGCAGTCGAGAGCACCCGAAGCCCCGCGAAAATCTGCCAAGTCCAAAGGAAGGCCCGATCGTCGGCCGCCGGCGGCACGCACCTCGAAGCCGCAGAAGAAGACTCCGAAGGCCGAGCGCGAGATGCGCGAAGACCTGATTACCCAGGCCTGTCTGGAAGCGTACGGGTCGGTTCGACACGAAGGGCGGTTGGCGGACCGTGCGCTCGATTTCACCCTGCGCACCAAGCGGCATCTGTACTCGAGCGAGCGCCGCGCGGTGGCCGAGCGGGTCTACGGGTTGCTTCGCCGGCAGCGGCTGGTCGACTGGTTGCTCGAGCGGGCCCGGCCGGGCTTTGCGGCGGTCTCGACCTCGCGAAAGGATCTGCTGCGACTGGCGGCTTCCCGGGTCTTGCATTCGGAAAGCGCGGCCGACGTAGCCGCGGGAATGTCGATGAGCGGCGAAGACGCCGAGTGTCTGGGCAAGCTGGCCGAGGCAGAGCGCGGGTTGCTGAAGCTGCCGGCGCTCGAACGGTACGCGGTGGTCTCGTCGCTTCCCGACTTTCTGGCTCGGCGCTTCATGCTCGAGCTGGGCGAAGAGGCCGAGGCGTTCGGAGCGGCGATCAACGAGCGGGCTCCGCTGTGCGCCCGGGTCAACCTGCTCAAAGGAGATCGGGCTGCGCTGCTCGAGGCGCTGAAGGCCGATGGAGTGACCGCGCGACCCAGCCCCTTGTCGCCCCTGGGCGTTTATCTCGAGACGCGGATCAACGCCTTCTCGCTGCCGTCGTTCAAGGCCGGGCTGTTCGAGATTCAGGACGAGGGCAGCCAGTTGCTGGGGATGTTGGTCGACGCGCCTCCGACGAAGGTGGTGGATGCCTGCGCGGGCGCCGGAGGAAAGACGCTGCAGCTGGCGGCGCAGATGAAGAATCGCGGCGAGCTCTTCGCGCTCGACATCGAAACCCGGCGGCTCGACGACCTGAAGGAACGGGCCCGCCGCGACGGGGTCCACAATGTCCGGGTCAAAGAGATTCCCAAAGAAGGGCCGGAAGTCGCGGTCGCGCTCGAGTTCTTGAAGGGCAAGGCCGACCGCGTCCTGGTCGACGCACCGTGCACGGGCACCGGGACGTTTCGGCGCAAGCCCGATGCCCGCTGGCGAATGGAAGAAGCACAGATCGCCGAGCACGCCCAGCGGCAGGGGCGGCTGCTCGACGCGTTCGCGCACATGGTCAAGCCGGGACAGCGCCTGATCTACGGAACGTGCAGCATCTTGAAGGAAGAGAATGAAGACGTGATCGACGCGTTCCTGGCGAGGACCCCCGGGTTTCGGGTGAAGAGCGCGGTCGAAATTCTGGGGCCGGACCTGGCGAGCGTCGTGACGGCCCGTGGGTTCCTTCGGCTGTATCCCCACAAACACAACACCGACGGTTTCTTCGGCGCGGTGCTGGTGAAGATTCCCTAAGGCGTGGATCCGAAGCTCGACGTAGCGACGCCCGAGCGGGTTTCGGTGTCCTTGCCGATCGCGGGCATCGGCTCACGTTCGATTGCGCACCTCATCGATTTGGGGTTGTTGTTCTTCGGGCTGATGGTGGTGTTCTTCGCCTCGTCACTGCTGATCCCCGACCTCCTCAAGACCGCGCAAGGGCTCTCGGGCCCTTCGCGTGCGGTAGGCGGCTTGATCTTCTTCGCGGCGATCTGGGGCTACTGGACGGGAATGGAGATCGCGTGGCGCGGGCAGACGGTCGGCAAGCGACTGATGCGGATTCGAGTGGTGAAGACCGATGGCTCTCCGGTCGGGGCGTTCGAGAGCGCGGTGCGAAACCTGGCGCGGGTGATCGATTTTTTGCCGTCGTGCTACCCGGTGGGGTTGATCTCGATGCTGGTCGACGCCCGGCATCGGCGGCTCGG
>JAYVCD010000294.1:0-4599 GCA_043750125.1 Archangiaceae bacterium | reverse complement strand
GCGGCGCAGTCGTAGAGCAGGTCGTACTTCACCTCGGGGAAGTACTTCGCCCCCATGTAGTAGTGGTACGTGTCCCAGGTGTGGATGAAGTTGCCGAAGTGCAGGTGGCCAAAGTTGCAGTAGGCCAGCGCGCCTCCGATTCCGAGCACCAGCAAGAGCCGATCGCGGAGGATCTGAAACTCACCCGAGCGGCCCTTGGTGGTGAGCCAGTAGCCCCAACCGATGACCGCGCCGCCGCCCAATGCGAGCAGGAATTGGGTTCCGTTCGCAGTCGGGTCGTCTTTGACCACCCAACCCGAAATGAAGAGGATCAAGGCCAGCAGGCCCATCGGCATCAGCCAGGTGCTCTCTTCGGTTCGGGTCTTTGTGTCTGCGATCGACATCGTGGTGGGCCGCCAGTGAAACCAGTGTCCTCGCCCGCTCTTTAGATCGAGACTGAGCGGCGAGGCGTTTGAAATTCGATCGCCGGGCCGCAATGTCCGCGCCAAACCCACAGGAACGCCATGACCCGTCATTATTCCAACCTTATTGGGCTGTTGGCCTTGCTCGCGGCTGAGGTCGCGGGGGCTCAGGGGCTGCTGATTCCGTCAGACACGTCGCTGGGCCCGCTGGGAATCAAATACCAGAGGGTGTCGGCCGAGATTCAGGACGGGGCGGCGGTCACGAAGGTCGACCAGGTGTTCGTCAATTCCGGCCCGCGGCAGCTCGAAGCGCAGTTCGTCTTTCCGCTGCCGAAAGGCGCCGCGCTGCAGGAATTCTATTTGTGGATGAACGGGAAGCGGACGAAGGGCGAGATCCTCGAGAAGGACAAGGCGAGCAACATCTACGAGGGCATCGTGCGTCGTCTGCAGGATCCTGGGCTGCTCGAGTACATCGACTCGGACGTGTTTCGCGCGCGGGTCTTTCCCGTGCCGGCCAATGGCGAAATGCGCATCGAGCTGACGTTCAGCCAGGTGCTCGACTTTCAAAATGGGGTGTACCGCTACCGCTATCCCCTGGGAGCGGGGACCCGGGGAGCCGCTGCGCTCAAGGTGAAGCAGGACTTCACGTTCAGCGCGAGCGTGAAATCCAGGATTCCACTGCGGTCGATCTACTCCCCGACCCATCGGCTGGGCGTCTCGAACAAGGGTGAGAATGCGGCGGTGGTCGGGCTCGAGCTGGGAGCGGGCGCAGACATCTCGAAGGACCTCGATTTGTATTATTCGGTGTCGGACAAAGCGGTGGGGTTGTCGCTGCTGACGTACCGCAATTCTCTCGAAGAGCCGGGTTACTTCATCGCGCTAATCTCTCCGAGGAACGAGGTTCCGGCCAACGAGATTGTGGCCAAGCGGGTGACGTTCGTGATCGACACCTCGGGCTCGATGATGGGCGAGCGAATCAAGCTGGCGCGGGACTCGCTCAAATACTGCGTCACCCGCCTCAACCCGAACGACGAGTTCAACGTGGTGCGCTTCTCGACCGACGTGGAGTCGCTGTTTGAAAAGCCGAAGGTTGCCACCGCAGAGAACGTGAAGAAGGCGGTCGATTTCGTCGGGACCTTCGAGGCGATTGGCGGCACGGCCATCGACGAGGCGCTGGTGCGCGGCCTGAAGGATGGGGAAGGGAAGGGCGAAAAGCCGCACCTGGTGATGTTCATCACCGACGGTCACCCCACGGTCGGAGAGACCGACGAGGCGGCGATCGTCAAGCACGCGCGCGACGCGAACAAGGGTCGCAGCCGGGTGTTCACCTTCGGGGTCGGTGACGATCTCAACGCGCGGCTGATCGACCGGCTCGCAGAAGACGGCAACGGCACCAGCGACTTCATGCGCGATGGGAAGGAGCACGAGGCGAAGATTTCGGGCTTCTTCGACAAGATCGCCAACCCGGTGTTGGCGGACCTCTCGTTGGACATGGGGGCCTTCACGACGTTCGACGTCTACCCGAAGAAGCTTCCGGATCTCTTCAAGGGCAGCCAACTGGTGGTGATGGGGCGCTACCGCACTGCGAGCGATGGTGCGGTGGTGCTCAGCGGCAGCGTCAATGGAAAGAAGAAGGTCTACGAGTTCCGCGCGACCGCAACCAACGACTCGAAAGCGCAGGACTTCATTCCGCGGCTGTGGGCGATTCGGAAGGTCGGCTACGTCCTCGACGAGATTCGCCTCAGGGGTGAAAAGCCCGAGCTGAAAGATGAGGTGATCTTGCTGGGCAAGAAGTTCGGAATCGTCACTCCCTACACGTCCTACCTGGTGGTGGAAGACGCACCGATGCAGGTCGCGAACAACCGCCCTCCGCCGCCCAAGCCCTGGAGAGTGGAAGACGAGGGACACCGAGGGGCGCTGGGTGCGAACGAGAAGCCGGCGGCGCGGTTTGCTCCCAGCCCTTCGAGCGAGCCGACCAAGGACGACGACGCTTCGGCCTTCGAGAAGAGCTTCGGAAGCAGTGGAAGGGGAAGTGCGAGCGCGCCCGCTCCCACGTTGCAGTCGTCCGACGGGAAGGCGGGCATCGCGGTGGCAAAGAAGATGCGCGAGATGAAGGAAGAGCAGCAAGCTCCAAAGGACAGCGAGCCGGTGCGGGTCGCGGGAGGTCGGACCTTCATCTACCGCAGTGGCGGTTGGGTCGACAGCGAGGCCCTCGGCGGGGTGGCTCGGCAGATCAAGATCAAGTACCTGTCGGATGCGTACTTCGCGTTGTTGAAGGCGAAGCCCGAATTGAAGGCTGCTTTGGCGCTGGGCGATCGGGTGATGGTGCTCCTCGCCGCGGGCAAGGCCGTCGTGATTGACCCGACCGAAGGCGAGACGACCGTCGATAAGCTGACCGCGTTCCTCAAATAGAGGACCTCGAAAGCCGCAAGCTCGCTTTGACCCCGGACCTCGCCTAGCTTGCGCCCCTTCGCGGGCGTGGCCCTGACGTTCCGTGCTTGGGTGACGGGTGAGAAACGCACTTTCTGTCTTCGGCCTCTGCCTCCTGATTCAGGGGTGCTTCGCCCCTGCGCGTGAGCCCGACTGCCTGCTGGACGGCACTTGCGAGTGCAAGTCGTCGGCGCAGTGCACCGCAGGAAAGCTGTGCGTCAATGGCCGCTGCTACCAGCCGGCGGACGCAGGGCAACCGGGGTCGCTGGGGTATCCGTGCTCCGCCGATTCCGAATGCAGCGTCGGGCCGTGCCTGCCCAAGGGCCCCGGCAACGGCAACATCTGCACGGTGTTGTGCAACACGCCCGACGCGGGCCCTTCATGTCCCAAAGGGTGGGAATGCAAGAGCGACGGCGCCCGTGCGCTCTGCGTGCCCCCGCTCAAGGCGCTGTGTCTTCCCTGCGGCGCAGACAGCGACTGCAACGCCGCGGGCGACCGCTGCCTGCCGTTGGATGGCGGCAACTTCTGTGGCGCAGACTGTTCCTTCGCAGCCTGCCCTTTGAGCTTCACCTGCCGATCGATTTCGCTCGGGGGGCAGGTGGCGCGGCAGTGTGTCCCGGACGTAGGCACCTGTCGTTGCTCGGCAGTGACCGTCGGCCTCAAGCGCAGCTGTTCCAAAAGGGTCCCTCCGGGGACCTGCTTTGGTTTCGAGACCTGTCAGCCGAACGGAGATTTCAACGGGTGTGACGCCCGAATTGCCTCGGCCGAGGTCTGCAACGGCGTCGACGACGACTGCAACGGACTGACCGACCAGGCCGACCCGGGCCTCGATACCTCGGGCCTGGTGGGCTTTCCCAATTGCACCCAGGGCCTCAGCTGCAAAGGGTTGTACTTCTGCGGGCCGAACTCTGATGCGGGCGCCAGCTTCAAGTGCAGCGCTCCGGTGCCGAGTCCCGAGACCTGCAACGGCGTCGACGATGACTGCAACGGGGTGGTCGATGATGGCTTGCGCGGACCCGATGGCGGCTACACCAGCACGCGCGCGTGCGGCGAGTGCTCGAACGACTGCTTCGTGACGCTCGCGTATCTGGTTCTCGACGGGGGCCCGGGGGTGGCTTCGTGCGACAGCCTTTCCGGAACGCTCACCTGCGTCCCCCAGCAGTGCGTGAAGGGATTCTACCCCTCGCCGCTTTCGGGGCCGCGGGTCTGTGAGGCGGCGGTGACTTCGCAGTGCAGGCCGTGCGCGACCTCGGGCGACTGCGTCGTTCCAGGCGATACCTGCGCGTCGGTCGGCACCGACCCCGGAACGTATTGCTCGCAGTCCTGTGATCCGTCGTCCCCCTACCCCGGCTGCACCGGGACGGTGGGTCAGCGTGACTGCTGCCCTCTGGACAGCACCTGTCAGGCGGTCTCAGGAAAGAAGCAGTGTGTGCCCACCAACAATTCGTGCGTCTGTACCCCGGGGGGCCTGGGCTTCACGCGTTCGTGCTTCAAGACGGCGGGCGCGACCACCTGTGTCGGGCAGCAGGTTTGCCAGCCGACGGGCAACTTCGGGGTCTGCGACACCTCGATGACCACCCTCGAGCTTTGCGACGGAACCGACAACGACTGCAACGGGACGGTGGATGACGGGCTGATCAACACCCAAGGCACGGGAACCTGGGACACCGACGCCCACTGCGGCAGCTGTTCGACCGATTGCCGTGCCCGATGGAGCCCCACCATTCAGCACGCGAACGGGGGCTGCCGTCCCGACGCGGGTGCCCCG
>JAYVCD010000293.1:0-5424 GCA_043750125.1 Archangiaceae bacterium | reverse complement strand
CTTCGGCAACTTCATCCACACCTGGGACACGTACCACTACTACATGGGGGCGAAGTACTTCCCCGAGGTGAAGTACGACCTGCTCTACGACTGCGCCGCGGTCGCTGACTCCGAGAGCGGGCTGAAGGAACAGGCCGCCGCGCGAACCATCACCGACCTGCGCACCAACGTGATGCTCAAGGCCGCGGACGTGGTGGCCCACCCTGAGATTTGCAAGGCAGGCTTCAGCCCCGCGCGCTGGGAAGATTTCAAGAAAGACATCGCGTTCTTTCGGGGCCGGGTGAACGCGCAGCGCTGGCAGGAAATCCATCAGGACCACGGCTACAACGCCACGCCGGTCTGGACCCTGGCGGGGTGGGCGCTGACCAACACCGGGGCCGCGAGCGTCGACCAGGTGGTCGCGCTCAACTTGATCGACCCCCTGTACCTGGCGCTGATGGCGCTGATGATCTACTGGGCGTTCGGGCCGCGCGTCTTCGCGGTCAGCATGCTGGTGCTCGGCTGCAATTTTCCATCGCGCTACTACTGGACGGGCGGCGCCTTTTTGCGGCACGACTGGCTGTTCTTCACGATCGCCGTCGTCTGCCTGCTGAAAAAGGAAAAGTTCTTCCTCGCCGGGCTGGCCCTCGCCTACGCGACGCTGCTTCGGCTTTTCCCGGGCCTGATGGTGGTTGGTCCGTTGCTTGCGGGCATCGAATATTTTCGCGTCCACAAGAAGGTGGATCCGGGGTTCCTGAAGTTCGTCGCAGGAGGCGCCCTGGGCTGCGCGCTGCTCTTCCCCCTGTCGCTTCAACTGGGAGGCCTCGAGACGTGGACCCGGTTCGTTCAGAACACCAGCAAGCACGCCAACACCCCGCTCACCAACCACATGGGCCTGCGCACCATTGTCAGCTATCGCCCCGACACCCGCGGCACCTGGCTGCGCGACGGAGCGGCGATCGACCCCTGGGCGAAATGGAAAGAGACCCGGGTGGTGAAATTTCACGAAGCGCGGCCGCTGTTCGTTCTGCTGCTGTTGGGCCTCGCCTCGCTGATCTACCTCGCGGTGCGACAGACCAAAGCCGAGCTGTGGGTCGCTGCCGCGCTGGGCACCGGGTACATCGTCGCCGGCGCAGAGCTCACCTGTTACTACTACTGCTTCTTCATCGGCCTCGCGTGCCTGCATGAAAAGCGGCGCGAGGTGGGGCTGGTTTTGACGGTGCTGCTGGCCACCACCCTGGTCATTGCCTCGGCGGCTGTGCCGGGTCTGTCGGGCTGGCTCGACGACCAATACACCAACATGACCATCGCGAGCCTCGCCGCGTGCGTCGCAATCTGGTTCCTGTTCAGCAAGGAAGGAGAGGCGCTGGCCATCGCCCCCGAAGGCCCCGTCACCCTCTGGCCGATGCTCGCCGCTTCGGTCGGGCGCTTCGAGAAGAAGCCCCGTCGGAAGCGCTGAACACCCGCTCCGGCGGTGGGGTCTGGTCCGCTGGTGGGACAGTGTGTCCTCAAATGGCCCGTTGCGGGGGTGTACGCAGCGGCTTACCTGACAGCGGTCGTCAAACCGTCTTCAAGGAGTTCCACAAACATGTCGAAGCTCGTCACCGCCATTGCTGTTCTCGCCCTCTCGGTTCCCGCCCTCGCCAGCACCTGGAAGTCGGATCCCGCGCACTCCACCGCGGCGTTTGCGGCCAAGCACCTGATGGTCTCCACCGTCCATGGCACCCTGGGTCCCGTCACCAGCACCCTGAACCTCGATGACAAGGACATCACCAAGTCGAAGGTCGATGCGACCATTGATGCGAGCAAGGTCAATACCGGCATCGAGAAGCGCGACACCCACCTCAAGAGCCCTGAGTTCTTCGACACCGCCAAGTTCCCGAACGTCACCTTCAAGTCGAAGAAGGTCGAAAAGGCGGGCGACAAGTACAAGGTCACCGGCGATCTGACCATCAAGGATCAGACCAAGGAAGTCGTCCTCGACGTGGCTGTCAGCCCTGAGATTGTGAATCCGTTCTCCAAGATGGCCACCCGCGGCATCTCGGCCACCGGAACCATCAACCGCGAAGAGTTCGGCCTGACCTGGAACGTGCCGGTCGGCGACGGATTCCTCGTCAGCAAGGAAATCAAGATTGAGCTCGAAGTCGAATACACGAAGGAAGAGGCGAAGGCCGCTGCTCCGGCCAAGAAGTAGCCCTCAAACGTTCTTCCCGTCGAACCGACCCCGGTGCCCTTCAACAGGCGCCGGGGTTCTTTTTTCGCCCCCTACACCCCGAGACCTAAGCGGTCTTGGCCTTCATCGCGCTGCCGCCGCGCTCTTTGGCGGCCTGTCTTTCATCGAGCCAGATGGTCATCGGGCTGGCGATGTAGACCGACGAATAGGTGCCGACCACGATGCCGAGCAGCATTGCAGCCGCGAAGTCGAAGATCTCACCGACCCCGAAGATGAGCAGACCAATCAATGACAGCGCCGTCACCCCAGAGGTGAGAATCGTGCGCGAGAGGGTGTCATTGACCGCGATGTTGATGATCTCGGGCAGCGGCTTGCCCTTGTACCGGGCCATCTCTTCGCGAATTCGGTCGTAGATCACGATCGTGTCGTTGATCGAGTAGCCCAGAATCGTCAGCAGGACGGCGATCGACGTGAGGTTGAATTCGCGGCGGCTCACCAGGTAGTAGCCGGCGACCATGATGATGTCGTGCACCATCGCCATCAGGGCGCCGGGGCCGAACTTCAGGTCGAATCGGAACGCGACGTAGATGAGGATCGCCACCATCGCGTAGATCAACGCCATGATCCCCTTGTTGCGCAGCTGCTTTCCGACTGCGGGGCCGACGTAGTCGACGCGGCGAACCTCGTAGTCCTTCTTCTCGAGGCCGGCGGTGAGCGCGCTCTTCACCTTGTCGGCCATGCCGGCCGAGACGATCTGGTAGTCGAACTGACCATTTTCCTGACCCAGGTAGCGAACCTCTTTGACCCCCAGGCCCGTCGCTTCGATCGCGCCCTTGATCTTCTGCTTGTCGAGATCGGCCTTCGAGCGGAAGTTGAGAAACCCGTTGTCGAGGTCCGGCTTTCGAAACTCGGTGATTTCTCCCAATGACCGAATCGCCGTTTCTGCGGTCGTCGCGGCGAGCGCCGTCAGCTGGGTGACGCCGCCCATTCGCAGCAAGAACGAGTTCTCGTCCGCGCTGCCGATGCCTTGAACCGAGGGGTCGGGCAGCCCGCCTTTGTGTGCGGCCTGCCGAACCTCGGCCGCGCTGATCGGATAGGGAAACTTCACCTCGACCAGCGTTCCACCCGCGAAGTCGACGCCGAAGTTGAACCCGAAGATCGCGATGCCGACGATGATTCCGATGTTCAGGACCGACGAGATGAAGAGCGCGATTCGCCGCTTCCCGATGAAGTCGATGCTCGTCTTGTGTTTGAGGATTTGCATGGGAAAGGTCCTTTAGACCGACACCGACGTGGCGTTGCGGCCGTGCACGATCCAGGTCGTGATCGTCCGCGTCACCACAATCGACGTGAAGAGCGAGGCGCTGATCCCGATGATCAGCGCAGTGGCGAAGCCCTGAACCGGCCCCGTGCCGGTGAAGGCGAGAATGAATCCGGCGATCAACGTCGTGACGTGCGCGTCAAAGATGGTCCAGAACGCACGGTCGTACCCTTGATCCACCGCCGCCCGGGCGGTCTTGCCCGAGGCGAGCTCTTCGCGAATGCGCTCGTTGATGAGCACGTTGGCGTCGACCGCGATTCCCAGTGTCAGCACGAAGCCGGCAATGCCGGGCAGCGTCAGCGTCGCACCGAACAACGCGAGCCCGGCGAGGATCAAGGCGCCGTTGAGAATCAGCGCCACGTCCGCCACCACGCCCGCCAGCCGGTAGTAGAGCGCCATGAAGAGGACCACCAGCAGCAGGCCCACCACCGCCGCCAGCGCGCCCTTCCTGATCAGCTCGTCGCCCAGTGAAGCTCCGACCTGGCGAATCTCACCCACCGCCACCGGGGCCGGCAGCGCGCCCGCCTTCAACACCAGGGCGGTCATCTGCGCTTCCTTCAGGCGCTCGTCGAGGTTTCCTTTGCGACCGAGGGTAATCCGACCTCGGCCGCCCGAGATCTTGTCCTGAATCGTCGGAGCCATCACCACGTTGTCGTCGAGCACGATCGCCATTCGGTGACCCACGTTCTTCGAGGTCAGGTTTTCCAGATCGCGGGCGCCCTGGGCGTCGAACTGGAAGTTCACTTCGGCGCTGTTGTCTGACTGACTCTGGCGCGCATCGGCGTTGGTCAGCGAGTCGCCGGTGAGAGGAATGTCCTTCTCGACGAGCATCGTCGTGTACTTCTCGCAGGCCTTCTTCTTCGAGGCGCTCTCGATGCAGTGGAGCAGGATCTGTCGATTGGGAGGAGCCTTGTCCTTCAAATAATTCAACAACACTTCGCGATTGGTCGCCTCGAACTGGGGAAAGTTTTCCTCGCCCTTGGTCACCAGGGTGATGCCGCTGGCGGCGTCGGGAGGAGTCTTCTCGTTGAGTTCCTGGAAGAAGTTGCTCGGGTCGAGCAGCCGGAACTCGAGCTGGGCGGTGGTGCCAATCAATTCTTTGGCCTGCTCGGGATCCTGCTGGCCGGGCAACGAAATCTGAATCGAGTCGGTGCCGACCTTGCGGACGTCGACCTCGGCCACGCCCCACTTGTCGATGCGACGGCGAATGACCAACATCGCCTGGCTCACCGATTCTTCCTCGAAGAACTGAACCTGGTTCTCTTTGAGGTGCAGCCGCAGCGTGCCCCCGTCGCGCGAGACCTTCGCGAAGTCGTCAAACGTGCCGAGGACCTCTTTTTCAATCGCGTCCATCGTCGCCGGGTCAGTTGCTGCGAGGGTGAGCTCGAGCTTGTCCGGGTCGCTGGTGACCTTCACCTCGCCCAATTTCTTCTCTTTGACCCAGTTCGAAATCTGGAGCCCGCGCCGTTCATTGCGCTTGATCAGCGCGGTCTTGGTATCGACGCGCATCACCATGTGAATTCCGCCCTGCAGGTCGAGCCCCAGCGACAACCGGTGCTTTCCAGCGGGCGCAAACTTCGGCATCCGCGCGTCGAGCACCGCGAAGTTGTTGCGGTCTTTCCGTTCGACCACGAACAGCGAGTAGTAGGTCGGAATCAGGTACCACGCTGAACCGATTGCCACCGCGAGGATGATGACTACGCGTGTCCACCAGTTGCGATCCATCACTTGGCCTCTTCTTTTTTGCCGTCGTCGCTTTTCTTCTCGTCCTTGACCGGCTCGTCACCGACGGTGACTTTCGCCTGAATCGCAGACTTGAGAATTCGCAGTTTCACGCCCGAGGACACCTCGAGGGTGATCGTCTTTTCCGCGACCAACGCGATCTTCCCGAGGATTCCGCCCTGGGTGACCACGTCATCGCCCTTCTTCAACGCCGCGATCGTCGTCGCCT
>JAYVCD010000292.1:0-5211 GCA_043750125.1 Archangiaceae bacterium | reverse complement strand
CAAGAGACGGTCGCGATGCTCAACACGTTCTTCACCGGCATGGCGAACGTGATCTTCAAGAACGAAGGCAACCTCGACAAGTTCATCGGCGACTGCGTGATGGCGGTCTGGGGTCCTCCGAGCTCGCACCCGGACGACGCGATGCGCGCGCTGAAGGCCGCGCTCGAGATGCAGCAAGAGGTCAACCTGATCAACAAGCAGCGCGTCGAGTCGGGCCGCGCTCCGATTCAGGTCGGCATCGGGGTGAACACCGGCCCGGCCGTCGTGGGGTACATGGGCAGCAACGAGCGCCACGAGTTCACCGCGATCGGCGACAGCGTCAACACTTCGTCCCGGCTGTGCAACCTCGCCAAGGGCGGAGAGATTCTCGCCACCGAGCACACCGTTCGCCGCGCGGGCCCGGGCTTTCTCGTCGAGCCGGTGTCGATGCTGCAGGTGAAGGGAAAAGAAAAAGGCGTCAACACCCTGCGCATCGTCGGCTTGAGCACCCCCGCAACCGGGCTCTGAAACCGAAGCGATGAGGCCCTCCCGTCAGTCGGTGGTGGCGCAGAGCTGCCCCAACTGTCAGCGCCTGCACGACACCAGCGTCTACGTCTCGGGTCAGAAGGTCACCTGCGCCTGCGGCATTCGCTTCGAGGTCCACCGGGTGGACGTGTCGACCAAGCCGTTGCCCAGGGCGGTGGTGCCCGAGACCGATCTGTCGATGGGGCCGACGCTTTCTCCGCCCAGCAAGCAGAGCCCCGCCGCCGATGAAAACAACGGGACGATGGTCACCCACAGCCCGGTCGTCATCCCCGGCTATGAGCTGCTCGAGCTGTTGGGCAAAGGCGGCATGGGCGAAGTCTGGCGGGCTCGGCAGGTCTCGCTCGATCGGGTGGTGGCGGTGAAGCTGCTGCCGCCGAAGCTCGCCCGGGACCAGGAATTCATCTCGCGCTTCGACAAAGAAGCCACCGCACTGGCGGCTCTTTCGCACCCCAACATCACCCAGATCTTCGACCGCGGCGTCGCGGGCGAGCACTACTACTTCGCGATGGAACTGGTGGTCGGCAAGACGCTGCGCGAGGTGATGAACGCCGGCCGACCGCCCCCCGCGCGGGCGCTGCGGCTCGCAGCTCAGATCTGCAAGGCCATCGACTACGCCCACGAGCAGAAGATCGTTCACCGCGACCTGAAGCCCGAGAACATTCTGATCGACGCGCGGGATCACGTGAAGGTCGCGGACTTCGGCCTGGCGGGAATGCGGGGCAGCGAAAAAAACCTCGAGCTCACCGCCACCGCGGTCGCGATGGGCACGGTCAATTACATGGCGCCCGAGCAGCGGCGCGATGCCAAGCACGTCGATCACCGCGCTGACCTGTTTTCGCTGGGGGTGATGATCTACGAGCTGCTCACCGGCGAGCTGCCGATGGGACGGTTCAAGAATCCGTCGGCCCGGGTGCCCGGGCTCGACCCCCGGCTCGACGAGCTGATCTGCGCGATGCTCGAGACCGACCCCCTGGCCCGTCCCGCCAGCGCTGCGGTGGTCGGCGCCCAGCTCGAAGCCTGCATCGCCGGCAGTGCGGGGCCCGCTGTGCCCGTGCACCGCGACACCCAGCCCGACGGGCCGTCGGCGATGGCGAAGGCGAGCCCTCCGTCGGTGGTCGAACGCACCTGGTCCGGCTTCAAGGTCGGGCTGATGGTGCTCGGGGCGTTGGCCCTGCTGGCGATCGCAGTGCGGCAGCTTCCCAGAGGTCGGGACGACAAGGTCCCGATGCCGGCGCGCGGGGCTCCTGCCTGGTACGGCGATACGGACGGCGAGCTGTATTCGCTGGGGAAGGTCGAAGGCGATGATCACTTCCTGCTCGACTTCGAGCCGGCCGCCCCGGGTCCGGGCGCAGGCGAAGAGCTCAATGTGCATTGTGGCCAATGGAAGCTCGAAGACGGAGCGCTCACCGCCGTGCAGTGGGGCAACCCGACCGATCTTTCCGAGCATCCGCGGTTGGTGCCGCGGGCCTACGTGGGTGAGCGGTACTTCTCTGCGAACGATTTCACCGTCGAGGCCGACCTGCAGCTCGAAGATCTGTCGAGCGAATTTCCCCCTCTTGCGCCCGACGCCCAGCGCTTTGGCGAAGTGTCCTTTCGCATCAAAGATCTGCAGGTCAGCATCTACGCCATTCCCGAAGCGGGGATGCGCTTGATGTGGCGCTACTTCACCCCCGACGGACTCGAGGTCGTCGACAACAGCGCCCGCGATCTGTCGAACCTGGTCGAAGACGAGATGCAGGTGCCGTTGGGCCGCTTCAGGGTGAAGCTGCGGCTGCAGAAGAGCCGGGCCGGCGCCGTCGACGTGGAAGCCTCGGTCAACGGCCAGCGTTTCGCCCACAAGATCTTGCCGGGGCTGGCAGGGCAGGTGGGCAAGGTGGCGATGGGCTGCCGAAACCTCTCGTGCCGCTTTGACGACTTGAAAGTGACGGGAAAGCCCGTGGCACGCCCGGCTCCCAGAAAGGGTGATCAATGATCGGGGTCGTTTTGTGGGCCGCGCTTTCCGCGGCGCCTCTGGGCGCGTGCGCCGATCGCGCCGCGTGTCGATTCAAGGTGACCGAGCAGCCGGAGCTGACCGACGCGCTGGCGGGGTTGGGCTTGACCGTGGGGGAGCTGAAGGCCGAGCCGCTCAAGCGCCCGGGGGGAGACACCGCCTTTTCTCTGACTCTCACCCGCCAGGCAGAGCAGGTGGTGGTGAAGGCGGTGAGCCTGCAGCGAGAGGCGAGCCTGTATGGCGAGGGTGCGGCGAAGGTCCGGCCGGTGCCGAAGCCCGAGTGGAAGCAGCGCGCGCTGGTCTCGGCGGTGAAAGTGGCGGTGGTGAAGGCGCTCGAAGATCTGGCGGGCCGGATTTCCGGAGTGCGGAAGGTGACGATCTCGGCGCAGCTGAGCGCGCTGGACCTCAAGACCAAAGAGCACGTCGAAAAGTCGCTGATGCCGTGCCTCAAGTCGCTCTTCAACCTCGTCGGCCCGGTGACCTCGCCCACGCTCGAAGCGGGCTACCTCGATGAGACGCTCGAGTACCTGCCGGAAAAAGAAGAGCCGCGGCTGAGCCTGGAATGGCAGGTCGCCCGGGTCAGGTCGGCGATGCTGTCGGGCCCCCGCGCTGTCTGCAGCGTTGCCGGAAGCCCCTTGCAGGGGTGGTCGAGCTTCGTCGCCGCCGATGCCCTCAATGGGGCAGTGGTGGTGAGCTTCAAGCGGTAGTCGTAGAAAACGCTGAACGCCCCGCTCGACATCGGGGGCCGGTGTGTTTACGAGTCGGGCGACATGCACCGCGCCGCTGCACCTGCGCTGATCTTCTTCCTCGCGCTGACCGTCTACGCGGTCAGCCCGGTGAAGGTGCAATCGGACACCATTTATACGATTCCACCCGTGGTCAGCCTGCTGGACGAAGGCAACGCGGACCTCGATGAGTTCCGGCCCACCACCGAGGTCTCTCCGCACGGAATCGTCGAGAGCCACGGACACCTCTACAGCGGGTTTCCCCTCGGGCCCTCGCTGGCCGCCCTGCCATTGCTCGCCGCGTTCGATGGGTTTGTTCGATGGACGGTGCCGATCGCCGAGCGGGTGCCCACCTTGCGCGTGGCCAGCGAACGGTGGAGGACCCGGTTCCATGCCGTCGGCCAGGTCGACCTTGTTTTCTACGACACGATCGAGCTGCTGGTCGCCTCGTTGTTCGTCAGCGGCGCGGCGGTATTCGTCTTTCTCACCGGCAGGCAGGTCGCCTCGCCGGCCTCGGCGCTGATCGTCACCCTGCTGTTCATGTTCGGCACCAGCGCCTATTCCACCGCCAGCCGGGTGCTGTGGCAGCATTCGCCTTCGATTCTCACCCTGGCGGCGGTGCTGTTCCTGCTCACGCGCCCAGCTCAGACGTGGCGAGCTGCGCTCGGGGTCGGCGTGCTGTCCGCACTGGCGTTTACCTTTCGCCCCACCAACGCGATCACGATCTTCGGGTGCGCGGCGTACTTCCTGGCCACCCGGCCCCGGTGGCTGGTCCCGTTCGCCCTCGGGGGGCTGGTCGGACCTGGCCTTTCTGCGGGGGCTCGGCCGCCGGGCGTCGACGGGACTGCTGTTGGCGCTGTGGGTCCTGGGCGGCAGCGGGTGCACGTTCCTCAACAAGTTCAGACCGGTCAGCCGCACCTTGACCCGGGTGGCCGGCCCCAGGGGTTGGTACCGGGTGACGACGTTGCTCGGGGTGGACTTCAGGGGGAACGCGAAGCTGCCGGCCCGGGAAAATCAGCACGTCGAGAGTGAGGAAGGGCCGTCCGAAGAGGCAGAAAATGCCGAATACGACGAGCGGACCCCGTTGGACCAACGGCTCAAGCAGCGCTTCGCCCGGCAGCTGTCTCCGCTGATCGTGACGAAGGATGCCCCGTGTCCCTACCTGGCCGGCGAGCAAGCGGGGCGGCCGGTCTACATCTTCGTGCATGGAATCCGGGGCGCCGGGGTCGAGTGGTGGCCCGTCATCCCGACCCTCGCAGCCAACCACCCCGATGCGATGTACCTGTTCGGTTGGAACCCCACCCAGCAGCGGGTGGAAATCATCGAGGCGCTGGTCACGGGGATCAACCGCATCGCCGCCTGCCACCCGAACGGCCCGACGGTGGTGCTCGCGCACAGCGCCGGAGGCATGGTCGCGGCCTACGCGGTGAGCCGATTGGCGGTTGAGTCGGGGCCCGGGGTGGACGTCTTCACGGTTGCCTCTCCGCTGTCGGGGGCGGGGCTGCACAACAAGGCCGAGGACGAAGAGGGCGAAAACCGCTTCATGAAAGACCTCGGAGCGACGAAGACCGGCTTTCCCGCTGCGGCTGCCAACGTGCGGGTGACGCACCTGCGAACCCAATACCCGGCCGACCAGACGATGGAACCGAAGTTCAAGCAGCACGCTCCGAACGAGGTTGGGGTGGGGGTGGAAGGCGCGACCCAAATCGACCTGCCCGACACGCTGACCCACGACGGCTCGTTGTTGTTCGTCGCCCGGCAGTGGGTGGCGCATTAGAAAGCAGCGGCGATGATCAAACTCACACTGGCCCTGGGATTGTTGTTCGCATCAAACGCAGCGTTCGCCGAGGTCACTCTGAGCGGACACGCCCGCGATGTGACCTGCATCGCCTGGTCGAAGGACGGGAAGAGCATCGCCTCAGGCGGCGCGGACGGGGTGATCAAGCTGTGGTCTCCCGACGCGCCCGAAGA
>JAYVCD010000291.1:0-3068 GCA_043750125.1 Archangiaceae bacterium | reverse complement strand
TCGACCGGGAAGACCTTGTAGTCGTGGCTGACGATCTCGGCGCCTTCGGGGCCTCCACCCGCGGGCGGCATCTTCAGCACCAGGTCGAGGCGGCCGAGGTACTTCGCGAACGCGCCGTTGTGGCTGAGGATGACTTTGCGGCCGGCCGGATCGGTGAGCTGCTGGGGCGGATTGAGGACGATGTGCAGGTGGCCGCCGATGATCACGTCGACCCCGGTGACGCCGGGGATCTTCACGCGCACCACCGAGGCGGGCTGGTTCTTCGGGCCGAACCACTCGAGGATCTCCCAGCGGTTGCCCTTGCGGTTGAGGTAGTACTGGATCTTCCCGAACTCGAAGTACGCCTCGTAGCCCTGGATCAGCTCTTGATCTTCGGTGAGCCCGGCGTGGCTGACGATCGCGATCACGTCGGTGACGGGCTTGAGCAGCTCGACGTAGCCGCGGGTCGCCTCGTTCTGCTCGAGCGGCGTCGCCTGCAGCGAGTTGCCGCCCTCGACGATCGAGTTGAGCGAGCTGATGTTCGACAGGCCGATGATGCCGACCCGCACGCCGCCGACGTTCTTGATCGTGTAGGGCAGGGTGTAGAGCTGGGTCTTGTTGCTGTTCAGGTCTCGCACGTCGTCCCAGGCGTAGTTGCAGGCCAGGACGGGGAAGGTCGCGTTGTCGCGGACCTGGTTGGTGAAGTTCAGCGCGCCCGAGTCGAACTCGTGGTTGCCGATCACCGCCGCGTCGAGCCGCATCTTCGAGAGGAACTTGTATTCGACCTCGCCGAAGTTCACGTTGAAGATGGGCGCGCCCTGAAAGCTGTCCCCTGAGTCCAGGTGGAGGACGCGATCGGCGCCCGCCCGTTCGCGCTTCAGCAACGCGCCCAGGCGCGCGACACCCCCGAATGGACCCGCCTCGGGAATCAACCCCAGGTCGGTGTCGGTCTTCAGCGGCGCGAAGTCGTACGGCAACAGGCGCGAGTGAATGTCGGTGGTGCCGAGGAACGTGAGCCGGATTTCCTGATCGGCCAGGTGGGTCGGCTGACCTTCGAGAACAGGAAGACAGGAGGCTGCAACCGATGCGGTCAGAAAAACGGCGGCGAGGCGGATGGGTCGATTCACGAACACCGTTTGGGGCTTGGCCTTGAGGAAAGCGCGGCGGACCCTAATGTGGCCGGCTGCTTCTGGTAAAGGCCGGTTCGCATGGGAGACCCCGAGGTGACAGCGCTCGAAGTGGTAGAGGACTTTTCGGCCACCGCCCGGTGCGACGAAGGGTTCTTGCAGCTGCGCAGGCTGCGGGTGAGGAACCGAAGATCAGACGGAACGTCGTCGCCCGTCTACCGGGTGGACGTGGTCGACCGACCCAAGCTCGACGCGGTGGCGGTGCTGGTCTGGCGGACAGGGGCCGGAGGAATTCGCGAGTTTCTCACCCGGGAAAACCTTCGACCGGCGGCGTACTTCCGGCAGGGCAAACAGCCCACCGTGCCCGACGGCCGCAGCCACTTGTTCTGTGAAGAGATCGTCGCCGGGCTGCTCGAGCTGCATGACGCGGGGGACGCGGGGCTCAAGCTTCGCTGCGCCGCCGAAGTGCTCGAAGAGTCGGGCTTCGAGGTCCCGGCCGACGGGGTGCGGCTGCTGGGTGCGCCGTTCTTTCTGGCCCCTGGAATTCTGTCCGAGAAGATTTTCCCGGCCGAGGTCGACGTGACCGGGCTGCAGCAGGCTCCGGCCGAAGGGGACGGCAGCCCGCTGGAAGAAGGGGGGCGAATTCGCTGGCGCACCGCAGAGGAACTGTTCGCCGCGTTCGAGAGCGGAGTGATTCAGGACGCGAAGACCGAGCTCATTCTCCAGCGGTTCTTGCGGCGAGCCCAGCAGGTTGCTCAATAAGTCCGGACCGAGCGTTTCAGCGACGGGAGCGAGTTATTCAGCAACCTGCTAATCGCGCAGGCCGCTGGCGGCGGTTCCCAGCTCGAGCATTCGCTTTCGTCGTGAACCGGTGAGCAACAGCTGGCCGGCCGCGCACACCGCCCCCAGCCCGGCGCAGGCCAGCCAAAGCGTTTGCAGGTCGCTGACCCGCACGATCCACGGGCCGAGCAGCGGCGAGACGACCATCGCCAGAGCCCAGGTGAGAATGAAGGCGCCCTGGTAACGGCCTCGCAGGTGGGCCGGAGAGAGGTCGGCGATGATGCTCGATGACACCGGGGACATGATGATTTCGCCGAGCGTCCACACCACGACCGAGAGGACGAAGACCGGCAGCGCGTGGGCGAAGGCGTTGATTCCCATTCCGAGCCCGGTCAACAGGCAGCCCGCCGCGAGCACCCGGGCCCGACCCACGCCCTTGAGCATGCGGGTCGTCAGCGGCTGCAGCAGCACGATCAACACTCCGTTGGACGAGAGCGCGAGCCCGTATTCCTTCGAGCCCAGGTGCTTGCTCGCCATGTCGGCGGGCAGGGTCACCAGATGCTGAAAGAAGACAGTGATGATCAAGAAATTGAGCACCAGGAAGGGAAGAAAGGCCGGGTCGAAAAACGGAGTCAGCATCGAGCCTGTTCCATCTTGTGAGGTCCGCTTCCGCGGCGGCTCGGGCACGAAGCGGTAGATGATCGCGGCGAAGGCCAGGGTCGTCACCGCGTCGCCGATGAACAGCGCGGTGAAGTGCAGATCAGCCAGGAAACCCGCGAGGGAAGTTCCCAGCGCCCAGCCAAGGTTGATCGCCCAGTAGAGCAACGCGAACGCCTTCATCCGGTGCTCGGGAGGAATGATGTCTGCGATCAGCGCGCTCGAAGCGGGTCGGTACAGGTCGCCCAGCAGCCCCAGCGCGAAAGCGGCGATCGCCAGCTGCCACGGCTGCTGCGAGGCTCCGAGCGCGAGCATCGAGGCGGCCCCGAGCACCAGTCCGATCAGCATCGTCGCCCGTCGCCCGATCCGGTCGGCCAGCACCCCGCCGATCGAGCTGCCGCCCAGAGAGCCGACTCCGAAGCCCGAGACGATGGCTCCGGCGTCCTCCAGCGACAACCCCCGCCGCCTTGTGAGGTAGAGGGTCAACATCGGAAGGACGAACGAGCCCATTCGGTTGAGCAGGGT
>JAYVCD010000290.1:0-6668 GCA_043750125.1 Archangiaceae bacterium | reverse complement strand
CCCGAAACGCCCGAGCCGGACGCCGAGGACGAGCCCGAGCCCGAGGGTGAACCGGAAGCCGAGAGCTGATCTCGGAAAGCCAAACGCCTGTCATGATTGTTCCACCGCCTGCACCGCGGGCCCGGCCGGAGATGGCGCGGCGGCCAAAGACTCGAATCTGTACCAACCCGCGCAGATCGCACTCACCGCTGCAGGACAGCTCTTCATTGCCGATTCGCTCAACGAGCGGATCCGCGCCCTGGGGCCGTAAGAACCCAAAATGGGGTAGATCGGCCGTTACAACATTGAGCGCTTGCTGGCTCGCGGCGGGATGGCCGAGGTTGACCCGGCTCAGACCCTGGTGCACCTGGCCGACACACGGGCGGTGAAGCTGTTGATGCCGAAGTTGGGCGCAGCGTCCGAGCCCGCGCGGATTGAGAAGGTGGACCCCTGGTGGCGCGAGGTCCGTGCACTCGAAGCTGGGCAGCGGCGGGTCTTGACTGAGCGCTGAGCCGCCGCGCGACGACCGACACGAATCATCCGTTTTGGTAGACGGGCCTCATCCCCCCCTCGAGGGTGCGCGTCGGCTTTGCAACCGGAGTTGGCTTGAACCGCTTCAGCACCACCCGTTGCTCGCCGTCGCAGTTCGTCACCTCGCCGACGGCTCGTTTGCCGTTGGGCGCCCACGCGATCAGTCGGTAAGTCCCTGCGGGCAGTCCGGCGATTTTCCAGGAACCGTCGGGTGCGGCCAACGCGAAGTAGGGGTTCTGAACGACCAAAATATTGGCGCGCATCCAACTGTGAACGTTGCACTGAATGAGCGCCGGGCCGGGGACCTCGAACTTCACCGGAGTGCCCGTCACGCCCGATCTTGACCTCGGCAGGTCGAACGCGAGACTTGGACTGGTCGAAAACACACTGTGCTCATCTTTGTCCTCGTTGATGAACTGAATTGAGTCGCCCTTCAGGACTACCAATACCCGCGGCTTGAATTGCAGCCCGCTCTGCAAAATGGAGTGCGTCTCGTTTTTTGCAGTGAATGCTGTCGGGACGACCTTCTCCACGTAGACCGCGACCTGCCCTTCGGGGTTGTCTTTGCTGTCGGCCGGGGTCAACAGATGGATCTCTCCGACGAGCGTGCACGGCCCGACGTGAACCAGCGCAGAGACCACCAGGGAAAGGAGCACTGAGCCGTCTCCTTTGTCAGTAAGCCACGACGAGAGAAGTGGTGAAGACGTCGTCTGGAAACTCGAGAATGGAAACCTCTCGGTTGACCACGTACTCCATTTTGATGTTCAAGAAGCTGGTCACGTCGGCGCGCAGCCCGAACGTCCCGCGGACCGCGTTCGACACATAGGCCCAGTCGAGGCCTCGTCGGTGGGTGGCCGCCCGCCAGTCCACCCTCGCATACGGGACCAGGATGTTGGTCGCCCGCCAGGCCAGTTGTCCGTACGCGCCGCGGTAGAACAGACACGCTGCAACTCCGCACTCGGTGCCGCTGGTTGCATCGCTCTTCCCCAGCGCTCGACCCGTCACGAACTCGGCGCTTCCGGTGAAGTCGCCCAATCGAACCAACGCCGAGAAGCCGTAATGCCACTGCAGAACGCTGTCGTCGCTTTGGCGATCTTGCGAGCCGATCGAGCCCGAAACCGAGAGCTCGATTCCCCGATGACCGATTGGAATCTTGTACTGCAGCCGTCCTGACACGGTCTTCCCGCTGTTGAAATCGGTCTCATTCGAGAACGGAAACAAGTCCGACTGGTGGCTGCCATTGGTGAGCGCCAACCAGACTTCAACAGTGCGATCAAAGAGCCCGATGTTTGCTTTGAGCCCCACCGGTCGACCACAGGTGTAGCGGCAGATGAGCGAGGGTGTAATTCCAATGCGATCCGGAGATTCCTGGTTGCGGTACTCGACTCCGTGAATGGAATCGAACTTCCCGGCATAGAGAGCGACCACCGTCGGCCCGACCGCGAGCTCGTAGCGGATGTACGCGAGCTTCAAATCGAAGAAGTCACCCAGCCCCCGCAAGTCCGACAGGTCGCGGTCTCGGGGGACGAAGTCCATCGACGCGGTGAGTGTGAAGTCTTCGTAGAGGGTGGCATACACATTCAGGTTGAGGGCATTGAGGATGAAGCTCGGGTGGCCGCCGGAATGAATCGGGTCAAACCGAATCGAACGCGAGTCGCCGAGGTCCGCGGGCTCACCTCTGGAATTGATCGCTGTGCCCAGCGGGTCTCCCAGCAGCACCCACGGCCCCAACAGATTTCCAAACTGCGTTTGGGAATGGGAGAAGTCTTTGCGCACGCCAGAGCCGTTGCCCTGGACCGCGAAGAAGCCCAGGTCGAGGTAGCCGGCGAAACGGGCCGACATCATCGAGATGGCCGTTTGTCGCTTTTCCAGTGCCCCGAGGCGGGCGTTGGCTCGCGCGAGCTCTTCCTTCAAGTCGTCGAGGGTGACCGGCTGAGCGGCTTGAACCGTCTCGACCTCGGGTTCGAATTCCGGCTCGGGGACCAGAGCGCTCAGGACGAGGCAGAGCCACAGCGCGTTCACCGGCCACCGTCTGGACAGGGGGAATAGCGGTGGGCGCCTGCCTCGAGGTTTCGAGCAGACGGGTCGCAAGTGAGAGCGGGCTTCACCGGTTCGCCGCTGAGCGCCTGGAAGAAAGCGACCAGGTCGACGACTTCAGCGTCGGTCAGACCGAGCGGAACAGTCATCGAGCTCTTGGTCCCGACGAAGCCGGTGGTGCCTCCTCCCCCGTTGTAGAAGCGCACCACCTCTTCGAGCGTCTGGAATTGCCCGGCGTGCATGTAGGGAGGCGTCCGCGCGACATTGCGCAGACTCTTGGTTCGAAATTGGCCCAGGCCGGCGTCGGTCGGCCCCGCGAGGGAAATGACGCAGGAGCGTTGGGTGTCATTGAAGATGCCGCAGCGGTTGAACACCGCCTGGTCCCCCCCGACTTGCTGGGTGAGCCCATCAACGCGACCCTGGTCAATCAGCGGAACGTGTTCTCCGCGCTGAGGGACCCCCACCGAATGAAACTGGTTGTCGGTGAAGTTCGGGCCGGCATGACATTCGACGCAGCCCGCACGGCCGAGGAACAGCTTCAGACCCCGTTTTTCCGCGGGGCTCAACGCGGTGAAATCGCCCGACGCGTAGACATCGATCGGAGCGTTCACGCTCACCAATCTCGACACGTAGGCCGCCATCGCCTTGTAGGAATCGGCGGCGATCTGGTTGAGGTACTGGGCACTGGCCGGGCTCGGCTTGCCTCCATCGGCCAACTCGAACTCGGTCTCATCGCCTCCGTCGCGATCGAGCCTTGAGAACCCCGCGTCTCCGAACAAGTCTTCAAAGGCAGGCGCGTACTTCGCAGCGATGTGTCGGGCCAGTCTGACCCGAGAGCCTCCCATCGCAGCCTTGCTCTCGAACGCGACCCCGCATTGCATCCACAGCGAGTCCGACCGCCCGTCCCAGCCAAACACCCGGTAGAACCCGACGTTCACCACCGAGGGAGAGTTGCGGTTGGTGAAATCGATTCCAAACGACACATTGCCGGGAGTCGAGCGGGTGTCGTCGAAGAAGCCCGTGGGGGCATGACAGTCGACGCAGGCGATCCGCCCGGGCGTCCCCGGGGTCCCCAGGTACACCGCCTGACCGGGCTGAGCCTTTCCGAGCGGACCGGACAGCTCTGGATCAAAAAAGAGCTGCTGACCCAGCGCGGCCGCCCGGGGGTCTGCCAGCACCCGATTGCTGGGGTCGGTCGGACTCGAGCCGAGCGCCATTCCGGTGATCAGCCCCCGTTCTTGTTCGGTGAAGCCATCAGGGTCCGTCTGCCACGCCGAGCACGATGCCAACAGCCCAACCGATGTGCACAGAACGACGATTCTCCCCACCCGAGCGCGCAACATTTCAATTGAATTCGCAGTTGTCCACCGCGGCGGAACTCCGACCCGCGCCCGAGCTGGCGAAACCACCCATCCGCTTTGCATTCATTTCCCCCGAACGAAACCAAGCGCCGACACTCAACCGCATTCGATGGAACAGGCCGCAAAGGGCGCCGGTGAAATCAGAGAATGCTCAGCTCGACTTCATTCCGTTCGACCTGCACCATGCCGCGGTTGACCGCCTCGGCGATCGAGAAGGGCAGCTCGGTGGTCTCGTCGAACAGCGCGCCGGTGAGCAGCGTCTTGTTCAACTCAGCGCCTTTCAGATTCGACGCGAACTTGACCCCGCGCAGGTCGGCCCCGCGCAGGTCCGTCTTGAAGAGGTATGCGCCGACGAGCGTGGCGTTGCGAAGGTCAGCGTTGCGAAGGTCCGCCCGGCCCAGCTGGCAGCGATAGAAATCCGCGCCCTGGAGATCGGCGTTCTGCAGATTCGCTTCGAACAGGTATTCGTGGCGAAGGTCCTTCGACTGCGCCATCGCTGGAACCGTGAACACCACCAGAGCGAGCAGGATCGTTTTCATGCAGACCCTTGGAGCAGCCTGCGTGCCAGCCCTTTATTGCCCGGCGCCCCGACGAAAATCAGTCAGTTGAACCGGAACGTCGACTGACACGCACTGGCACAGCCGTGTCACCTCCCATCGACCAGGGCTTGAGATTTCTTGAGCTCTTCTTCGTAGGGCGCCCGCGCGGAAACAGACCGCTTCAGCCGGCCCATCACGTCCAGCAGCTGGCCCAGCTCTGCCGACAACTCTTCTTGCGGGGCGCCGCTTTCTTTCAGCAGACTGACCGCCTGCAGATGGTTGAGCTCGGCTTCATCGAGCCGCCGCAAACAGTCGAGCGTCATCCCCAGCGACCCATATTCGCGCCCGAGCAGCGACCGGTCGGACGAAGTGTCCTTGAGTCGAATCTTCAGTGCTTCTTCGAAGTGGCCCAGCGCTGCCTCGCAGTCGTTCTGTCGCTTCAGTGCGATCCCCACGTTGTGGTACGCGATCGCCGTTTGAGGGTGGTTGGGGCCGAAGAGGCTCTTTCTCGTCTGGAGCACTTCGCTCAGCAACGGCAGGCCCTGCTCCGGGGGAAGTGTGTTGCCCAGGTTGGTGCGCGAGCGCTCGAGGGACGGGTGCCCTTTCTTCAGCAGCGCCTGGCGAATCATCAGCGCTTCCTGGAAGTTGTCACGGCTGCCTTTGGGGTCATCGAGCGCCTGGGCCAGGATGCCGGCCGCCATCAATTGCGAAGCGTGCAGCAGCGGAGGGTTGCCCAGTCGGTGCAAGATCGCCCGCGCCTGCCCGTCAGCCAGCTGCGAGTCTTCCAATCGGTCGCGGTCGGAATACAACGAGGTGAGCGCGATGAACGCGCGCGCCCGCAGCTGGTCATTGCCGACCCGCTCGGCGGCGACGATCGCCTCTCTCAGGTTCTGCTCGGCATCCAGGCGGTGCAGCTCGCCCGAGACTTCACCCACCAGAAGCATCGCCTCGGCCTCGACGTGGTGGGCCTTGAGCGTGCGCGCCTCGTTGGCCACATTGCGTGCTTCTCCAATGCCTTCGAGCAGCTTTCCTGAGGCACACAACACCCGGGCGCGGGCCAACCCCAACCTCATGTTTTCGTCGGCAGCCGACGAGCCTTCCAGGGTCGCAGCCTCGGGCCGAGCGCTCAGCTTGCAGGTGGACGCAGGCGTGACTTCCAGCAGCACGGTGTTCACCGCGTACGACATCACCCAGCCATCGCCGTCGGCAAAGAGGTCGCTCATGCTCTGCAGCGTCTTGCGATGTTCTTCCAGACAAGACGTCCACCGCTCACGGACCGAAGGGTCACCTTTGAGGACACAGCTTTCGCGCGAGGTCTTTTGCCAATCATCGAGCTCGGGGCTCATCAACTCGCGCACCCGGGTCCACGTTTCGGGGCCGAGGTCTGTGCTGTTTTGTCGGAAGCGCTGCTCGATTTGAGCCTGCCTCGCGGGACTCCACATGCTCGCCCATTGCGCTTCGACGTGGCCCAGACAGTTGCGTGCATCGCGTTGCTCGGGGCTCTCGCGTCGAAGAAAAGAAACTCCGAGGCCGACCACCGCGGCGAGCAAGATCAGGCCGACCGCGCGGGTGAGAAGCTCTCTTCGCGCGCGGGCAGGATCCGCTTCGAGGGCGGTGATCAGCTCGCGCATGGATCCAAATCGCGCCGACGGTTCTTCACTCAGGCCCTTGAGCACCACCCGCCGCAGCCAGCCCGGAACGACGATGTCTTTAGGACCTGGCCGTACGGGCGGCAGCGCAGAGCGAAGGTCAACTTCCTTGCTGAAAGGCGGCTCTCCATACAGGCCCCGGTACAAAGACAGACAGAAGCTGAATTGGTCGCTGCGCGCGTCGACGAGTTGCCCCCGCACCTGCTCGGGAGACATGAACCCGACCGTGCCTGCGATTCTTCCACTCTTCAGCTGCTGGTCAGTGGCGGCAGGGACAATTCCTTTTCGCGCGAGTCCGAAGTCGGTGACGTGTGGTCGAAGCTGGAGATCGAGCAAGACATTGTCTGGTTTGAAGTCGCAGTGAACCAGGCCCTGGGCGTGAGCGGCCGCGAGCCCTTCGCCGGCCTGAATGAAGCAACGCAGTACGTCTCGCCACGAAGGACGGGTGCGCAGCCAGGCGCTGAGCGTTCCTCCGTCGATGAACTTCATCGCGATGAACACCTGCCCGAGGAAGGTGTCGATGTCGTGCACCTTGACGACGTTGGGGTGATCGAGACTCGCCAGCGCCCGGG
>JAYVCD010000289.1:0-3157 GCA_043750125.1 Archangiaceae bacterium | reverse complement strand
GTCGGCTCTTTGTTAAGGAGCCCGGACGCGCCCGTGGTGTGACAGGCCGAGGAGAAAAATGCTCGAGAACCGCTCGATCCCCAGGTCCACCGTCATTCCGGTGCTCGCTTATCCCGACGTCGGTGCGGCGATTGCCTGGCTCTGCGAAGCGTTCGGCTTCACGTTGCGGCTTCGAATCGGCGACCACCGCGCCCAGCTGAACGTAGGCGATGGCGCAGTCGTCATTACCGAAGGGAAGGGCGGGTCGGGGCTCTCGGTGCTGGTGCGGGTTTCCGACGCCGACGCCCATCACACGCGCGCGCGGACAAACGAAGCCCGCATCCTTCAGCCGCCGACGGACTGTCCCTACGGAGAGCGGCAGTACATCGCCGAAGATCTGGGCGGCCATCGGTGGACGTTCTCTCAGTCGATCGCCGATGTGGTTCCCGAAGTGTGGGGCGGCACGTCCGGTCAGCTTTGACGCGAATCTGCCGAATCATTCTTTGCGGCTCGTGGGCTTTCGCCGCTCTCGCCCACGCGGGAACACTGACCCTCGACCGGAGCAGCGCCGCGACGTTGACGCCGGTCGGCCGCTGGCTCGAAGAGCAGAACTACGATCTCGATTTCCTCGCGGTCAGCGGGCCGCCGTACCGAAAGAGCGCGCTGCTGCGCTTCGAGCTGGCGTCGGTGACGCGCAGAGATCCTCCCGTCGCCGCGGCCCTCACCCTGCGCATTCTCAAGCCCTCGTCGCAGCCGTACCGCTTCAGCACCGTGGGCCAGAGCTGGGTAGAGAACGAGGCGAGCTGGAAGGTGCATGCGCGCAATCAGCCGTGGTCGGCGCCCGGCGCCGCGGGGGACGTAGGCACAGCCACGCTGGTTACGGTCCCTGCTGCAGACGCGGGGTCGGTGGTGCTCCCGTTTTCCTCGAGCGGGCTTTCGATTCTGGGCGAGTACTTCGGCGGCGCGCGCCCCAACAGCGGGTTCATCGCCCGCGAGACCACCGCTCAAGACGAGCTGCGCTTTTCTTCCAGCGAGGCGGTGGCGCTTTCCGACCGGCCGTTGTTGGAGCTCACCTTCGATGGAGGGATGAAGCTCAGCTTCCGCAACGGCGCTTTGCCCACGGCCGCCTACCTGGGCTGCACCGACACGGTGATCGCCGAGACCACCGACGCTGGAACTTCGATGGACGTGGCGGGCGAAGAAGCGCCCCGGCCCGCGGTCAGCGTCCTTCAATTCGTGCTCAATGAAATTCCAGACGCCGGAATGCTCAGCTCGGCGCGGCTGGTGCTGCAGGTGAAAGCGGGCAGCCACGGGAAGCTCGAAGTGCGGCCGCTGCGACGCGCGGTGAACCTCGACGAGGCCACATGGGAAAGGGCGAGTGCTGCAGAAAGTTGGGGCAACCCGGGCGCGACCTCGAACAGTGACCGCGCTGACGCGGTGGGCAACGCGACGTTCAGCGCTGCGGGCGAGCTGGCAGTGGGGCTCGATGCCAACGGCCTGGCCGAGCTCGAACGTTCGCGCGCGGACCCCTCCGGCGGTCACGGCTTTCTGCTCGTCGCGGGTGCCTCGACCGATTCATTGTCATTCGGCAGCCCCACCGGCGCGGTGAGCGAACGGCCCGCGCTTCAGGTCGTCTTCGAGGAACGCGCGACCAATGGAGGAATCGTCCGCGGGTTTGGGTGCTCAGCGGTGGAAGGTTCTGGGTTCCTGACGCTGCTGCTTGCGAGCGGGCTCATCCGTCGGCGGCGCGGGTGAGAGCGACGCTGCTGCTCGCGGTCTGCTTGCTGGGTGGGTCGGCCTTCGCTCAGGACGCGGCCGCCCAGCTCGACGACGCCGATCGCCTCTACGACAAACTCGAATTCGCCCGAGCCGCAACGCTCTACGAAGCCGCGCTCAGCCGGCCAGGACTCAGCCGCGCGTTGCTGGCCCGCGCCTACGCCGGAGTCGCAGTCAGTGCAGCCGCCGGTGGGAACACCGCGCGCGCGCAAGAGGCCTTCTTGAGGTTGCTGGCGATCGAGCCCGGGTGGCGGCCTCCCGAATACCTCTCGCCGAAGATCACCGCCGAATGGCAGCGCGCGAGCGCATTCTGGGAAGGAAAGGCGCCTCCAACCTTCGCCATTTCCCACCCCGAGCAGGCTCCACTGGGGGCGCGAATCGCAGTGACGGCCGACGTGGCCAGCGATCCCCTGGGAATGATCAACGCCATCTCGTTGGACTGGCGGTGTGGAGGGCGGACGGGACAACAGACCGTGCAGAGTCGGCAGGCCGTGCGCTTCGAGCTCGCTCCGCCCGGCGAATGCATGCTGCTCGAGTTTTCGATTCGCGCCATCGACGCGTTCGGCCGTTCGGTGCTCGAGGCGAATGGGCGACAAGTCCGCCTGGTCCCTGCGCCGCAAGAAGTTGTGCCTGCGAATTCCGGAATCGAAGTCGCCCCGCCTGCCCAGCCGACCGCCCGTGGCCTCGCGTTTGCGGTCCGGGCGCTGGTCTTCACCCAGCTGCTCGCGCGGGGGCTGGGCGGAGAAGTTTCGGCCGAGCTGTCTCCGCTCGACTGGCTCGACGCGGGGTTGGGCGTGACGATCGGCGCGCCGCCCGGCGGCTTCCTTCTGCTCACCGCCCATTTTCCCCGACCTCGGCGACTGAACCCTTTCATCCAAGTTCGTGGCCTGGTGCAGCCGACTTCGGTCGACGTGGCGGTGGGCGTGGGAGCGGCCGGGGGGATCGAAGTCCGACTTGGGCCGGGCACAGTTTTCGGCGGCGTCAGCGGCGAGCTCTACCGGGTCAGCACGGCGTACCGCGCTCAGGCCTTGCTCGGCTTCATCGGCTACCGGCTCGCCTTAGGCGGTCAGCCGCGCTGAGCTTTCAGGGCCGTTCCCAGTCGATCTTCAGCCGCTGTTCCTTGCCCGAGGCGATGGAGATCTTCTGACGCCTCGGCTGGCCCTGCGCGCTGACCGCGGTCAGCACGTGCGGGCCCGCCGCGAGTGGCAACCTCACCACCGGCGTGGTTCCGACATTGGCTCCATCCACCGAAACCCACGCCCACACCGGCCGCGAATCGACGGTCAAGAATCCTCCGGCCAGGGGACGACGGCGCACCGCGGACTTCGGCGTTTTGGCTTCGGCCCCCGGGTCTTGCACCGGCTCCACCGGAGCGTTGGCGACCGCTTCCTCCCCGGGCGGC
>JAYVCD010000288.1:0-10046 GCA_043750125.1 Archangiaceae bacterium | reverse complement strand
GGCTACACCCACGCGAGCCCGGCGGCGTTCGACCCCACCCACGCGACGGGGGCGCCGCGCAGCTTCGCGGCCTACGAAGTGATGGCAGACGGAGTGGTGCAAATGTCCTCGGCCGCCCACGACGGGGTGCTGAAGGAAAAAGACATCGGCGCCTATGACGGCGAGCACTGGCTGGTGCGCAGCCCGCGTGCGGACGGTACGGTGGCTCAGAGCTGTGATGGCAACTGCGCGGCCCTGGCCGCGTTCCTCGATGCGAACGGAGCGCCGAAATGACCAAGAGCCTTCAAGAGACCTACGCCCCACACAACGCCTGCTTTGGCTGCGGCCCGTCGAACGAGCAGGGGTTGAAAATCCGCTCGTTCGTCGAGGGCGATCAGTGCGTGGCGAGCTGGACGCCGCAGAAGCACCACGAGGCTTTTCCCGGGGTGCTCAACGGTGGAATCATCGGCGCCTTGCTCGACTGCCACCTGAACTGGGCGGCGACGTACCACTTGATGAAGCAAAGTGGCGCGAGCAGTCCGCCGTGCACGGTGACGGCCGAGTACGCGATCGTCTTGAAGCGCCCGTGCCCGACCGATGGCCCGGTGACGCTGTCCGCGAAGGTCGTCGAATCGACCGCCGATCGCGCGGTGGTGGAAGGAACACTCGAGGCCCAGGGAAAAGTGCGGGCGACGTGCCGGGGAACTTTCGTCGCGGTGCAGCCGGGACACCCGGCGTACCACCGCTGGTAGGCGCGCTACTTCAGGTCGGTGGTCAGCTCGCGCTGGCCGGGACGCAGCGGCAGCTTCTGCTTGTTTCCCAAGCCGTGCTTCTCGTTGGCGATCTTGTCCTGCAGCAGCATCAGCCCGTCGAGGACCTGCTCGGGGCGAGGAGGGCAGCCGGGAATGTAGACGTCGACGGGGATGATCCGGTCGATGCCCTGCAGCACCGCGTAGTTGTCGTAAAAGCCGCCGGACGAGGCACAGACTCCGAAGGCAACGACCCATTTCGGCTCGGTCATCTGGTCGTAGACGCGCTTGAGAATGGGCGCCTGCTTCATGTTGATGGTCCCGACCACCATCAGCAGGTCGGCTTGTCGCGGCGAGAAGCGGGGAAACTCGGCGCCGAACCGCGCGATGTCGTAGCGGCTCGAGGCCACCGACATGTATTCCATTCCGCAGCAGGCGGTGGCGAAGGGGTAGGTGAAGAGCGAGTACTTGCGCGCCCAGCCCAGGCCCTTGCTGACCATCTTTTCGAAGAACCCCACCGCTTCGTCGCGACGGGTGGTGAATGCGGGAGCTACGTCGAGTTCGGCCATTTCAGCTCTCCCATTCCAGCGCGCCCTTCTTCCAGACGTAGATCAGACCCATCACCAGGGTGCTGGCGAAGATCATCATCGTCCCGTAGCCGAACCAGCCCAGGGCGCGAAAGTTGACCGCCCACGGGTAGAGGAACACCGCTTCGACGTCGAACACGATGAACAGCAAGGCGACGACGTAGAACTTCACCGCGAAGCGCTGGCGGGCCGAGCCGATGACGGGGCTGCCGCATTCGAAAGCCGCGGACTTGATCGGGTTGATGCTCTTGGGCCCCAGCCGGGTCGACAGCTGGGGAATGAGGAACGCCATTGCCCCTGCGAGGAAGAGGACGACAGCTACGGGAAGGTAGGGGGTGAGGGGCGTATCCATCGCCAGACAACATAAGGATCGAGTCGTTCGGGGTCAAAGCAATTGGGGAGCGGGCAGCGGGGGCAGACCTCGTATGCTGCCGGCGTGAACGTCACCTGCACAAAATGTAGCAAGACGTACGCTTTGCCTGACGCTGCCTTCGTGGCCGGGGTTCACATCCGGGTGCGGTGCAAGGGCTGCAAGAACATCTTCGAGGTGACCCAGTCGGCCCCACCGCCGTCGGGTGAGCCGATTTTTCCGACCGGGAACGCTTCGGATCGCCTGGCGGAAGTTCCCGAGTCATCGATTTCCGACCCGAACAAGCCGCCGGGCGAGATCACCAAGTACTTCATCGCCCAGTCGGGCGCCTCGAAGCGCAACCCGCCGTGGAAGATTGCGCTGTTCATCGGGGTGGGGCTCGGCCTGCCGGTGGCCACGCTCTACCTGCTGTCGAGCTTGAGCGTGGTGAAGCTCAACGTCACCCACACCACCGACGAGGGTGAGGTGGTCGAAGAGCCTTTCTTCTCGTCTGCCGGCGTGTCGGGTCTGAGAGATCTGATGACGGGGGAAGAGAGCCGGCGACGCCAGGCGGCGACAGCGGTGAAGGCCCAGAAAGTGGCGAAGGTCGCGGCCCAGAAGGCTCAGCTGGCCCAGCAATACGCCAACCTCGATGGCCCCACGCGCATGGGCGGGTCGGCGGGAACTGTGGCGACCGGGAGTCCCGACCTGGTCGGGGGCTCGGGCCCGGGAGCGATTGGCGCGTTCCGACGGGACGCGGCTCCGAAGCTGCGCGGGGTCGAGAGTGCAGGCCCAGCTCCTTCCAGCGCGGGCGGCCTCGACGACGCGGCGGCGGCGAAGGTGGTCGCGCAGTCCCAGGCGGCGTTTCAGGGGTGCATCGAGGAAGGGCTGCGGCGCAACCCGGGAATGAAGGTCGGAAAAGTCCTGGTGGTGGTGCTGGTGTCGAGATCCGGCGTCGTGAAGTCGACCAGCATCAGCCCGAAGCAGCACGAGAGCAGCAACTGGGCAGGTTGCCTGAAGCAGCGGGCGAAGCGAATGGTGTTTCCGCCGTTCGAGGGTGACGATGAGGCCGAAGTGCAGGTCCCCCTGGTGGTCGGCCTCTAGCTTTTCACTTCACCAGATCGGCCAGGTCGAGCGCGGCGAGAACGAAGTCGGGCTGTTGTTTCAAGACGGCTTCGAGCTCCTTCTTCGCAGCGGGCTTGTCCTTTTTGTCGATTGCATCGTGGGCCCGCGAATAGCCCAGGGCAACCTTCACGTTCGAGGGCCCCGGGCGCTTGGGAGGAGGCGGGCTGTCGCGGGCCGCTCCGGCGGTGGGCGGCACCTGGGTGGTGAACACGCTGAAGAGCTTCGAAGAGAGCTCGCCTTCGAGCTCGAAGAAGTTGTCGGGCTTGCCCAACACGCGGACGCTCGAGACGGTATCGGTGGTCGAGACGTTGATCAGCCGGGCGCTGATCACCAACTGGCTGGTGATGACGAAGTACGCACCGACCATCACGTACTGGGCACCAAGGATTTTGCCGATCTTCACGGCGGTGTCGGGGTCGACCTTCTTCGACGCGTTGAGCTTGAGCTCGTCGAAGATCTCCTGCATCTGCGCCCGTTCGACCAGGCGGACGTTGGGGTGGCCGACGAGGTCGGTGATCAGCATCTGCGCCTGGCCCTTCTTGAGCATCGACAGCTCGCCGCCTTGATCGTTGTCGTCGAAGTACAGGATGGCGACGGTCGGCTTCTTCGCGGTCACCGCAGCGGGCGAGGCGGCGAGGGCCGAGATCGAAATGAAGAGGGCAGGCGCGCATCTGATGCGGGCTTCGTAGCACGCACGCTTCAACCCGCGGTCAGGGCGAGCCGAGCGCGGTCTAGGCTCAGGCCCATGGTGTCGGTGCGATCGCTGCTTCAGCTGCTGCCCTATGCGGCGAATACGGGGATTGGCAGCCTGCCCCATACGGACGTGGCGGCTGCGCTGGCACTCTCTTTCGCGCACGAGATTCCGTTCTTGCCCCAGCTTCCGGCACTCAGCAGATCGGAGGGGATGATCGCCGCCGGCCTCGAGGGTTTGCCGGGACTGCGATGCGACGGGAAGATCGAGGTTGAAGTCTGGCGCGAGGGTCGGGACGCATTCTGCGCTGCGGTCGAGGCCGGCCTGTCGTCAGCAGACCTGTCGAAGCTCGAGCCCGCTGCGCACGCGTGCTTCGAGCCGTTCTTGCGTGCGGTGAAGGGCGGGAAGTCTTCGTTCGCCAAGGTTCAAATCGTGGGGCCGGTCACGGCGCGCGGGTTTGCGCAGCCCTCGGGTGCGCTGACGAAGGGCGAGCGCGCGGAGCTCGATCAACAGATCTTCCGACTGGTGTGGGCCCGGTCATTGGCGATGGTGGGCGCGGTACGGAGGACGAACGCGACTCCAATCCTCTTTCTCGATGAGCCCGGGCTGGTCTTGCTGGACCCGGCCGACCCGACGCCTCAACAGGCGATTGAAGATTTGAAGAGGCTGATCGGCGCGGTTCAGCAAGCCGGAGCGCTGGTGGGAATTCACTGCTGCGGCAACACCGACTGGGCCACGCTGCTGCGCTCAGGCCTCGACATCCTCTCGATCGACGCGAGATTGTCTCTCGATGCGGTGCTGGAAGAGAGGACCGCCTATCTCGAGTTCATTGCGTCTGGAGCGATCCTCGCGCTGGGAATCATTCCCACCGAAGCCTCGGCGACCTATTTGGTATCCGAGCTGGTGGACTCGGTCGAGGTCTCGTTGCGCGCGGCGAGCCCCAGACCTTTACCGGGGTTGATCCTCACCGCGGCGTGCGGCCTGGCAACGCACTCGGTGCCGAATGCGGAGCGGATTCTCAGCGAGGTGGCGCAGGCCCAGCAGCGGCTCAGGGCGTTGGCTAGACCTTGACCTGTTCGAGAGGGCCGGTGCTGTCGCCGAAGCTGGTCGAAGGAACTCCGGTCGCGGTGAGCATCGACTGAAAGAGGTTGCCGACGCTCGGGGCGTTCGCGTAGCGCACGTGCCGACCGGGAGTGAAGTTTCCGCCGGCCCGACCGCCGACGAGGATCGGCATGTTGAAGTGGCTGTGCGAATCGCCGTCTTCGATCTCGCTCGAGAAGAACACCAGCGAGTTGTCGAGGACCGTGCTGCCCGCTTCCGGAATCGCCTTCAGCTTGCGCAGCAAGTAGGCGTACTGCTCGATTTCCCAGGCCCCGATCTTCTCGAGGCCGGCGAGCTTCGCGACGTTTCCAGCGTGGTGCGACAGTTCGTGGTGGCCATCACTGAGGCCGAGGAAGTCGTAGACGTAGTTCGAGCCGGCGTTCTGAAGCATGAACGTCGCGACGCGGGTCAGGTCGCACTGGAAGGCAAACGCGATCAAGTCGAGCATCTGGGTCGTCTTGGCCCGAAGGTCTGTTGCGCCGCCGGGGCGGGCGCCGGGCTGGCAGGACGTGGGCTGTTCGCTCTGAATCCGAACCTCGAGCTCGCGCAGCCCGGTGCTGAACTCTTCGATCTTCCGCTTGTCGGTGGTGCCGAGCTTGCTCTTCAGGGTGGCCGCGTCGTCCTTGACCGAATCGAGCACCGACTGTTTGTACTTCTTGCGCTTGGCGACCGCGGCCAGCGTCTGGTTGGGATCCACAGCGCCGAAGAGGCGATCAAAGACCGACTGGGGGTTGGTCTCTTTGGCCAATGGCTGGGTCGAGCTGGCCCAGGAAATGTTGTTCGCGTAGGCGCACGAGTAGCCCGAGTCGCAGTCGCCCGAGTTGCCGCCGGCGTTGATTCCCAGCTCGAGCGAAGGAAAACGGGTGAATGCCTTGAGGGTGTTCGCCGCCGCCTGGTCCATCGAGATTCCGTTGCGGATGTTGCTCGCGTTGGTCTTGAACGGGTGAGAGGCGGTCAAGAAAGCGCCGGTGCCCGAGGCGTGGTCGCCGGGGCCGTCAGGCTGTGCTGGGCGGTTGGCCAGGCCGGTGAGGACCAACACGTCGTCCTTCACCGAAGGCAGAGCGTTGATCGGACCCAGCCCGTTGAGAATCGGAGTCAGCGCCCAGTTGGCTCCGGTCGCCGCCGGGGTCCAGGAGGACATTCGAATGCCGCAGGCGGTGTAGAAGGCCACCAGTCGCCTCGGGGTTCCAGCGACGTCGGCTCGGGCGAATGCAGGCAGCATCGCGTCGAGAAGCGGCAAGGCGAGCAGGGTGCCCGTTCCGCGCAGCAGCGTTCTGCGTGACAGCTCCCACTTCTTCATGGAGTTTCTCCGCGACGCAGGGTGAAAGCCGGGCTCTGAACCAGGCCGACGACGAGTTCCGGCAGCCGGTAGCCCTTCGCTTTGAAGGTGTTGGAAATGTCGCGCAGCATGCAGGCGTCGGCCTTCGAGTTGTCTCGGCCCAGCCCGAAGACGAACAGCTCCTGGCTGATGCAGGTGGGCAGCTTCTCGTCTTGTTTGATCGTCTGGGAAAGCTGCGCCAGTCCGTTGAACGACCGGCCGTCGGGAAGCTTTCCGCTCGAATCGACCGCGAAGCCGAGGTCATCGAGGGTGCGGGTGCGACCCACCGCATCGAAATTTTCCATTCCAAAACCAATCGGATCCATCACCTTGTGACACGCGGCGCAGGCGGGGTTGGCGCGATGCGCTTCCATCTGTTGGCGCAGGGACGCGTTGGGATTCGCCTCGGGCTTGAGCGCGGTGACGCCCGGGGGCGGGGGAGGCGGCTCTTCACACAGCAGACGCCCCAGGACCCATTTGCCACGCAGCACCGGAGACGTGCGGCTGGCGTGCGAGGTGAGCGTCAGCACTCCGGCGTGACCCAGAATCGACCCCCGCTCGGGCTGGGTGACGGTGACGCGACTGAGCGTCGACGTGCCCGGCTTCGGCAAGCCGTAGTGGGTCGCGAGCGAATCATCGAGATAAGCGAAGTCGGAGCCCAGCAGCTCGAGCGTGCTGCGATCTTCATCGAGGAAGGTCTGGAAAAAACGGTCGATCTGAGAGCGCATCGACTTCTTCAAGGCGGCGGTCACCGTCGGGAACAGCGCGCCCGAGGGAGTGGTGTCTTCCACCGCCCGGCTGCCCAGCCAGCTGCCGGCAAACTGCGTCACCAGGGCTTGAGCCTTCGGATCTTTGAGCATCCGGCGGGTCTGCGCCTCGAGGTTCGCGGCCAGCGTGCCTGCGCTCGCTTCCGCCGCCAGAACGTCATCGGGCGTGCTGGACCACAGGAAATAGGAAAGCCGCGCGGCGAGCTCGTAGTCCGAGACTTTGTGGGCGACGAGCGAGGCGGGGTTGGGATCGAGCTCGACCCGGAACAAAAAGTGCGGCGAGAGCAGAACGGCCTGAAGCGCAAGCTCGAGCCCGGTCTGCACCGGGTCACCGGCCTGCGTCGCGACGGCGACCAACGCGACCAGCTTGTCGACTTCTGCGGGGGTCAGCGGCCGACGCCAGGCCTTGCGTCCGAAGCCCGCTACGATCTGCTTCACGCAGGCGGCCCCGCTGCTCGGATCGCAGCTGAGCACGCGGCCCGAGCTCACCGTTCCAGGACGGGTGACTTCCAACCAGTCGACGATCAGGTTCCGGTCGAGGCCGTTGAGAAAGAAGTCGTTGAGAAACGCGACTGCGAAGACGTGGTTGCCCTGGGCCACCGTCACTTGCTTGCTGAAGGTCTGCATCACCGTGTTGGTGACATCGAAGGTCGCGACCTGAACCCCATCGAGCAGCAGCGCCATCTTCACCGGGTCGGGCCCCGCCTGTTGGCCCAGGACCCTCGCCGCGAGCGTGTACTGTCCGGCGGCAAGGACCAGGGGCGCAGTCGACACGGTGCCGTTCGTGTACAGGTTCCACGAGGTGACCTCGAACAGGGCCCCGGTCGAAGTGGCCGCGGCCTCGGCCTCGACATGAACCGTGACTGCGCCGGTCAGCTCGGCGGCAAGCGCTGCACGCGCCAACTTGCCGGCCGCCGCTTCGTACTTCTCGACGAGCAAAGGCGCGGTCGAGAGGACGTCTCCGTTGTTGTCGAAGCCGCGCCCGAAGTCATCGGCGGGAAAATCATCGGCGGGGCGGGTGGTGTCATCGAGCAGGTCGCGAACGGTGTTGTTGTACTCGGCGCGGTTGAGGCGGCGAATCGTCGGGCGGCCGACATCGAGAGGAGTCGTGGCGCATGCGAGCGGGTCGCCCACGGTGCCGGTCATCTCGGAGTCGACCGGGTGGCCCGGCAGGGGAACGCCGGCGCGGTCGGGAAGACCAATCGTGCCCTCACAAGCGGTGAGCGTCAGTGCAACCGCGACGAGGCAAGGGCGCATCATGTCTGGGCGGTGTGCAATCGTGTCTCCACCCGCGGCGCGAAAATACGCGAACAACAAAGGTCACTTGGATCAACACCAGAGCAATTCAGGGGACTTGGTGGGGGCGCCTACCCCCACCAGTTGCCCACTGCAGTGGTCACTTTTTCAGGTGAAGGCGAGGTGCTTCAACACTGCGCGGGTGGCCGAGCTGATTCCCAGCTCGAGCAGCTGGGCGCACGTGACCCACCGCTGCTCTTGATACCCGGGGGGCACTTGCAGCGCGGGGCCGGCCTTCGCGGACCACAGCTCGAGGGTCAACGCGCGATGGGTCAGCGTGCGGGTGACGCAGCCGAGGCTGGAACCGATGATGCCCTTTTTTCCGAGCAGGGAAGGCAAGGCCTCGGGTGCGGCGGAAGGCAATTCCCACAACCCACCGAAGAGCCCCCCGTCGTCGCGTCTCATCACCAGCAGCTTGTGCCCCCGTCGACAGACCGCGACCGAAAGGTTCAACGCCTTTCGCGCGGCCCGTACCTTCGGCAAAGGCAGCTGGTCGACGCGCCCTTGAGCCAGCGCCTGGCAATCGCCTCGCACCGGGCACAGCAGGCACAGGGGGGCGCGGGGAAGACAGACGGTCGCTCCGAGTTCCATCAGCGCCTGGTTGAAGTCGCCGGGACGCAGCGCGGGTACGAGCTGGGTCGCCAGCTGCCAGATCTTCTTTTCGCGCGGCTCTTCGTCCACCGCGAACAGACGGGTGAGCACGCGAGAGACGTTGCCGTCGACCAGCGGCGCTTGAATTCCAAATGCGATCGACGCGACCGCGCCGGCGGTGTACCGACCAAACCCGGGAAGCTCGAGCAGCGCTTCGACCGATGCGGGCAGGGCGCCTTCGTGCTGGGCGAGCACGACCTGCGCGGCCTTGTGGAGGTTGCGGGCACGCGAGTAGTAGCCCAGGCCGCTCCACTTCGAGAGCACGTCGCTGGGGGAAGCCTGGGCCAGCGCGGTGAGGGTGGGGAACTTCGCCAGGAAGCGCTCGAAGTACGGAATCACCGTCGTGACCTGGGTCTGCTGCAGCATCACTTCAGAAATCCAGATCGCGTAGGGGTCCTTCGTTCGCCGCCAGGGCAGATCGCGCTGAACACGATCGAACCAGCGCAGCAGGCTCGCCGGCAGTGCGCTCTGGGACTGATGCATCTTCGGCGACATACCGTAGGATGCGCGCGCAGTGGTCAAGGTCGTCATCTTTGGGTTGCTCTTCGCGTTGACCTCTTGCCGCCATGGCAGGTGCTTTCGCGACTCGGACTGCGGCAAAGCCCTCGTCTGCCTCGACCCCGACCTGAAAGTGGCAGCGGCGGCAAAGCGTTGCGGCCCTGCTGAAGTGCGGTGCGTGTCGGGCTGCAGCGCGCGCTGTACGACCGAGAGCTGCACCGATGGAAACGTCTGCGGCGACTCGGGCTGCTGCGAAGCGCGACCGTGCAAGCTCAACGGCGATTGTCACCGGGACGATGCGTGCGTCGACCACAAGTGCACAGCCGTCGGGCGGTGCATGGAGCCTTCGGAAGGCTGACGCCTCACCATGCCCCAGGCGAGTAAGCCGACTCAGGCGAAGCGGGTCAGACTCACGCTGCCGAGCGACACCGAGGTCGTCGAAATCCCCAGCTTCTGGGTGCTGCATTCGCTGGGGGTGACGCTGGCGGCCACGATTTTCACCGGCCTGGTCCTGTCGCTGCTTCCGGTGCCGCTGTGGCTGCGCCCGTTTCCAACACTGAGCTCGGCTCCGCTGACGACGATTCAGGCGGCGCTGTGGCCGAAGCGGTCGCATGAACCTCCGCTGCCGGCGGGCGCGGAAGGCAACGAGCCGGCCGAGCGGGTGATGGTCTTCGAGGAGATGGACCTCACCGATGGAAAGTCGGGGCGGCACTCGAACGATCAGGAAGCCGAGCGGTGGGAAGTGTTGATCAAGGGAACGCAGGCGGCCCACACCGTCGTCGCGGATCCGTGCGTCACGCCCGATTGTTCGAAGACCGCGCTCAGCCCCTTTTTCGTGGCCCTGCGCGGGCTGGCGGACGGCACCGCGACCGAGCCGGTGCGGGTGGTGACTTTGGGGACGTCGCTGATTGCTTCGGACCACATCACCGACGTCA
>JAYVCD010000287.1:0-5132 GCA_043750125.1 Archangiaceae bacterium | reverse complement strand
ATTTTCGACACCCGTGCCCGCGATGCGATTCTTCGCGGCGTCAACATCCTCGCCGACGCGGTCAAGGTCACGCTTGGGCCCAAGGGCCGCAACGTCGTGATCGAGAAGTCGTTCGGCAGCCCCACGATCACCAAGGACGGCGTCACTGTCGCCAAGGAAATCGAGCTCGAGAACCGCTTCGAGAACATGGGCGCGCAGATGGTGAAGGAAGTCGCTTCGAAGACCTCTGACGTGGCAGGCGACGGCACCACCACTGCGACCGTGCTGGCTCAGGCGATCTTCCGTGAAGGCAGCAAGCTGGTTGCCGCGGGTCACAACCCGATGGAAATCAAGCGCGGCATCGAGAAGGCCGTGCTGGTGATCACCGAAGAGCTGAAGAAGATGGCCAAGCCCACCCAGGGCAAGAAGGACATCGCCCAGGTCGGCACCATTTCGGCCAACGGCGACGCGACGATCGGCAACATCATCGCCGACGCGATGGACAAGGTCGGGAAGGAAGGCGTCATCACCGTCGAAGAGGCCAAGGGCCTCGAGACGACCCTCGATGTCGTCGAAGGAATGCAGTTCGACCGCGGCTACCTCTCGCCGTACTTCGTCACCAACCCCGACCGGATGGAAGTCGAGTTGGCTGAGCCGTACATCTTGATCTACGAGAAGAAGATCTCCTCGATGAAGGATCTGCTGCCCGTGCTCGAGCAGGTTGCCCGTTCTGGCAAGCCCCTGCTGATCATCGCCGAGGAAGTCGAGGGCGAGGCCCTGGCCACCCTGGTGGTGAACAAGATCCGCGGCGTGCTCAACGTCTGCGCAGTGAAGGCCCCTGGCTTCGGCGATCGTCGCAAGGCGATGCTCGAGGACATTGCAACCCTCACCGGCGGCAAGATGATCGCCGAAGACCTCGGCATCAAGCTCGACACCCTGCAGCTGACCGACCTCGGCCGCGCGAAGCGGGTGAAGATCGACAAGGACAACTCGACGATCATCGACGGCGCCGGTGCGCCCAAGGACATCGAGGGTCGGGTGAAGATGCTGCGCGCCCAGGTCGAAGAGACCACCAGCGACTACGACAAGGAGAAGCTCCAGGAGCGCCTTGCGAAGCTCGTCGGCGGCGTTGCAGTGATCAACGTCGGCGCTGCGACTGAGACCGAGATGAAAGAGAAGAAGGCGCGCGTCGAAGATGCGCTGAACGCAACCCGTGCAGCGGTCGAGGAAGGCATCGTCCCTGGCGGCGGCGTGGCTTACATCCGTTGCCTCAAGGCAATCGAGAAGGGCAACTGGAGCGAGGGTGAGAAGTTCGGCGTGGAAATCATCCGCCGTTCGCTCGAAGAGCCCCTTCGCCAGATCGTCGGCAACGGCGGAATGGAAGGCTCGGTCGTCGTGAACAAGGTCAAGGAAGGCACGGGCGCGTACGGCTTCAACGCCGCGACCGGAGTCTACGAAGACCTGATCGCCGCGGGCGTGATTGACCCGGCGAAGGTGTCCCGCACGGCGCTGCAGAACGCGTCGTCGGTCGCCTCGCTGATGCTGACCACCGAGGCGATGGTGGCCGAGCGTCCGAAAGACGACGACGGCAAGGGTGCAGGCGCCGGCGGCGGTGGAATGGGCGGAATGGGCGGCATGGGCGGGATGGGGATGTAATTTCCGCAACCCTTCACTGACGCTCCGTGGTGAAATCAACGGCCTCCCGCGCAAGTGGGGGGCCGTTTTTCTTTATGGGGTCGCAGGTGCGATGCATGCCAGTCGACGAAGTCCTTCGGGCATCGAGTTCCCTGACACGGCAGTCCGTGGGTAGGCCCTGGACCTACCCACGGAGTCGAAATCCAAACCACCTCAATTACAAGGGAATATGCCTAATGTGGCCTAACGCAAAAGGACTTGGAGGGGGCCCCCTCGCCCGTGTTATCCAGTTGATGAGTGCCGGCCCGTTTGCCCGTCCTCCCGTCACAAGATCCGAGGCTGTGGCAACACTCCCGGGGGCGTGCGCGAGCGAAGGCGGTCTGAGCGGGCCGGCACTCATTTCCTTAATTGCACGAGCTGTACCGTCGCCGGGACGTTGGGCCCTGTGGGGAGCTGCCTGTCTGTGGGTGGCGGGCTGCTCGGGTGGAATCCAGAAGGTGATCCGGCCGCCGGCTCAGCAGCTCGAGCTGACGACCGCCTTCGTCTACCCGTTTGGCTTCAGGTGGGAAGAGCCGGTCTACCGGCGGTTCGAGCTGTCGCAGCGCCTGACTGAAGAAGCGGTTCGCCAGACGGGCGAACATTTTGCGTTCTTTGGGCCCTCGGAATTCAAGGTGATGCGCGCCGAGGACAATGGGGCGTGGGTCGCCTCGACCGCCCTGCCCCTGCTGATCGGCAGCGGCAAGAGGGCGGACCAGGGGGTGATCATTCGCCCGTGGGCGGAGCGGAGGAAGAACGCATCGGTGCAGGAGTCGTTCGACAAGAAGGGGAAGAGCACGGGGATGGCGAGCCTGGAAGAGACGATCTACCTGGGCCACGTCGATGTGATCCACCCTTCGACGGGCCAGGTGTTGATCGAGGTGTCGAGCGAGGTGAAGGTGGATCCCTTCAGCGCCGAAGACCCTGAAGACGTTTCTGACCCTGCGCGCCCGTTGACCCGGCTGATGGGGCGGTTGATGCACGAGGCGGTGACGGCGTTGGCGGGTCAGGCGATGAAGCGGCCGGTGCGACCCGAGTTGGGGTTGACGGTGGCGCTGACTCCGAAAGCGACGCTGTCCTATGTGGAAGACGGGAAGCCCGCGACGAGCGTCGAGCTGGCGGCCAGGGACGACGTGGCCCAGGAAATCTTCGTTCAGGATCGGGCGAAGTTCCTGGCGCCGTTTCTTTCCGAGGCCGAGCTTCCGAGGGTGGCGAAGATGCCGGTGGGGACGTACGTGGTGGCCGCCCCGGCGGGGGCGAAGGTGAAGCCTGGAGACCTGCTGCTGACGGTGGATGGCGAGCCCGCGCTTCCGCAGATGCTCGGTCGGCTGCGATTTTCCGAGGTACCCGCGCAGGTGCGGGTTCGCAAGTCTTCGGGAGAGGAGACCGAAGTGCTGCTGCCCTGAGGGCACCGGTTCGTCGAGGTCCTTAAATTGTCGGGGCGAGCATTCGGGTCATCGCCTCGGGGTGGGTCACTCCCTGGGCGAGCATCCACGCGTGGCCGGCCTTGATCCGGGCGCCGCCCAGCTCGCCCCCCGGAGGGTGTCGGTCATCGCCAGCCCCACCGAGGCCGACCAGCAGACGTCGATTCTGCGCAGCTGGGCGGGGTCGATCGCCCCTTCGGATTTCTCGGTGAAATCGAGCCCTCGCAGCAGCAGGTGGGTTCGCCTGAACAACAGCGCCACGAAGGCCCGTCAGGGTTGGGGGGCGATGGTCATGCCCACGGTCTGCAGGACCTCGCGCATCGCCTGCATTCCTTTGTCGACGTGGCCCGAGCGCAAGAGCTGTTCGGCTCCGCGGCGCTTGAGATCCAGCGCTTCTCCGGCGGCGCACTGCCCGAGCTCGACCGCGCTCTCATAGGCGGCGGCCGCTTCGGGACCGCGACCCGCATCGGCGAGGCAATCGCCCAGGCCGACCCAAAGCGGGTGCCGCTGCGGAGCATCGGTGGGCAGCAGCTCGAGTGCTTGACCGTAGAGGACGGCGGCCCGGTCGAAGGCCAACTGCTCGGCGGCGACCCGAGCGGCGTGGGAGGTAGCGTGGGCCGCTCGGGCCGTCTGACCTGCGGCGAGCAGGTGAACCGCGAGCGCATCGAGCTCGCCCGGAGCATGTTTTTCCAGCGCGTCGGCGAGCCCCAGATGCAGCCGGACCTGATCGGCGCCCGAGAGGCTGGCGACGACGCTCTCGCGGACCCGATCGTGCCAGGCCTCGAGCTTCTCGCGCTCGCCCGCGGGGGTGGCTCGAACCAGGCGGGCCCCTTTGAGCAGACGCACCGCAAGGTCGTCTTCGGCCAGACCGACAGCGCTGGCTGCGACCCGCGCTTCGATTGGCCGGCCGGAAAGACAGATCGCCTCGAGCAGCCGTCGAGGGGGATCTTCGAGCTGGGCGGCGCGGGCCATCACCACTTCGTCCAGACGGGCTTGCGCTCCAAAGGCCGCCAGCTGCTGAAGCAGGAAGGGGTTGCCCCCCGACTCGCGGCTCACGGTTTCGGCGCGGGAGGACTACGTCGAGTCGGAAAGGACCTGACGCGCCAGCTGCAGTGGCTCGGCGGCACTCAAGCCTTCCAACGGCAGCTCGAGCACCGGGCGCGCCCCCCCCCCGGGAGCGCCTCCGGTTTCTTCGCGCGCAGTCACCACCAGCAGCATCGCGGGAGCGTCCGGGGGGCTGGAGCAACTCTTCGAGCAGGGCGGTGGAGTCTTCGTCGGTCCACTGAAGATCGTCGATGAACACGACCAGCCCCACGCGATCGGCCATTCGTCCAAAGAGCGCGCGCAAGGCCGCCGAGGCGCGCCGTCGAAGCTCGTGGGCTTCCTTGACCTCTAGGACGGGAGCGTGGGCGAAGGCTGCGACCCGCCGCAAGACGGGGAACATGCGGGCCAGAGCCCAGGCGTCGCGCGGGAGCAGCGCATCGGCCTTGTCGGCGGGCAGCTGGCCCAGGTGTCGGGCCAGGGCATCGATTGCGCTGTCCAGTGCCTTGTACGGCACGGACTCGCGCTCGTAGCAGCGGCCTGCGAGGACGACGGCCCCCTGCTGCTCGGCACGGTTGAGGAACGCTCGCACGAGCGCAGTCTTGCCGATGCCCGAGCCTCCCCAGACGCGCACCACCCGCGGCTGGCCGAGGCGAGACTGTTCCAACGCGCGCGCCAGTGCCCCGAGCTCTTCGGCTCTGCCGACGAACCCCTGGTCGAGCTTCGGAACATTTCGAGGCCGCGGCTGCTGGCCCAGTGCCTCGAGAATCTGCGGCCCCGCCGCGCGTTCGGAAGGGTCTCGCTTGAGCAACCCGATGCACAGCTGTTCGAGCTCGGCGACGAGGCCAAAGTCGAGGATCACCACCCTGCCCTCTGCGGTCACCAGCACATTCGACGGCTTGAGATCGCGGTGAAGCCGGCCGGCGGAGTGAAGGGCCAGGACACCCTGGGTGAGTTGGCGCAGCGCGGAAACGAGCCTGACCTGATCGAGGATCGCGGGCGACGAGCGGGGTGAAG
>JAYVCD010000286.1:0-7972 GCA_043750125.1 Archangiaceae bacterium | reverse complement strand
TTGAGGCCGCCCATCTGCTCGTGGGCCCAGGCGACGAAGGACACGCAGTCTTCTTCCTTCGAGACGTCGAGCTTGCGGCGGTGGATTCCGGCGGGCAGGGACTTGAGTGCCTCTTCATTCACATCGCCCGCCGCGACCTTCGCGCCGGCCAGGTGCAGCTGAGTGGCGAAGTAGGCGCCCATGCCCTGCGCGCCGCCGGTAACGATGATCTTCAGGTCTTTGAGGTTCATGAGAAGCTGTTTACGCAACATGAGGCTCCGTTCGCACCCCAAAACATCGTGAATCAATACCTCGACCTGTTGCGCCGGCGACCGGCGTTCCGAAACCTGTGGCTGGGCGCCTGCGTGAGCCTCGCCGGAGACTGGTTTTCTCTGATCGCGCTCTACACCCTGCTGCAGCGCTACACTGGCAGTGGCGAATCGATTGGGGTGCTGCTCGCCGCGCGTTGGCTGCCCGCGGTGCTCTTCGGCCCGATCACCGGAGTCGTCGCCGACCGCTTCTCGCGCCGACAGATCATGGTGCTGTGCGATCTGCTTCGGGCGGTGGTGGTGCTCGGGTTCCTGCTCGTCCGATCGAAAGACGACGTCTGGCTGGTCTACGTCCTGATGTTCGTCCAGATGACGATGACCGCATTCTTCGAGCCGGCCGAGCAGGCGTCGATCGGTGCGACCGTCGAGCGCGACGAGTTCGTCACGGCCAACACCCTGCACGCGGCGACCTGGAGCGCGATGCTCAGCCTGGGGGCAATGTTGGGAGGAGTGGTCGCCGCGAACCTCGGTGCCGATGCCGCCTTCGTGATCGACGCCGTGAGCTACGCGTTGTCGGCGTTCTTCATCAGCCGCGCGGCGGTGCCCTTCACCCCACCCGCCTCACCCCACTCGCTTCGGCAATCGAAGGACGATTTTTTCGCCGGCCTGAACCTGCTCAAGACCGACCCGCGGGTGCGCCGGGCGCTGTGGGTCAAAAGCGGTTGGGCGATCGCCGGCGGGGGCGCAATTCTGCTCTACCCGGTGATGGGCGAGCGGACCTTCGCCGGCCACCACTCGGCCCCGATGGCGATCGGCGTGTTGCTGGGAATGCGAGGGGTGGGAGCCTTCATTGGCCCGTTGATCGCGCGGCGGCTCGGGGGCGACTCCGAGGCCTTCTTGCAGCAGGCGATCAGCCTGTCGTTCTTCACCACCATGATCTTCTGGGCGGGCTTTGCGTGGGCGCCTTCTCTGGCGGTGGCGGCACTGCTGTTGACCTGCGCGCACCTGGGCGTCTCGACCCAGTGGGTCTTCTCGAGCTCGCTCATCAACCTGTGGGTGAAAGACGAATTTCGCGGTCGGGTGTTCGGGCTGGACTTCATGCTCTACACCCTGGTGCTCGCCCTTTCCGCGCTGGGCACCGGGGCGCTGCTCGATCGAACCGGGGCCAACCCGCGGGTGCTGATGAGCATCATGGCCGGGTTGCTGTTGGTGACCCAGCTGGGCTGGTGGTGGCTCAAGCCCAAGACCTACTCGGGGCCGTCGAAGACCCCGTCCCAGCTCTCGGGAGGAGACGTCACCTGAAGCACTTCGCACCGCTTGATGTACCGCAGGGCAAGCGCGTCACCGGCGGCCCCTGAGAACAGCGCAAACGCGATCCGCGCCTCGGCGAATTTCCGGGTTCGATACAGCTCGAGCGCCGCTCTCCACTTGAGCAGCGTGCCGGTGCTGTTCGAATAGTGCTTCGCATCGCCGAGCAACTCGTAGATCCGCACCGGCAGATCGCGCCGGTGAAATCGAACCTGGTCCACTTCGCGAAAGACGAAGCTCTCACCCGCCGCGACGCAGACCGCCTCGGTGCACAGAATGACGGCGCCATATTTTTTCGAGAGCGCTTCCAACTTGGCGGCCGTCGCGACCGACTCGCCCATCACGGTGTAGTTGAGCCGGTGCTCGGTCCCCATCTCGCCGACCAGGGTTTCCCCCACGTCGAGGCCGGAACGAAACACCAGGTGAGAGCCCGAGATGGTTTCCCAGGCCTTGCGGCGCATCTCGAAGCGCGAACGCATCTTCAACGCCGCCTCGCACGCCGACCGGGCGGGGGAAGGCAGCCTCACGGGAGCGCCCCAGAAGGCCATCATTCCGTCGCCCAGGTACTTGTCGACCTGGCCGCGGCATTCGATCACCACTTCGGTCATCGCCCCCAGGTACTGCTGGAGCAGGTCGACCAGCACCCGCGGTTCGATGCGCTGGGCGAGCGCGGTGAAGCCTTCGATGTCCGAGAAGTAGACGGCGATCTGCAGTCGTTCGGGCCTCATCAGGCCCACGTCGTTCTCGACGCTTCCCAGCACCTTCTCGGGCAGCGCCCGCCCCAGCGCATGGGTGACGAACTCGCGCAGCGAACGCTCGAGATTTCGCGCGTACCCGAGCGAGGCGAGGAAGGTCAGCGACGCGGCGAGCATCGGGGCGGCCATCGGCACCCAGCGCAGCTGCGAGAGCAGAATCGCGCGCCCGCCCCAGGCCACTCCGGCCCAGAGCAAGCCGAGGACCACGACGTAACCAATCCACCCCGAACGGGGGAAAATGCTGGCGTACGCGACCGCCAGCAGTGCGCCGGCGAAGCCGAAAGCGAGGGTGATCCAGAAGTCGACCTGGGGGTCGGTGCGGGTGACCGAGCGCGAGTGGAGCAGGTTCACCAGGGCCTGGGCCATCACTGCGCCGCGCGGCAAAGTGCCGATCGCGGTCGAGACCTGTTGCCCGCCTGACTCGGACAGCACCACCACCCGCCCGGCCAGCTCGTTGTCGTGGTGGCGAACGCCGCGCTTGTTCTCGTCGTCTTCGAGGTTGAGCAGCAGGCGCCAGACGGGCACGGCGCGCTTGACGGTTCCCCGGCCTCCGCTGCCGACTTCAGGCGCGTCCCAGGCGAGCACGGTGCGGCCGTCTCGTCCCATCGGGACGCTCAGCCGATCGCCAATGAACAGAGTGCCGCTGAACCACCGCAGCTTCGTCGACTGGGTCAGCTTCATCACCGCCAGCAAGGGAGCCGAGGCCAGCACGGCCAGGCGGCCGTCGATTTCCGTCGCGACGAGGTGGGGAAAGTCGCGGACAGAGTCATCGAAATCGGGGACCACCCGCGCGGGCCCGAGCTTCACCCCGGGCGCCAACAGCGCAGCGACTGGACCTTCGAGGGTTCGCGCCCGGGTGAGCCGGGTGGGGTCGATGCCTTCGACGGTGATCTCGCTGGAATGGACGGCAAGCCAGTTCGCTCCGACTTCGAAGGCCGAATCGTCCGGAGTTTGAGCCCGGACCGCGGCGCCCTTGATTTCGAGCTGAGCTCCGAGCGACTGGGCGCGCTGCTCGGTGAGCGCGGAGGCCCAGAGCTGGACCTTGTCACCGGCGGGAATCAAGAACGCCTGGGTCCGGGTCGCGACGGCCCGGCGCACGGCCTCGAGCGGAGGCTCGTTCACATTGAACTCGCCCAGCTTCACCAGCCACGGCTTGAGCTCGCGATCGGGAGGGCGTGGGGCGGCGGTGGACCACCCGATCGGCAAGACCACCTTGCTGGCGATCTTCTCGAGCTTGGCGCCCAGCAGCTCGTCGTCCGAGCGGGCCTTCTCGCCCCTGCAGGGAATACAGGTGCGGGCCGAAAGATCCGACAGGGGCACGTCGAGCAGCACCAGGCCGGCGCCTTCCCGAAGCGCCTGCTCGGCGAGGCTGCCGTACAGCTCGCGCGGCCAGGGACGCACGGCCAAAGCGGCGTTGGCGGCCTCGCGCGCGCTGGCCAGGGTGTCCTCATCGACGGTGGCGAGCACCACTTCATCCGACCGATGCGACTGTTCGGCGTAGGCCCGCATTCGCCAGTCGAAGGTGAGCAGCTCGAGGCGTTCGACCCACAGCCGAACGGCTTCGTGCCACGCCGGAGGCTCGTCGCTGCTGGTCCGCGGAACGCGAAAGGCCACCCCGGCGCCAAACAACGAGCCGAGCAGCGCCGCCCAGAAGAACGAGACGCCGAACCTTCGCGCGAACCGCCGACCGCCTGATTGAAAACGAGAAGACATCAGGAATTGAGCAATTGGATCTCGACGCGATTCTCGAGCTTCAACCGAAGGAAGAACCCGGCGACCCGTTCGGCCTCATCGCGCGAGAGGACATTGCGAAAGGCCTCGGCGTCACCGATTTCGACTTCCATCACCGGGCCCCGCTCGACCAGACGGATCAGCTGAGGGGGCCCGCCGACCCGGGGCAGAAAGAAGGGGACGACGCTCTTGATCGGAATGACTTCGTCGTCCGACTTCATCAGCGCCTGCAGTTGGTCGAGGGTGGGGCGCACGAAGCCGGGCAGCAGTCCGTCGTCGGCGTAGAGGGTCGGTGAAGGGAGCGACGCGTTCTCGGTCGAGTCGTCGAACAGAAAGTCGTAACGGCTGGGAAGCTTGTCGAGCAGGACCCAGGCGAGCAACACCGCCTCGTCTGCCTGCAGCCGAGCGACGTGAAGGATGCGGCTGTTGGGACCCAGGGCGCGAATCATCAACTTCAGCTGGGGCTTCACAAAACTCAAAGTGCGCGAAATCCGGGCGCGCAGCTCGACGCGAATCTGGGCCAACGCGGCACTGAAGGCCTGGTGGACGGCGCGGCTACGGGTTTCGAGCTGTTCCTTTGCCGCTGCGAGTCGGCTCGCCGTCTCGACCAGGTAGCCATCGAGGCCGGTACCCAGCCTCGCCAGGCTCAGCACCTCTTCGACGGTGGGCGCCTGGGCCAGCTCGCGAGCGGCGCGCACGGCTCCGACCAGAAATTCCCCCTGCTGCTCGAGCTGCTTTTGTTCGTCGGCCAGGGCCTTCAAGGCGGAGCAGTACTCGAGGCGCAGCTCGAGCCAGGCCTCATACGCTCCTTGAATCGTTTCGATGCGCCGCACCCGTTCCAGCGCCTGCCGAGGCGCGGCGTGGGGGTCGAACGAAACGACGGCCAGCGGTGCGAGGGGGGGATCCAGCGGGGTGTCGTGCCGCAGGATCTTCGCCGCAGCCGTCTTTTGCGTCCCCTTCTTCTTCTTGTTCTTCTTCGAGGATTTGCCTCGGGCGGCTGACTTCCTGGCTTTCAACGCCTGAACCCGAGGTGGATCACTTCACTGACATAGCCGTTCGCCGCCAGTGGCGCGATTCTTCGTTGGCTACGCACCCAACCCCGGCGCGCCATACTCAGGCGCACGCCGGGGCAAGAAGACACAGTGGGGCGGTCTGGCCCCTGATCAAGCCGGGCGGGGAACGGGCGATGAAATCGACGGCTGAAGGTCGCTGTTGCCACGGACCTTCTGCTCGACCTTCTTGAACTGCGACTGCAGCTCGCCGCGCATCTCAGCGCCGGCCTTGGGAGCGAAGATGATTCCCAGCCCAACGCCGACCAGCACGCCGGCCCCGAAGATGGCCAAGGCCGGCATCACGGTCTGAGCTGCACTTTGCTTTCTCTCGAGGCCGAGGGTCTCGAGCAGTTCGTCGCGATCGAAGTGCGACAGGGTGTCTTTGAGGTTCTTCAACATGGGATTACTCCTTGGAGAGCGGTTGGAAGTCATTGACGTTGCGGTTGATCTTGCGAGCGCGATCCAACACCCCGTCGATTGCATTTTCTGCGAATGAGACGAACTCATCGCGAACCAGGGGCACAGCAGCGACCTTGATTCCGAGCCGGAACAACCGGGCGGTGGTGGCGGTGAACAAGCCGCCTCCGAGGAGGTAGCCGATGCCCAGGGCAGCAGCGACCATTCCATACGGGTTGCGCTCGACCCGGCCCTGAAGGTTGACCGCTTCCATCAACCCCTGCCCTGAAGCTTTCGCCTCGTCGAAGAACTGCTGCGCCGCGGCGCCTGCCTTGTTGACGTGCTGGGCTACGTCCTCGACTGCGTGCTTCCCGTTCTGGTCGTTGGTGTTCATCGCCGGGACGCCAACTTTCCGATCAGGTAGCCGACACCCGCTGCGACAAGCAGGGTGGTGCCAGGGTTCTGACGGATGAACCCCTTGACGCGAACGTTGACGAGACTCAGCTGTTCCCTCGCCTCTTCGATACGGGGGGCGAATCTCTCTTCGAGATCTCGCACCGCGTCTCCAAGGTACGGGGCTTCGTGGTCTGCTTGATTCTGCTGCGGTTCGGTTTCTTCGACGCTCATGATCGACCCCTCGTGCCTAAAAAAACGCCCACTGCCATTGCACCAAATACGAAGCCCCAGGGGTTGTTGGCCACCCAGTTCCTCCACTTCAATTTTTCCTTCAGCTCGGCGGCCCCCCGCCTGAGGTCCAACACCCCTTCGCGCAAGTCTCCGCGCAGGGCGTCGGCCGTCGAAGAGAGTCTGCGCCGACTGTCCTCGAGCTCTTTGCGAACCGCAGTCACGTCCTGCGAGGCCCGTTCGGGCTTGGTCAGCTCATCCATGAGGCTCCTCGATTCTCAAAGCGATCGCCGTCGTTTCAAATGCGGCCTTGGTGTCGTCCATCACCGGGCGGGCCTGAAGTTTCTTCACTGCGAGGAAGATGCCAATTCCACCGACTCCCAGATTGAAGACGGCCACGAGGAGAAAAGCCAAATCGGCGGCCAGGTACCGATGCAAAAACAGCGCGGCAGCGACGGAAAACAAGATGTAGCCCACCAGCAAAAGGGGCAGGAACGCGAGGATCCGCCCCACCTCGAGGCCGATCGCCTTCGCATCTTCCCTCAGCTCGACCCGGGCCAGCTTGATGTGCTTGGCGATCAGATCTGAAAACGCGTCCACCAACTCCCGAAAGTGATCGCCCAGCTGCATTGGCGCGGACCTTACCTGATTCGAGATGGGCTCCAGTGCAGACATGGTTGCCCGGTATGCGAAGGCAATGCCAAGCGCGGCGGAAAAGGCCTAAGAGGCGCCCATGCTGACTTCCTTGCTGATTGCGTCGTTGTTGTCCGCGGCCAAGCCGACCGCTGCGTTCTTGCCGAAGAACCGGCCGTACGACGCGCTCAGCTACCGCATCGAGTTCCGCCTCAAGGACCCCGACACGTTTGCGAACAAGCTGACGATGACGCTCAAACCGAAGAAGGCGCTCAGCGAGCTCGAGCTCGATTCGCGCGGGCTGGAAATCGCCGAGGCGAAGATCAACGGCGAGGTCGCGACCTTCAAGACCCTCGAGCAGCCGACCCTTCACGCGGGGACACTGACGCTCAAGCCGGCCAGGCCGCTGCCGGCCAATGCCGAGGCGACGGTCGAGATTTCGTACACCGGCAAGGTGAACCACACCTCGCACGATGGGCTGTTCACGGTGACGGACAACGACGATTCCGACGCCCCGCCCTACTACTTCACCCAGCTCGAGCCGATGAACGCGCAGGGCTTCTTCCCCTGCAATGACACTCCGGAAGACAAGGCCACCACCGAGATCTTCGCGGTCGTCGACAGCAAGTACACGGTGCTGTCCAACGGGCGCAAAGAGAAGGACGAGGTGTTCACCGAAGGCGGCAAGAACCTGCGCCGCGTGTCGTGGAAGCAGGACCAGCCACACTCCCCGTACCTGGTCGCGCTCGCGGTCGGGGTGTTCGAGCCGCAGGCGGTCGGGGGCGATGTCACCTCGGCGACGATCTGGAGCCTGCCGGGCAAAGGCGATCGCGCGTTCGAGGCGATCAACTCGACCCGCAGCGCGCTCAACTTCCAGTCGTCGTTCCTGGGGGTGAAGTACCCGTGGGCGAAGTACGACCAGGTCTCGGTGCCGCGCTTCTCGTGGGGAGGAATGGAGAATACCTCGCTGGTCTTCAACCGCGAGTCGTCGTTGATCCTCGATCACAAGAACGATCAGGTCAGCCGGGCGCGGATCACCGGGCTCATCTGCCACGAGATGGCGCACCAGTGGTTTGGGAACTACGTGACGCTGAAGTGGTGGGACGACGCCTGGCTCAACGAAGGGTTCGCCAGCTACCTGGGCTCGCTGGCCGAGGACAACTACTACGACAACGACATGATCGAAGTGCAGAACGCGGCGCGCATCTTCGACACCTACGTCCGG
>JAYVCD010000285.1:0-4467 GCA_043750125.1 Archangiaceae bacterium | reverse complement strand
TGGTGGTCGCCTACCTCGCCGCCTGGGCCTGGCTGTCTCCGTCGGTCATCTTGATGTTGCACAACACGATGCACCGGCCCTTCGTTCGGCGGCCTCGCTGGCTGTCCCGCGTCCACCCGTACCTGATGTCCGCGGTGTTCGGAATTCCGACCGGCTACATGGAACACCACGTCGGAATGCATCACCTCGAGAACAACCTTCCGCCCGACTTGTCGTCGACGATGAAGTTCCAGCGCGACAATTTTTTCCACTTCCTCGTCTACTTCTCCCGCTTCTTCTTTCTTGGGATGTACGAGGTGCCCCACTACCTGGCCAAGAAGAAGTCGCGCGTCGGGATGGCGCGCCGAATGGTGATCGCCGAGCTGTGCCACTGGGCGCTGATTGCCGCCGCCTGTTCCATCGACCTGCGGGGCGGGTTGGTGGGCTTCGCGCTGCCGATGGTGGTGGTGCGCTTCTTGATGATGATGGGCAACTGGGGCCAGCACGCGTTCATCGATGCCAACGACCCCGGCAACAGCCTGCTCAACTCGATTACCTGCATCAACGCCGGCTACAACCACAAAGCGTTCAACGACGGGTACCACATCGGTCACCACGTGAAGGCCAACCGCCACTGGACTGAGATGCCCGGCGACTTCGAGGCGAACATCGACACCTACGCCCGCGCGGGGAGCATCGTGTTCACCGGCCTCGACTTCTTCCTCGTCTCGCTGCTGCTCTTCACCCGTCAGTACCCGATTCTCGCTCGACGCTTCATCCGTCTCGATGGCGTGGCGCGCACGGACGATGACGTGATCGCCTTCCTCAAGTCGCGGGTGCGGCCGATGGGCGTCGAGAGCGCGGATGCTGCTCCGGTGGCCGCCGCCTGAGCTCCGGGGCGCACAGGCACGGCCACGGCCACAGCCACGCTCACGCCGAGGGGTGCCTGCCCCTTCCTGAAGCGCGAAGTTTTCCCAAGCACGACTCGCTGGCGGCCTCGCAGGTCGCGCTCGATCGCCAGCGGCTCGGCCCCCGCCCCGAGCTCCTCGCGCGCAAGTGGAAGCGGATGTCGGCCTCCCCGTTCGCCTTTCTGCGCGGAGGCGCCCCGCTGTTCGATGAGTGCCTGCGCCGTGAGGGCAGCTGGGCCAAAGGTCCGAGCGGAGTGGGCTCTGTGGTCGGCGACCTTCACCTCGAGAACTTCGGAGTCTTCATCGCCGACGGCGGCCCAGCCGTCTTCCACGTCAACGACTTCGATGCGCTGCGAGACGGCCCGTGGCGGTTCGATGTGCTGCGGCTGCTCACCAGCGTGCTGCTCGCCCGCCCCGAGCTCAAGGCGTCGGGAACCCAGGTGCAGGAACTGGCGCGCATCGCGCTCGACGGCCACCAACTGGGCCTGTCGGGCAAGCGGGTCGCGCCGCCCGCGTTCGTGTTGTCGCTGTGTCGAGAGGCCCACAAAGCGCCCCGGGCAAAGTTGCTGTCCAGGCACGTCGCCAATGGAAAGCTGATCCGCGACGACAAGCACCCTTCGGCGCCCGCCGCGCTGGTGAAAAGGGTTCCGGAGGCCCTGGCGCAGTGGGCCTCGTCGCTGTCGGTAAAAGTCGCTCCCCGGCCTGAGCAGCTGAAGATCCTCGATGTTCGTCGCCGGGTCAGCGGCACCGGTTCTCTGGGTGTCGAACGGCTGATGGTCCTCACTGAAGGCGACTCGCGCGGACCGTGGCTGCTCGAGCTCAAAGAGGTCGATTTCAGCGCCGAGCGGGTGGTCGAGGCGATTCGGGGCGCGATCAAAAAGCCACCCGCCCGCCTGGGCTATGGCCTGCTCGGCAAGTTGCAGATGGTGATTCGGCCGCTCGAGGCGGGCGAGGAAAAGTTGGCGCTGGAAAAGCTTTCGGAAGATCAAATTCCCTCGACGATTCGCTTTCTCGGAGCGATGGCCGGCGAAGTTCATCGCCGACTCGCGCGCTCTCGCATCACCCGGTGGACCCCGAATGAACGGCGCGGGTTGCTGGACTCGACCCGCCGGATCGCCGCGATGCACGAGGAAGCGTTCATCGATTTTTGCGCCTTGCAGCCGGGCTAGCCTATGAATTTCTGGCCAGAGACCGATAAGCGCAACAAAGGGGGTTTCAGGCAGGTGGCCCTGGAGAGACGGGGGGGCGGGAGGAGCGTTCTTGCGGGAGTACCCATGCTTCGGAGGAGGGCCGAAGAAGTCTGGCCATCAATGGCCAGGTTTCTGGCACTGAAATGCCGAGCCGAAAGATAGGGGCGAATCGCTTGAGGTCGCCTGGTGACCGCCGTCATCACGAGCCGCCGCGCCGCTGAAGAAATACTGCGCAACCTCGGCCGGCTGCCCGCTCCTCCGCTAAGTCCCGTCGCGCTCGCCGTGGCTACGGACAGAATGGCGCGAAGAAGGTGCCATCGATTGCACCCGCATCGGCGTCGAACGTTTTGACACCGCGAACTGAGAAGCTTCCTGCGACGTTTGCCGATGAAGTTGCGGTAATTGTCACCGACCCCATTGTGCTGAAGAAGTCACGCTTAGGGTCCAACCCCGACCCACCGTCCGACGGGGCCCAGAACCCCCTTACGTGCGGGTGATAGCCGCCGTCGTTCCGAACATCGAACGTTCCAATACGTGCCGGGACGAAAATGACCAGGCCCTTGTCTCCGCCATTTCGAAGTGCAGAGCAATCCTTTGGTCGCGGAGAATCAAACGCATACATGATAATGTTGATCCAGCCTCCTTCCAATGGCACGCTAGGTCTCGAAAAAACGACGTCTGGTATGAAGATCGCAGCGCTGTCGCCGGTGAGCGTCGCAATACCAGCGTCGTCCCCGGCGTCCCCGTTGCCGCCCGAGCCCCCGTTGCCGCCCGATGCTCCGCCTCCATCAGGCCCTCCCACACCTGAACAACAAGCGAAAACAACCGCGACGGCGACGCAGTAGCTGAATCGGACGAAACTGTTCATTGATCGAACCGACTAAGCTTATCGAGCTGCGTCAAGACAAATAACGCTCCCAACAGGACCGATACCACCTGTCCCAGCACTGGCGGGAATTCCTGACCGAGTTCCAGCGGATCGTCGAGTCCACGGCGCTCGAAGGATGAGGAAGGGCAGGGGGCAGGGGGCAGGGGATCAACGGTCCAGCTTTCGCGAAAGTCGAGCTCGCGCAGTGGTCAGCGCCGCGTGTAGCCGCTCGCGCAGCACCTCGCGGGGAGGCAGTTCGGTCAGGTACTCCGCCACATGGATGCCCTTCTCGCCGACGTCGAGGTACTCGACAGTCTCCTGCTTTTTTCCGGCACAGAGAATGATCGCCACAAGGGACTGCTCACCGGTTTGCCGTTCGTTGCGGTCGAGCCACCGGAGGTACAGCTCCACCTGCCCGGAGTCGGCGGGCTTGAAGTCGCCGAGCTTCAGCTCGATGACCACCAGCCGCCGCATCCGACGATGGAAGAACAGCAGGTCGATGTAGTAGTCGTCACCGTCGAGCGTGATGCGCTTCTGTCTCGGTCTTGGAACACGAGGTCGGTCGTGACGTCGATCTTCTGAGCGAGCACGCGGGTGCTCCAACCTTCGGCGCGGCACATTTCCGCGTAGAACTCGCGCTTCAGCGGTTCCTTGAGTGGGAGGAGTACTTTGAAGTGCGTCCACCCCAATTGTCGCTGCAGTGCGGCGACAATCTGGGCTCCGTACTCGGCACGCCGTTCCCTGAGCACGTCCTGCCGAACGCGGGTGCCGATCTGCCAGTAGAGCGTTGTGAGAGCAGCGTTGGCCGCGTGGGCGACCCGGTGCCGGGCCGAGGTGATCATCAGGCCGATGTCGTGCACCAGCGCGGCCCCCGTTGAGTCGATGCTTGACGGGGACGTAGCAATCGACTTCCCGTCGTCTTTCACTTCCAGGCTCTGGGTCTTGCCTTCGAGCTTGAAGCCCGCCGGGCCGATTCCGATGAAGGTTACGTCGGCGTCACCCACCTTCGTCCAGCCGGCGAAGGCGTGAAGGGACAACAGAAGGAGTGAGACGGTCAGGATGCGAGTCATTGCGCTCCGGGGGTTGGCAAGCTGACACCCCATACGAAGGCAAGGCATTGGAGGTTTCAGGCTTCGCACAACCTCAGCGCCGTCCGACCGGCCAATCAGCGCCGTCCGACCGGCGGGATAAAAGTTCCCGATCGCAAACGCGTCTACGCGAATGCCCTGATTCAGAAAGAGGGTTCCTCGACGGCGAGCGCATCGATCGGTCACCGCGAGCGAAGGTACTCGACGAGATCTGCCTTCTGTGCCGGCGTGAGCGTTGAGGTGTGACCGTGAGCCTCGGCGCCACCGATGGTGTCGAAACGGGCAGCGAGCGTTCCCACGCGACCATCGTGAAAACAGGGTGCTCGCATCGCCAGCCCGACCAGCCGCGGAACCTGGAACTCGCCACCGGTGCCGACGTTGCTGTTGGCGTTGTTTGTTCCTTGGATGTCCCTGCGATCTCCCCGCCAGTGAAA
>JAYVCD010000284.1:0-29108 GCA_043750125.1 Archangiaceae bacterium | reverse complement strand
GCAGCCGCGTCGGCCTGCTCCTCGATGTCGGTCGAGTCGACCTCGCCTTTGCCCTTGCCCATCTTCTTGAGCTTCTCGCGCGCGATCGCCGCCGCTTCCTGCGCGTCGGAATACGCTTTCGCATCGGCCGCCGAACGCGCGTCGTTCTGCGCCTTCATGCGCGCCTTCTCCTCGCGCTCCGCGCCCTTCTTCTTTTTCTTCAGCTCCTTGTCCTTCTTGGAGAGAGCCTTGCTCGCCTTAATGCTCTTGGTGGGCATGGTGCTTAGTTCCGCCTATGGGTCGCTGGAGGGTTCTGCAAAATATGAAACCGCGGCTGTTACTCCACAACGGTCAAAAAGTTCAAACAATGAACATCAGGGTTTTTGAGCCTGAATCTGCCTCTTGAGCGCGAGCAGCTGTCCTTGCTGCGAAAGCATCTCGCGCGCTTCATCCGTCAAATCTGATCCAGAGCCGCCCGACTGCGCCAGCTCCCTCGCAATTCGGGTCAATTGCTCCTCGATTCCCCGCAATTTCAGCCTTCGACACACCGTGACGAACGCCTGCTCCAGGGCCTGGTCGTCTTCAGGCAGGGACTTCTGGAGCGCCTGTTCTTCTAGCGTCCGCTTGACCGGCTCGCTTGCTTCGTAAAGGGCGTCTTCCCGCGAGTGGCCCGAAGCCAGCGCCGCGATCAGGGTCCTCAACCCGGTGTGCTTCAGGTCGTCCGCCGCCCGCCAGGTGTCCTTGCTCAGCAGGCGCACATCGCGCAGCACCGCCGCGGCGAACAGGGCCTCCCACTGCTCGGGAGCCTTTTCTTCCAGGCCCGGCGCGGACTTCGGAACCGCCTTCACCGCCGCGCCCACCTTGCCCTTCAGGGCCGACTCGAGCTCGGACGCCGGCAACCCCATCTGACCCGACAGGGCTCCGAAGAACGCCGACCGCATCAATCCGACCGGGAGCCCTGCGGCAATCGGCTTGATCCGCTCCAGCGCGCCCATCTTGGCCTCGAACGTCGAGGTGGGTCCCTGTGGGAGCACGGTGTTGAACAGCCACTGGGTCAGCGTCGGAGCCTTCTCGATCAGCTTTTGCACCGCCTCGGCGCCCACCTTCCGCGCCCAGGTGTCTGGATCTTCTCCATCGGGCAGCACCGCCACCCGGGCCGAGCCGCCCGCCGCCAGCATCGGCCCCGCCAGCCGTTCGACCGCCTTTCGACCCGCGTCGTCCCCATCGAGCAGCAGCACCAGCTCTTTGGCCTCAGCGCGCGCGAGCACCGTCATGTGCCCGGGGGTCAGGGCGGTGGAACACAGCGCGACCGCGTGCTTCACCCCCGCCTGATGCAGCCCGATGCAGTCGAAGTACCCCTCGCACAGCACCACGCTCTTCTTCTTGCGCACCTCGTCACGCGCCTGGTCCAGGCCGTAGAGCGTCTCGCTCTTGTTGTAGAGCTTCGACTCGCGCGAGTTGAGGTACTTGGGTCCGTCGTCACCCTCGAGCAGCCGCCCGCCAAAAGCAATGGTGCGCCCCTCAGGTGAGCGAATGGGAATGATCAGTCGTCCGCGAAACATGTCGTAGTGGCCATCGCCACGCTGCCGGGGGGAAACCAGGCCTGCTTTCTCTGCCGCGGCGATGAGTCCTCGCTCGCGCAGCTTGTCGGCCAATTCCGTCCAGGCCAGTGGCGCCCAGCCGAGCCCAAAGGCCCGCGCCACGTCCTCAGTAACACCGCGGCTCAGCAGGTACTCCCGAGCCCGTGCGCCCACCACCGGGTCCCACAGCCGCGATTTGAAGTGTTCTGCGGCCACGTCGGTCGCGTCTTTGATCTGTGCCTTCTCTTTGAGCCCGGGATCAATCGCCTCGTCCAGGTCGACCCCCGCGTCCTTCGCGAGGTCGCGCACCGTGTCGAGGAAGGGCTTGCCGAACAGCCGCTGCATGAAGCTGAACGCGTCGCCTCCGGCCTGGCAGCCGAAGCACTTGAAGCGCCGTTCTTCTGGCCAGACGTGGAACGAGGGCGTCTTTTCCTGATGAAACGGGCAGCAGCCCTTGAAGCTGCGGCCGGACTTCTTCAGCTCGACTCCGTGGCGACCCATCAGGGCGACCAGATCGATGCGTTCGCGGATCTCGTCGATCTTGGAATCGGGAATCACGCGGCGCTTGGACCTCTGACCTAGAGCTTCGCCAGCTGCGCTTTGACTTCTTCGGAAATCGCCTTGCCTTCCGCCTTTCCCTTCAGCCGAGGAGTCGCGACCTTCATCACCGCGCCCATGTCCTTCGCGCCCGTCGCTTTGGCCTCGACGATCGCCTTTGCGACCTCGGCAGAAAGCTCGGCGGCCGTCAGTTGCTGCGGCATGTACAGCTGGATCACCGCGATTTCCTTTTCTTCTTTTTCCGCCAGATCCACCCGGTTTCCCGCGCGGAACTGCTCGATCGATTCCCGACGCTGCTTCACCATCGTCGCCAGCAGCCCGAGGATCTGCGCGTCGTCCAGCAGCGAGGCGCCCGGCTCGACTTCTTTGTATTTGATCGTGCTCTTCATCAGCCGCAGCACCGAAACCTTCAGCTCGTCCCGCGCTCGCATCCCGTCTTTCAGGTCAGCGTCGATGCGCTCTTTGAGGGTGGCCATGGGGTCTTTTCTCCAGGGTATACGGGTAAACAAAACGGGAGGCTGGCAACCGACGCCAACCTCCCCAGGTCACTGACGCGCGTCTGGATCAGACGAACGAGAGCAAGTCTCTTAGAAGTTCTTGCGAAGCTTCTTCACTGCGCGCTTCTTCGCTGCGAGCGCCTTCTTCTTCTTCTTTACCGAAGGCTTCTCGTAGTGCTCACGCTTGCGAATCTCGGAGAGAATTCCTGCCTTCTCTGTCGCCTTCTTGAAGCGCTTGAGCGCTCCTTCGATCGACTCGCCGTCCTTGACGCGAATGGTCGTCATTGAGCTGTTCACCTCCTCTTTATGTGCCCACCGAAGGGCCAAAACTACCAGCCGCGCGTATCCCGCACACGCGCTGCAAAGGCAAGGCGATTGCCCCCGCCTTCACTGGGCGCTGAAGTAGGCGCCCCAGCGCTGCACCATCTCGTCCGTCGAAACCGGCCACACCACCGGAAGCTCTTCGGCGTGATGGGGCGTCAGGCGTGGAGCGGCGCCCGAGGTCTTGAACGGAGGCTTGTCGTACCCGTTGCCGTTGGCGTCGACGAACACCGGGTTGGTCAGCGCAAAGGGAGCCGTCGGGCTCACCACTCCACTGCCGCTGGGCCGGTTGAAGTTCAGGGGGAACAGCGTCCGGCTGCCGTAGATCATCGCCACCACCCAGTTGTCGGTCGTGGGCGCCGGCAGCCGAAAGTTCACCGTCTTGCGGTAGCGGCGGTAGATCACGCCTGAGTCGGTCGTCACCGTCTGCAGATCCGACGGGTTGAGCACCACCGCCTGGGTCGCCGAGATTCCCGACACCGGCCAGTTGGAGTTCATCACTCCATCGCACGCCACCCGGGTCGTCGCCGCCCTGGGCGAAGTGGGATCGATCGGGCACGCGAGGTCGTCTTGCGACTTGTGCAGGTAGAGCTCGACCCGGGTGACATCCAGGTACTCAGGCACCTGCACCTCGAGGGTGACCCCGAGGTCGCGGCTGTCCTGCTCCACCGTGCCTCCCGGCCCGACCGATGCGGTCACCTGGGTTCCCGCGGCGTCCACCCGGTACACGGAAATCTTCACGAACGGCCCGTTCGTCACCACCGCCCTCATCGCGTTGAGCCGGGCCGACATCAACTGGGGGTCGAACTGGCTCGGGTCATCGCTTCCCATTTCGATGAACGTGCGCCAGCCGCTGGTCATCGAGCGGTGATGGGAATCGCTGGTTCCAGTTCCCGCGATCGGAAAACCCCGCGAGAGCAACGTCATCCAGTCGTTCATTCGCCCTCGTGCCGACAGGCCCGCTGCGTCGAACTCGTCTTCGGCGTTGTTCAGCACTTCCATCGCGTTGAATTCGGTGCTCAGCAGCCGGGTATCGCTCGAGGTCGCCCCGGCCACCGGCGCGATCCGAAACGACTCGGGAGCCGCGTGAGTGGCAAAGGTGTCGGTGTCGGCTCTCAAGTGGGTCAGCCCGCCCAGAAATCCGCGCGGGTGGTTCACCTGAATGGTCTTCACCCCCCGCCGGCGCGCCTCGGCAAACATCAACACCGGACCCAGGGTGGGCCCGCGCCCCCCCGCCCAATCGACCGCGCCCCCCGTGATCTTGTCGGCAGGGTCGGCGGCCAGCGGGAAGAGGTTGTAGTGCCCCCAGTCCATCGTCGAGATTTCTTCGCCGCTCACCGTCGCGAGAAACGGTCCCAGCCCGGCGGCCGCGATGACGGGCGCAAAGTCGGTCACGAAGTCGTGATCGGTGCTGACGATGATGTCGAGCCCATCGGCCGCGTAGCCTGCGATTCGGGTTGCGTTGTCGACGATGCTGTCGACGCTGTTGACCGCGTGCACGTGGGTATCGGCGCTCATCCACCCGGTGGTGTCGACCACCCGCGCCAGCACCGCGTTCACCGTTCCGTCCGCGGCGCGCAGGTCGACGGGGGTCCCCGGCGTCGCCGGATAGCCGTTGGGGTGAATCGAGTACTCCGGGCCCCGGCTGACCAGCACCAGGTATTGCCCCGGAGCCAACTGCAGGCTCGTGGTCCCCGACACTCCGACAAAGCCCACCGCCTGAACGTGGTCCGGCATCGGGTCTTTGTGCGCGTCGGTGTAGGGCACCAACGTTCGCTGCGGGGCAGGGCAGGGGCCCGCGGCGCAGAGCACGGTCACCTTCGCGGGCATTGGGCCTCCGTTGGCTTCCCGAACATTCACCGTCAGCCTGCGGGGGCTGATCAGGTCGAACGACACGCTTGAGGGAACTGCCGCCGAGATCATCACCGTCTTCGCGGCGGAAGGAACGCGCGCCGGCGCCCAGGCCGAGGCCGTCCACTGACGGGGGTTCAACAAGCCGTGTGCCTTGCCATCAGCGCCCGTCATCAACACCACGTTTCCATTGTTGCTCGCGAACACCACCCGGGCGTCGGCCAGCGGGGTCCCGTTCGAAGTCACTGTCGCTTCGACTTGTCCTGAGCTGTCCCCGGTCACCGCGGCCCGGGTGGCCTCGATCAGGTTGTTCACCTCTCCCAGGTCCTTGCCGATGACGAAGTCGCGCGAAAAAACTCCATTGCCCTGTGGAGGAATTCGCATCTCACCTTGCCAACTGGTCCGGCTCGCATCGAACCAGGTCAACAGCCCGTTCAAACCCGCAGCGCCCACGATCGAACCGGTGATTCCGGCGACGGTGAGCAGCGCGTTCTGCGGCTCGGGCTGAAGCGCAGATCCCACCTTGTACGGGGCGTACCCATAAGCCACCCCCTGGCCCTGGTACCCGAACCAGTTCATCCGATCGAGTCCGAAGCACAGGCCTCCCGTGCCGAAGCCCAACGTGCACGCCTGAGGGTTGAACATCTCGAGCACGTAGCCGGGGTCGGTGAGATCTCCGACCGCCAGCACCACTTCCTTCGAAGCGCTGGTGTTGCAGAACGCGGTGACGAAGCGCAGCCGCTGCTCGTTCGGGTTGAGGATGAAGTAGTTCGTCACCCACAAAGGCACCGCGAGATAGGGGTCGGTGACCGGAAGAGTGCCGACCATGTTTCGCAGCTGGTTGCGAATTGACAGGTAGTCGTTGGCCGCGTCGGGGCCGCTCACCGCCAACACCACCGCGCGCCCATCGCTGCCGTCCGCGAGCACCTCGAACTTTTGGGGGTCGAGCGTGCGACCGAAGTTGTAGAGCAGGCCGGTCTCACCGAATTGGTCCTGGCCCGGCACCCCGGGGGCGCGGACGAGATCCGCATCGAGAATCGTGCCTCCGTACGGCTGTGGGCCGATGTGGCGGTCGAAGCCCTGAACGATGACTTTGATCTTTTCGTTTTGCAGCAGGTAGTCGCCGACCTTCCCCGCCGCGGTCGGGCCGCCGATCAGGTCCGCCGGCCCTTCGACCTGCTTGAGCTTCAGGGTGCCGGTGGCCGTCGACTTGAATCGCTCGAGCTCGGTCTCGCACCGTCCACTGGGCGATCCTCCGCCGGTGCCCGTTCCTCCTCCGCCCCCCCCGGTGCCACCGCCCGAACCGCCATCGAGCTCACCCCCGCCATGGCAGGTGCAGCCGGCACCCAACAACGCCACCCACGCGACAACCCAGAGCTGTAGACGCACGGGCGACATCATCGGGCTTTCCGATGTGCGCTGGCAAAGCGATGAGGCGCTACCGTCGCGTCAGTGCCCTGGTTTGCGACTTCAGCGCCGCCAACCAGAGCGCCCCTTCCTTCCGAGTGGGGCGCGCGCGCAGCAGCGTAGCGAGCAATTCATCGACCGCACCGCCTCCTTCGCTCTGAAGAAAGTTGCCCGCGGTCAGGGCCTCTTCCAGCGCAGCTCGCAACGCGCGCAGGGTGCCATCGTTGGCGAGCGCTGGGGCCAGGGCCCTCTTTCCCCACGGCGCGTTGACCCGGTCGGCGTTGAAGAGCGCCTGCGCGTAGATTACCGCCGCCTGGGAAAGGTTGAGCGAGGGCTGCTCGCCCGCGGTGGGAATCACCGACAAGGCGTGGCACTGCGAAAGATCCTCGTTGGTCAGACCACTGCGTTCGTCGCCGAACACCACCGCGAATTTCTCGCCCCGCTCGAGGCCTTCCCGGGCCACCTCTTCGGGGTACAGCCGACGGCGTCCATCGACCTGGCGCATCGTCGTCCCCACCACCCAGGTGCAGTCCGAGACCGCCTCGGCCAGCGTGTCGACGCACCGCACCGAATCGAGCAGGTCGGCCGACTTCACCGCCAGGCGCAGGGTCCCCGGTTCTTCGAGCAATTCCGGGTTGGGTGAGACCACCACCCAATCGGAGAGGCCGAAATTTTTCATGGCGCGGGCGATCGCGCCGAGGTTGTCGGCGTTGCGCGGGCGCAGGAAGACCAGCCGAATGGGAATCATGACAGCGCTGGTATAGACGTGCGCCCACTCCATGAGTACCGCTGACATCGGCATCGCCCCCCGCTCGCTGTTCATCGCATCCCCCACCAAAGACTTTCTGTTCTTCTTCTTGAGTGTCTCGGTGGTGGTGCTGGCCTGGCTTGCGGCCTCGGTCTTCAAGGTCGACGGCTTTTATATTCTCGCCACGGTCGCGGTGGTCTCGAACGGGCCCCACCTGATCTCGACCTGGACCCGCGTCTACTTCGATTCGCGCGAATGGAAGCGGCAGCCCTTCTTGCTCGTCGTCGTCCCGTTGATGATCGTTGCGTTTGTCGTCTTCGCGAACGTCGTCCTCAAAACGACGGGGACCCGGATTCTCAACTCAGCCATCCTCTATTGGGCGACCTGGCACTTCGTGGCTCAAAACTGGGGGATCCTCCGCATCTATCAGCGCAAGTCCGGCGAGCCTGAGTCGTCGATTGCGATGCGGGTCGAAAAGCCGATGCTGATGTTGTTCGTCCTCTGGTGCCTGCTTCACCGGATCTACATCGGCCCCCGCGTTCTGTTCGGCTACGAAGTCTTCTGGATCCCGCTTCCGCAAGCAGTGGTCAACGGCCTGCTCGGCCCCGTCTTGTTTCTACTCGGGCTCTACACCGTCCAACGCTTCCGAACCCGCAACGAACGGTGGGCCAAAGCGGCGTACCTGCGGGCGGCCTTTCTGGGCTGCGCGGCGGTCGGGTTTTTCGTCCCCTTCCACTTCATCACCACCGACGACACTTCGGCCTTTGCGGCTGCCGCCTGCTGGCATGGCTTTCAATACCTGGGCATCGTCCGCCACTACCACCGGACCACCTGGAAGGCCGGCGTGGATCCCGACGCGAAGATCGTCAGCTGGCTGGGGCAACCGGGCTACCTGCGCGGTGCGCTCTACTTTGCGTTCTTGCTCGCGCTTGCCGGGTGCGTTTACGGAATCATCTATGCCGGGGCCTTCGTGACCCGAGGCAAGGGCTGGGACGCCTACACTTGGGGCGGGGTAATCTGGGTCAGCCTCACGCTCTCGCACTACTGGCTCGACGGCGTGATCTGGAAGCTGCGTCGCCCCGAGCTTGCCGCGCGGGTGGGGATCGAGGCCGCGACCTAGCGTTCACCCAAGAGGGAACAAGACCACGTCGATCAGCGCTCCCGTGCGCTGGGCTCCGGCCACCGATTCCTTGTCATCACCCGCTTCCCGATACATCTCGAACGCGTGCTGATTTTTCGATCGGGCTTCAGCTTGCTCGCCCGCTTCGGCGTGAAATCGGGCCCGTTGTTCGAGCAGGGCTGCGAACGCTCGAATCGCGCGGGCTCCTTGAGCAGCTGCGCCGCGGACGCCGAATCGACCCAGGCCAGCGTCTTCCAGTCGATGCCCAGCAGGGACAGGCAACCCGACTCGATGACTTCGATGACTTCGATGGCTTCGTCGTCTCTCTTGGCCGCCTTCAGCTTCATTGCGCGCGCGAGCAGCTCAGCCAACTGCTTCACGAGCCGCATGATGAAATCGCGTTCGACAATCGCCATGCGGCTTCACTTAACCCGTGCTGCGGCTCAGAACACCAAAGCCAAACCAACGTACGGACCGATGAAGGCGTCCTGGTGCACGACCCCATCGACCAGCCCGCGATCATCCAGAACCTGGGTGCGAAATCCGGCTCGAAGACCGACCGGGCCCAGCCCGAGCGCGACGCCAATCTTCCCGTCGAACTGTCGATACGGCCACGGGGTCACCATGACCGAGCCTTCAATCGCGAAAGGGCCCCCAATCCACACCGTGCCCGAAAAGCCTCCCGTCGGCCCAATCACGATCAGGTTCGGCGCGAATGCGGCATCTGCGCCTCCTTCCAATCGCAGCCGCCCATAGGGTCCGGCCAGAAACGCGTAGGTCAGATGCGCCGTCGCCACCTGCAAATGGTCCATGCGGTCAGTCCCATTGTCCGCGCGAACGGCGATGTTCTGACCACTGGCCGCAAAGCCCCATCGCTCGCCTTCCAATGAAATCAAGGCGCCCAGGGTGAACCCTCCGCGGAAACCCTGACCCTCGACCCCGGCGCTCAACTGGACTCCTGCCGGCTCGGGTTGCGCCTGGGGCTCCTCTTCGACCGGTTGAGTGAGGATCACCCGAGATCTCGGGGCCGCGTACGCGTACCCAAACCCGGGAATGAAGGCGCCCGACCAATAACCGTAGCGGTAACGCGGGCCGTAGTACCGCCGCGATGAACCGCCTGCGTACTGAGCCGACCCCGAAGAAAACCCATTGTACCCATCGGCGTTGCGGGTCTCGACCGGCTGCGCCTCGTGGTGGGACTTCGCCTCTTCTTTCGACGGCGGACTCTTCTTTCCAAACCGCGCCTGCGCTGGAAGCGCCGTGAGCAGGACAGCGAAACCCACGACCCATACCGACTGTTTGTTGATCATTGGAAAACCCCTTTGGCACCTGGCGTGAACACGGTCGGCCGGCGAAGAAATTCACCTGGCGCAGTGAAAACGGGCTTCGGGGTTCGACGATCAACGGCGACAGGAATTTATTCCGCTGGGGGTGAGGATTCGAAGTCTCGAAATGCCCTGCCGCGAAAATTCCGTGCGCGCCGTTATGCTGTCACGTGCCCGAGTACCCGGACCTCACCGTTTACCTGCACTCGCTGCAGTCGCGTGTGGTGGGACACACCCTGGAACGCGTCCGGCTGGGCAGCCCTTTTGTCCTTCGTTCAGTCGAGCCGCCCCTCTCTTCGGTGAATGGAAAAAAAGTCATTGGCTTGTCGCGCATAGGCAAGCGCCTGGTCCTCGCCCTCGAGCAACAGCTGTTCCTGGTCATCCATCTGATGATCGCGGGACGGCTGCAGTGGAAGCCCAAAGGAGCCAGGCTCCCGGGGCGGGCAGGCCTCGCGGGGTTCGATTTTGATTCGGGAACTCTGGTGCTCACCGAAGTCAGCACCAAAAAGCGCGCTTCGCTTCATCTCGTTCATGGGGAGCACGCCTTGAAGGCTTTTGACCGGGGTGGCCTGGAGATTTTTTCGATTCACCTCGACCAGTTTGCCGAGCGGCTGCGCAGCGAAAATCACACCCTCAAACGGGCGCTCACCGACCCGCGCCTGTTTTCCGCGATCGGCAACGCCTACAGCGACGAGATTCTGCACCGCGCAAAACTCTCACCGGTGAAGCTGACCCGGGCGATGAGCGGTGAGGAAATCGCTCGGCTCTTCGAGGCGATTCGCACCAGCCTCACCACCTGGACGCAGCGTCTTCAAGACGAAGTTGGCGATCAATGGCCCGAAAAGGTCACCGCTTTTCGCCCGAAGATGGCCGTCCATGGGAGGTACAAAGAGCCGTGCCCCGTCTGTGGCTCGCCGGTGCAACGCATCGTTCACGCCGACAACGAAACCAACTACTGCTCGACCTGTCAGACCGGTGGCAAGCTGCTCGCCGACCGTTCCTTGTCTCGATTGCTGAAAGAGGACTGGCCTAAGACGCTGGAAGAACTGGAGGAATATGTGGCCTCCCGTACCTCCTCAGGGTAGTTTCCGGACCCTATGTTCGTCCTGCGCCTGCTCGGGCGATTCGCCATCTGCTTGGCGCTCTTCGTCGGGTTCACCGCTTCCGCTGAACGCACGCTTTGGCTCGTTCGTCCCCTGTACCCGGGACAGGAAGCGCTCGTCGAGCGCACCGAAAAAGCACTCGACAAGCTGATCCCCGCAGTTGATCGCAGCAAAGAAATCATCGGAATGAAGGAGCTCTCGGCCAGCCTCAAAGGCAAGGTCCTCGCCGAGCTTCCCTGTTTGTCCTCGGACTCTCGCTGCAGCGACCCCATTGATCCGTTCGTCGCCTCCTTGGGCTTCGATCGGGTGGTGCTGATCCAGGGCGGGCAAGACGAGGCGGGGTTCAAGTACCGGGTCGTCAGCTACCGGCCCGCGAACAAGGAAGTCACGCCCGCCACAGCCAGCAACGCAATTCTGGAAAAAGCGCTGCTCGGAGCTGTGGCGAAGGTCGTCCCGGTCGCCTCCAGCCTGGAAGTGAAGACCACCCCTGCAGGCGCCACCGTGTACATCGATGACGTGAAAGTCGGCCTGACGCCGCTTTCCACCCAGGTCCTTCCCGGCGAACGCCTCATTCGCCTCGATCTGAAACTGCATCAGCCCGTCGAAGAGACGCTCGTGATTCCCGTTCGCGGAGCCGCCAGCCTCGAGAAGGCTTTGCAAAAAGTTGCAGCCCGAATCGTGATCACGGCTTCTCCGGCCGGAACCTCGATCAGCGTCGACGGTCAGATGCTCGGGAAGGACAAAGTCGACCGCGGCATCCTCCCCGGCCAACACACCATTCGGCTCACCGCCGAGGGCCACAAAGATTTCGAGCAGTCGATTACCGTCAAGGCCGAAGAGCAGTACCAGCTCGATAAGACACTCGAGCCCATTCCCGGGCTGGCCAGCGCCGATCCGAAGAAGGGCACGGTCGCAATCAAGACCGACGTCATTGCTCCGGCACCCATTCCCCCCCCGCCCCCTCCGACCGAGACCGAGCTGACCTACGGCCGGGGCGCCTACTTCCATGTCTCTTTCGAAGGGGCCCAATACGAAAGCAACCGGCTCGTGGGTCGAAGGTTCGGCAACGCCGGCAGCGCCCGAACCGAGCTCATCACCTCTCCCAGCCGGACCTTCGCCGGCGCCGCCGCGGAGTACGGCGTCTTCGGCCGGTACATCGGCCTCACCGTGATTGGGGTCAGCTTCTTGACCAACCCTGATCCTCTGACCTTGAGCATCGGAGTCCAAAAAGACGCGTCGCCCGAGGCCGCCACCGATGGCACTTTTCCAGCAACCATCGGGCCGGTTCGAGCCAGCCTCGTCACCGTGCGAGCGATTCAGCCGCAATTTCGAATGAACGCCTGGAAATTTCAGTTCGGACTTCAGGCGGGCTTCGAGTTCCGGCTGGGTCACATCACCGAAGCGACCGCCCCCGCCAAGTTCAACGACGGTTTTCTCGTTCTGGATCTGCTCGCTTCAGCCAAGATCAACGTTCGCTTCTACATCTACGAAGGCTTCTTCATCTTCGCCCAGTACAACTTCACTTGGTTCGTCGTCGGAGAGGAAACCCAGGCGCTGGTGAAGTCGGCCGGCTCGATGGGGATTAACGGGGGGTTGGGCTATGCGTTCTAAACTCCTCATTCTGCTGTTGAGTTCGGGTTCTGCACTCGCCGCGAGCACTTCGCTCGTCGGGCCCGGCGTCGGCAACGCCGATAGCCTCGTCTCTGAAGGCACCAAGCTCTACAACCAGAAGAAATACGCCAAGGCCGCCGAGGTGTTTCTCACCGCCAACCGCGCCAACCCTTCGACGCTGCCCACCTACCTGCAGCTGGCGCGTTCTCTTCTGGCCGCCAAGCAGGTGCTGCGTGCCTGTTACGTCTATCGCGTCTACCTGAAGGCGGCGAACGAGTCGCCCGAGCGCAAGAAAGCCCAGGCCGAGAGCGAGCAATGCGAGCGACAGGTGAAGACGGCCAAAAATCAGCCGGCCGATCTGAGTCAGAAATATGTCGAAACCCGCGCCAGCTTCTACGCCGCCCTCGATCAGGAGTTGGTCGTCGGCTCGGGTGGAGCCAACGAGCAGCTGACCACGCTGGTCAAAGACGGGTACCTCAGCCCCGATCTGGGAGACATGGCAGCCAAGCTCGGCGCCGCCGCACTGGCCAAGGCTGACGAGATTCACAAGGCGGCTCTGGCGAACGAGAAGATGAGCCTCGAACGGCTGCGCGCGGCCCGGCCGCTGTACCAGGTCGCCTCCGATGTCAGCGCGTCGCCTCCAGACCAAAAGGCCAGAACCGCGTTTCTCGACGGCCTGGCTTCCCTGCAGGAAAAAGATTTCAAGAAGGCCGAACAGCTGTTTTCCGAAGCCGCCCGTTCCGACCCGTCCAATGCCGAATACGTCTTCTACCAGGGTCTCGCGCTGGTGCAGGGCGGCGACCGGGCAGGAGCGCTCAAGGTCCTCGAGAGCCGGCTGAAAGATGATCCCCGGACGCGGGTATTGCGTGCCGCGCTCGCACTCGGCAATTCTCCCGACGATGGGGCCGCAGAGCTCGAGCGGATGTTGTTCACCACGCGCTACCCTCCCGAGAAGTAGCGCTTCTTTTCGAAGGGAAGATGCCGGTCTTCATCTGTCAGGGCTGCGGTTCAGAGCACTCAAGCTGGAGCGGCAAATGCCCGCACTGCGGAGTTTCGGAAACAATTCAGCTCAAGCAGTCCGCAGATCGGATGCTCGAGAAGGTCATCAAGGGCAAATACAAGATTGTCCGGAAGCTGGGCCAGGGAGGCATGGGCGCGGTGTACCTGGCCGAACAGCTGGGCATCGGTCACCGGGTGGCCCTCAAGTTCCTCAAGTCCGAATTCTCGGAAGATGCCGAGATCGCGCGCCGTTTTCTCAACGAAGCAAAGTCGTACGCCCGGGTCGCCCACCCCAACGCCGTCACCCTTCATGACTTCGGTCAGGACGAAGAGGGCAACCTCTTCATCGCAATGGAGTATTGCGAAGGCGTCGACCTGAAGAAGATTCTTCTCGAGCAAAAGCGAATTCCGCTCGGGGAAGCGATCGACATCATTCTTCAGATCGCCGACGTGCTGGGCAACGCCCACAGCAAGCACGTGGTCCATCGCGACCTGAAGCCCGAAAACATCATGCTCCGAAAGGGAATGCGGGGACTTCACGTCAAGGTCCTCGACTTCGGCATCGCTCGGCTGATGAATGAAGGCACCAAGCTCACGATGCAGGGCGCGATCGCCGGGACCCCCCGCTACATGGCCCCCGAGCAGGTCGAAGGCCGCGACGACGTGGATCATCGGGCCGACATCTACGCGGTAGGCATTCTTCTCTTCGAGATGATTACCGGCGTTCAGCCTTTTGATGGGACCACGATTACCGAAATCCTGCGCAACCAGGTGGTTCAGCCGATGCCTCGGCTCGCTTCGATTTCAGCAGAGCTCGACAATGCCGAGGTCGAGGCGGTGCTGCAGAAGGCCTGCGCCAAGAACCGTGACGAGCGCTTCCCCGACATGATGGCTTTCGCTCATCAGATCGCCCAGGCGATGCCCACCCAGGCAGGCAAACCCGGTACCGGCGTCTGGGCGGGGATGAGCAACGGCAACGAGACCCCCGTTCCTGCTCGCGGCAGCAACGAAGTCTCGACGATGCAGGCGACGTTCGTCCGCACGGGGACTCAGATTCAACACCCCGAGGGCAGACCAGCCACCAACATCCTCGCCAAACCATTGCGAGCAGGGTCGCCGACCCTTCACGCAGACCCGGTCAGAGATCAAAGCGAGCTCATCATTCCGCGCTCTCGGACCCCGATGGTCGTCGTGGGGTTGCTGGCACTGGTGCTGGTCGGCGGACTTGGCGCCTGGGCGATGTTCAATCGCAGTCCCGCGGTCGACCCGCTTCCAGTTCAGACCAAGGTCCCCGAGCTGAGGGTCGAGAAGCCGCCCGAACCCATCGTGGTGGCGGTGAAAGCCGTGGATCCGAATGCCATCGATGAAGCCACCAACAATCGCGGACGCGATGCGCTGGCCCGCGCGATGGCCCCGTTCGAAGTGGGGAACCTCGACGAGGCTGAGATCTTCTTGAAGTCCGTGCCGCCCGGGACCCAATCTCGACCCGGCGCCGACTCGCTGCAGCTGAAGATCGAGCAGATTCGAGACAAGGTGAAGCGAGGGCAGGGCGCGGTGGCCGCCGGCAACTGCGACGCAGCCACGGCCAGCTTCCGAGAAGTCCTCAAGCTCAACCCCCGGATTGTCCCGGCGCAAGAAGGCCTGGCGCGTTGCAAGAATGCCGCTCTGCCTCCGCAGCTCGATCCTTGAGTTGAGCCTGTGAGCGCAGTTTTGAAGCCCGCGGTCACTGCGGGAAGTCCGCTTGCCTCTGCCGTCGCCTGGGGGGGCCTTGGCCTTTTGCGCGCGTTGCCGGGCTGGGCTCGTGTTGCGCTGGCTCGGGGGGTGGGTCGCTGTGCCTGGATTCTTGGAATTCGTCGGCGCGTCACTCTCGACAACCTCGCCTGTGCGTTTCCTGAAAAATCGGCAAGTGAGCGCGAACAGATCGCCCGCGCCACGTACTCCAACATGGCGCTCGCTGCAGTCGAGTCGATCTGTTCGGACCTGCTGACCGACGCCCAGCTCGAGGCCTCGGTGCGAGGAAGCGAAGGGGAAGGCTGGGCAACCCTGCAGGCCCGCATGTCCGCTCGACAGCCGGTGCTGGTGGCCTCCGCCCATTTTGGAAGTTGGGAATCCTTCGCCGAGATCATGGCCCGCCGAAAGTTCGCCTTCAGCGCCGTTGTCCGGCCGCTGGTCGGAGCATTCAATGCTCGGGTGGTCGCAGCCCGCGAGCAGGCCGGCGTCGAGCTCATTCTTCAACGGGGGGCAATGAAAGGAATCTTTGCCGCGCTGAAACGGGGCAGGGCAGTCGTGCAGCTGATCGATCAGTCCTTGCCCGCTCGCCACGCGGTGTTCGTTCCTTTTTTTGGCCGCCTGGCGTCGACGACGCCCTCGCTGTCGCTGGCGGCCTTGCGCACGGGCGCTCCGGTCTACGTCGTCCTCGCCGCCCGCCAGGGGACCCGTCTGAAGATGTTCGTCGAAGGGCCGGTTGCCTTACCGACGACCGGAGACCGCGAGGCCGATCTCACCGCTCACACTGCGACTTTGACCGCGATCCTCGAAAAGGTGATTCGGCAGTACCCCGATCAATGGCTGTGGCTGCACCGACGGTGGAAAGTTCAACCCGCCGCCGTGTCGGCGCCTGACCCGGCGGGGCACTGACCTCTGTTCAGATGCTGACGCGCAGGCCAATTCCGGTTGAGGCGACCGGAATTGGTAGCGTCACGGGTCCCGAAGGGAGCTCGATTGTTCCACCGAAGCGGAACTCGCCGAGGCCGTAATTGACCGAAACGAACATCTCGATCTGAAGGAAGCTCATCACTCGAAAAAACGCATCGGCCCGCGCGATTCCGGACGGATCTGAAATGTTCACCAGGTTGTTCAGCGACAACGTGATCCACGGCAGGTTCGGCAACCCGGGCGCGAGCACGAACACCCCTACGTAGTGCACCCCTGCGTAGAACGGAGTGAAGGTCCCCGCCAACACCGACGGAACGAGCAACAGGGCCTTCGATGCGCCCGCCGGGTTGTAGAAATACTCGGCGCCCATCACCAAGGTGGTCGAGTCGGTGTAGTTGAAGCTGTACGACACGCCTGCAGTGGTGGGCACCTGAATGCCCTCGAGTCGGTAGCTGGGGAAGTCGGCCGGGCTGGCCACCGGCGGCTCGGTGGCGGTCGGCTCGCGGTACTGAGTGAAGTCGCGGCCATCGCGGAAAGCCACTTCGGCGTACACATCGAACGGCCCAATCGGAGTCGACGCGTCTATCGCATACCTCGGTCGTCGGCCCGCGCCCCAGGCACCCGAGAAGGTCACCTCCGCGGGTCCGAGCAGGACTTCGCCGCGCAGCGCTCCTCCCAACTGACCAAACGTTCCCGCGGGTCCATTGTTGTCGAGCAGGCCGAAGGCGTAGAAGTTCCAGCCCAGCGATTCGATCGGCAGGTGCACCTTCACGGCGTTGATCCCCAACCGCAGATCGAACGGCGCCAACGGGTCTCTTTTCTGCGCATTGAGGAAGTCGCTGGGGTTCCACAGCCGGCCCACTCCCCACTTCACCTTTTGCCGGCCAATCGTGAAGTAGACCTTCCGCGCCACATCAAAGCGCAGCCACAGCTGGTCCAGCGCGCCCGACGGGTTGCTCCCCGTCTGGGCACCCACCCCCGGCAGAAACGATGAGGCCCCCGTCGATGGAAGCGTGGGGTCATACCGAAGCCGTCCGAGCGCGAACGCCCGCACCCGATCGCTGGGCCGCGCGTCCAGATAGAAATCCAACAGCGAAGGCGCTGCAAACCCGGTCTTCTCAAGCGGCTGGTCCAGAACGAAGTTCGCCTGGTACCGCAGGTAGAGCGTGCCGCCAATCTGCAGAGGATCTGCCGTTTGCCCTCCGGTATCGAACTGGTTTTGTCCCGCAGGTCCCGACAGCTGATCGGAATCGCGCGAGGGCAAGTCCGCTCCGGCATCTGAGAACGTGGGCCCACTGCCCAACAGCGCAGCTTCACCCGGACGCGTCGCCGTCCCGGCATCCGTGGACGTCTCGTCGCCGCCGAAAAGCGCGTTCTCATCGCGCTCTTGCGCGAAACCCAACGTCGGCACGAGCAGCAAGGCCAACCAGGCCCGGCTTCCAGCGCTCATCGACTCTTGCTCTCGAGCCAGGCCTTGGTGAACAGGTTCGCGTCCAGCTTCGAGAGATCGACCGACTTGAAAAGCATCATCGTGGAGTTCTGCTTTTCCACTTCATCGAAGATCCGGATCTCCCCCGGAAACCAAACGTCCGACCCCTTCGACTCGCTGAAGAGCTTCTGCCACTTCGGGTAGTAGGCGGTGCGAAGCACGCGACCCGACAGCGCGAACTCCTGGCGCTTGAGAATGTTTTGGGTGGTCTTGTCCAACCAGAGCTTCACGACCGGAAAGGCAACGTCGACCCCTTCTTTGGCCTTGAGCGAGAGTCGAATCACCGGGAATTTTCCGAGGCTCTCTTCACCTTCGTAGGTCGGGTCGTATTCTTCGGCCAGCCGCGATTCGTCGAAGTCCTGTCTGCGAGAATTGGTGCCGCCAATGCGTTCGCGCTCGGTGGTGCGATCCCATTTGCCGGTGTTGGGATCATACGACCAGAGGTTTTTTTCCAGCCGAAGGTAGCCCTTGCCCTCTTCGCTCTTGGGCTTGCTGAACAGCAGCATCAACTTGTCGTCGGTGTCGCGCCGATAGACGAGAACCTCGCGAACGATCTCGGCCTTGTCCTTCTCTTTTTGTTCCAGGTACACGAGCGTCTTGAAGTCGCCATTGTTGCGCTGGCGATCGTCGATGACCTTCAGCAGCTTGACCATGTCTTCCTTCGACATGTCCGCCGCAAGCGCAGGGGCTGCTGCAGCAAACAACGAGAGAGTCAGCGCGAGGCTCAGTTTCATTGAGTTCATCCGACGTGCGACATCGCGGTCACCGGCTTGAGCCGGGCCGCCAGGAAAGAGGGCACCACAGAGATCAGCGTGATCGCCGCGGTCAGAAAAATCACTGCGAAAGCCGCCCAGAACAACGTCGGAGTAATCACCAGGTGGTCGGTCATCATCACCAACTGCGCCCCGCCTTTGAGCCCGATGTCCGCTTTGGTGAGACCGACTGCGAGCAACAACCCCAGAATCACACCCACCGACGTCCCGAACAGCCCGAGCAGGAAGCCTTCGGTCACGAACATCACCAACACCCGCATCCGCTGCATTCCAATCGCCCGCAGAGTCCCGATCTCTCGGGTGCGCTCTCGAATCGAAATCCACATCACGTTCATCATCCCCACGGCGATGATCACGATCGCTACAAATATGACGACCACCGACGCAAATGAGAACAGCGTCAAGAACCACTTTACGAACGCGGTCTCGTCTTCCCAGTTGGTGATGTCGAGCTTCTGCCCTGTCCAACTCTCGCGGTTCACCGAGTCGAACTTCATCCAGAACGGGTTGGCGTTCGGTTCCATCATCAGCCAACCTTCCCGGGCGAAGGCCTCACGCAATCGCTTTTGCACCGTCGGCACCGCCTTCAAATCTTTGAGGTAGATCAGTACGGCGCCGGTGGTGTCCTGATTCAGCGCGTACAGCTGCCGCAATCCGGTGTCGCTCATGTAGACATTCCACGAGCTGAGCATCCCCACGTTCTGGGCAATCGCGACCAGGGTCACGTCGATGGTGTTGTTCGTTCCTTTGAACGTAGGCGCCGAGATCGTCAGCCGATCTCCTACCTTCACCTCGAGCTTTTTCGCCTGCTCTTCGAACAGCATCAGCGAATCGGTCTTCTTCAGGTCGTCGAGGTTGCCGGACTTCACCACCACGACTTTCACGAACCCCGATTCTCCGGTGATGTCGATGCCGCCAATGCCCACCTGCATCGAGCCGGTGTCGCTCACGAGCTTGGCCCACCCCCGACCCCGCTGAGTCAGGTAGTCGAGCTCAGGGACTTCCTTCTTCACCAGCTCGATCACCTTCTTGTACCCCGTGACCACCGGCGCCGACTGGCCGGCCGTCACTTTGTAGAACCCGCCCACATTCACGTGGCCACTCATCAGCGTCGTGGCCGACACCAGCAGCGTGTCGCGCATCCCGGTGTATACACCCGTCAAACAAATCAGCAGCGCAGTCACCATCGCGATCGCCCCTCCCAGAACCGCTGAGCGGGTGCGGTGTTGCAGCAGGCTGCGGAAGGCAATCAAGAACAGTTGGCTCATGGGCTCACTCGTCGGCCTGCATCGCTGCCAGCGGAGACACGCGGGTGGCGTTGAGAGCGGGAATCAAGGTCGACACCGTGGTGGCCACCAGCACCAGCACGATCGCGATCAAGAGGTTCCAGATGTTCAACACAGGCAACAGCTTCGGGCCCGAGAAAAAGAAATAGAGGTAGTCGTTAAAGGCGGGAATTCCCACCTTCCCGACGATCGCCACCGCTACCGAACCCAGCACCATTCCGATCGAGCCGAAGACCAGACCGAGCACCACCGATTCAATCAAGACCATCAACAACACGAAGGGCCGCTGCGCGCCGATCGCCCGCAGCGTTCCGAAGGTCTGGGTGCGCTGCAGCGTGGCCATCATGACAGCGTTGTTGATCACGATCATCGCCAGCAGGAACAAGATCGCCACGAACCCCAACAGCAGGCCTTTGATGAAGTTGATCACCTGCCCCAGAATTCCTGCCGCCTGCTGCCAGCTGATCGCCTTGATGTTCAAGCCCTGGCTTTCGGACAGCGCATTGATTTGCGCGATGGTCGCGTCGATGGTCTTGCCGTCCTTCAAGATCACCGCGGCGTTCAGCACCACGCCTCCTTCGATCTCGCTCTGGTTGTAGACCCGGCGAATCAAATCTTCCCTTCGCAGCGTCTTGGCCACGCCCGAGAGTTCTTTCTTCTCGTCGATGACTCCCGCCGTGGCCTCGGCAACCACGTTGTTGCCTTCGCCGAACAGCGATTCTTCCGCACCATCTCGGGTGATTTCCTTCGCGGCGGTGCTCGCCTTCAGCTGCTTCAGCTCGTCGGTGTTGTCGCTGGTGAGGTAGCCGTAGAGATCGCGGAAGCTCATCAAATCCATCAAGCTGATCTGCCCGGCCAGGGGTGACTTCTCGATTCCGGTGAAGCTGAAAGTTCCGTAAACCTTGACGTTCACCGACTTCACGTAGCCCGCTTTGGTGAAGGCTTTGATCGTCAGCGTGTCTCCCACGCGAACCCGGTACAGCTCGAGCAGGGGAGCAAGCTCGGCGTAGAAAAACGCGTAGCGCACCGCGAAGTTTTCGTCCGTCATCGTAAAGAAGCGAGAGAGCAGGGTGGTCAGGTCACTGTCTTTGTCACCCAGGAACGCCTGCAGCTTTTCTGCCGCCGCGCGCGTCTTGATCGCGTCCATCTGCAGCACCAGCTCGCGGGTCTGCTGGGAATTCTCTTTCACGTACCGCTGCAGGTCGGGGTCAGCGGCAATCGTCTTGCTGCCGGTCGCAAGCCCTTCCTTGATCTTGTCCAACCGTCGAGCGTTTTTGAGCTTCATGAATTCTTCGTAGAAGAACTTGGCGATCAAGAAGCCCCGGTGACCCTCGGGCACAGGCTGGCCGTCGACGATTTGCATTCGGTCAAACGACTTCTGAAACGTATTGAGATCCGTTCCCACATACCGAATGAACATCAGGTTCCCATCGGTTACCTGGGGCGCGATCTTGTTCTCGAGAAATTCCATCGAGGCGTAGGGGTCGACATCGAAGTTCTTCCAGAAGTCGTCACCGGACACCCGTTCGAGCGCCTGACGGGCTTCGGCGTCGGTCTTCGTCACGTCCAACATCGCCCCGGCCTTCTCAGTGTCGCCTTGCAACACCTTCACAATCTGCCGCACGTGGCTTTTCTGACTCTCAATCTGGGCCGCGAGTTCTGCACCGGTCAGCTTCACGGTGGCGGGGTTGGTCGATTTTCCATCGCGCTGTTTGTACAGCTCGCGAAGCTTTTCGAGCGTCAGGTCTACCGTATTGCCCGCGGTGATCAGGGCTCCCGAGGTTCCCATCGGAACCACCGTCTTTACGTTGGGCAGCGTTTCGAGCGCTTGTTTGATCTTCGGAAACTCGGTGATCGCCCCCAGGTCCGGGTCTCCGCCCATGCTTCCGTACAAGGACAACTCGTCCTTCGATTTCGAGGAGTAGATCTGAATGTGGCCCGCGACCGAGCCCACCACGCTCTTGCTCATCGAGTCGGAAAGGGTGTCGAGCAGTGCTCCAAACAGGACGAAGAAGAACGTACCCAACAACAGCAGCCCGCCGATCAGCAGGTTGATCTTGCTCGCGAGCAGGTTGCGCAGCGAAATCTGAACCAGCATCACCGCCTGGGTAATCATGACACCGCAGCCTGAATCGGCTTCGCCCCACGGGCGGCCATGGCAGCAGCTGCGTGATCTGGAGTCTCACGTCCTGTGATCTTCCCGTCCTCGAGTTGAACCACCGCATTCGCGTGCTGCATCACCTTGTAGTCGTGGGTCGAGAAGATGAAGGTCGTGCCCTTCTTCTCGTTCAGAGACCGCATCAGATCGATGATCGCCTGGCCCGTCACTGAGTCGAGGTTCGCGGTCGGCTCGTCGGCGAGCACGATCTGCGGCTCGGTCACCAGCGCCCGCGCCACGGCCACGCGCTGTCGCTGTCCTCCCGACAACTCATTGGGTCGGTGCTTGGCATGCGTCGCCAGCCCCACCTGATCGAGCAACTGCATCACCCGCGCTTTCCGTTCACCCTTCGACAGCCGGTTCTGAAGCAGCAACGGGAACTCGACGTTTTGAAAGACGGTCAAGACCGAGACCAGATTGAAGCTCTGGAAGATGAACCCGATCGTGTCCAGCCGAAGAGAAGTGAGCTGACGTTCGCTCAAGCTGCTGGTGTTTCGACCTGCGACCTCGACGGTGCCGCGCGTTGCGGTGTCCACGCAGCCGATCAGATTCAGCAGGGTCGTCTTGCCGCTTCCGGACGGTCCCGCGATCGAGATGAATTCGCCCTTGTCGACATCCAGCGAAACCCCTCGCAGGGCGGGCACGACCACCTTGCCCAGGTTGTACTCTTTCACCACTTCTCGAATCGAAACGATCGCGGCCATTTTCAGTCATCTCCCTTCTGGACCGCTGCTAGGTAATGCAGGACGAGGGGCGACGCACGCGGAATTTCTGGAAGCCCTTTCCCAGTTGGTCAAAGTTGACCCAACCCGGACTTCCGAGCCCCGTAAGCACCCAGCAGCAGCTTCAGGTTCTGGGTCAGGCGCAATTGGGTTTCGAGGTGCTGGCAGGCACTGTCGAACAACAGCTGCTGATGCGCGGGAATCGGCTGCGACGGGTCCCCGGCCCGCTGCTGCTTGCGCCAGTCGGCCAATTGGTTTGTCAGCTGGGCATTTTGCACCTCGAGCAACTCGAGCACCTCGTCCGCAGGCAGCTCATCGAGGAAGGCCACTGCCGCATGAAGGGGCGCAGCAAACCCTCGCGCCTTCGAAACCCATGCGCCGCGCAGCAAGCGCTTGAGCTCAGCGCGCCCGCGCGCGGTCATTTCATAAACCACTTTGACCCGACCTCGCCCTGAGTCACTGGCCCGTGCCTTGAGCAGACCCTCGGCTCCCAGCTGCTTGAGCGAATGGTAAATCGACCCCTTGAGGATCCCTGCCCACAGGTCAAAGCGGTTCCGCTTCATCACCTGTTGAATTTCGTACCCGTGCATCGGAGCCTTCTTCAACAGACCGAGAATAAGCAGCCGAGGATCCACGCGCCTTCTGGCTACCCAGGCGTGCCCAGGTAGTCAACCCTGACTTTCGTCTACGATCCTTGAAGGGGGGGGACGTTTCCTCTAGCGTCCGCCGCCCCCGGGGGGCCGTCTGCGTGGCCCCGATCAAAAGCGATTCCCTGATGCCCACCATGCCCGCCAAAAAAACCGCCAAGACCCCGCCTGCTCCCGCCCCTTCCGAGAACGAGCCCCTGTACCCCGCGATCGAAGGCTTCATCGAACGCGCGACTTCTGAAGAGATTGCCGAGCTCTTCAGCCCGCTGAAAGAGGGACTCAGCGCGCTGAAAGGACCCCGGGCAGATCAAGGGAAGAAGGTGGGCAAAGCCATTCAGAAGACCGAAGAGCTGTTGTCCCACCTGTTGCAAGTGCGTGAAAGGCTTGAAGCCGAGCGGAAAGCGAAGCCCGCATCGGGTCGCTAGTCGATTCGGTACAATGGGTTTCCATTTCGGGTCCTCCGCCCGGCAGGCAACAAACCGATAGAGGTCGCGATAACTGGAATGGGCACCCCCGGAAGAGTCCGGCGGCGCAGCAGCCCTCAAGAAGTTCCACAGCTTTCGCAGCACCTTTTCTAAGGAGTTCAAAAAAATGACTGGTCCCATCCGCATCGACAGCACCCCGGCGCGCCTCTCAACCAACATGACGATCGAGCGCCAGACCCCCAAGCGCGACTTCGGCGATCGGATGAAGGCAGGCCTCGACACCGCAGGCGGCATGCTCCAGAACGGCGCCTCCGTCGTTGGCGGCCTCGTTCCCGGCGGAGCGATCCTTTCCGCCGCCGTCTCGTCGGTCGGCCAGCTGGGCGGCCACAGCACTCCGGGGGGGGGCGCAGCCAGCGCAGCCTACGCTTCGACCGGCGTGGTCAACATCGGCGGCGGCAGCGGCGGCGTCAACACCACCATCGGCGCAGGCTGCGGCAACCCGGTCACCAACATGCCCGGCATCGGCTCGACCGTGAACGGCTCGCCCAACGCCCTGGGAACCACCGGCGGCTCCAGCGGCGGCGCGGTCGGTCAGATGAACTCCGACCTCGTCCAGGCGAGCTCTGAGAACTCCAAGCTGCTCCAGGTTCAGATGGCGATGCAGCGCGAGAACCAGGTCTTCACCTCGGTCTCCAACGTCCTCAAGACCCGCCACGACACCGTGAAGAACTCGATCGGCAACATCCGCTAAGATTTCAGACGGTTTGCAGTCCACGTGGGCGGCCGATGGGGCCGCCCTTCGTGTTATAAGACCAAGAATCTCCTCGCTTCCCTCGCGAAAGGAATTTCATGGCCGAGCAGAAAACAGACGTGGCGGGCAGCCTGATTCCAGTGACCCGCCAGCAGGCAATGGTGATGCTGGAAGCGGGCTACTTGTGGATGGACATGGGCAAGTTCGATGACGCCCGCGATCTTCTTCAGGGTGCCGCTGCGCTGATGCCCAAGAGCGAGGTTCCGCAGCTGGCCCTGGGAACGCTCGAGTTCGTTCAAGGCAAACACGACAAAGCCCTTCAGGCTTATCGATCCGCCCAGCGGCTGGCGCCGAAGTCCGGCCTCCCCCGCGCTCATGCCGGCGAGGCCCTGCTCTTCCTCGGGAAGGTCAATGAGGCGATGAAGGAATTGAAGGCCGCCCTGGATGTAGAGCCCGACGGTGAAGGCGCGCGGCTGGCGCAGGCGTTGATCGAAGCGAAAGAGGCTGGCGCGTTGCCGCCTCCGAAGAAGGAAGCCAAAGGCAAGTAGCCTAAGCCAAGCGAGAGTCCATGAAGGTCGGCAGCAAGAAAGGCGGGGCAGGAGCAGTTCGCGGAGGCAGCGGCGCCGGCGGCGTTGCCAAGGCCGGAAAAGCGTTCGGAGCCAAAGTCGACAAAGCCGAGTCGCTGGTTGCGCCCTCGGGCCTCGTGGCCAGTTCCAACGTTCAGGCCACCGACCCGGTCACCGCGCAGGCGTTGGACATTGCCCGGCAGCTCAAGTCGGGCCAGATCAAATCAAAGGAAGAGGCCACCAAGAAGCTCGTGGCCGACATCCTCCGAGAGAAGGTGCGCCTGCAGTCCAAGGCCCTGACCCAGAAGATTTCAGATCAGCTTCAGAATGACCCCCGCATCAGCCAGGCGCTCGAGCGCTTGTGGTCCAAGGCGGAGTGAGCGGAAAGTGGCTCTCGGGGAAGAAGGAAAAGTAATCCTCGAAAAATACGGCCCGTACGTGCGCAGCCTCGCGGCCACGGTTCGCAAGCAGTTCAACTCTCAAATCGAGATGGATGAGCTGATGTCTTACGGGCAGATGGGCCTGCTCGAGGCGGCAGAACGCTTTGATCCCAAGGTCGGCGCCAATTTCCTGACCTTTGCCCACTACCGCATCAAGGGCGCGATTTTCGATGGTTTGCGGAAGATGGGAATTCTCAAGGGCCCGGAATCGCGGTCCTTTGGAATGGCTGATCGCTCCAACGCCTACATGGGCAACTTGGCCGACCGAGACCAGGGAAGCAACCATGGCAGCACTGTCGCCGATGATGTCAGAGAGATTTCCAGTGCGGTGACCGGCCTGGCGATGGTTTTCGCCACCAGCCTTGAAGGAGCTGAAGGGCTTCAACTGTCCGACGAAGAGGCGGTACCCGCAGACGAAAAGCTGGAACTGGAACAGATGAAAGGGCGGGTCAGGTCGGCGATCGAGAAGCTGCCAGAGAAAGAACGCAAGCTGTTGAACGGATACTACTTTCAGTCGAAGACGCTCGAAGAAGCCGGCGCAGAAATCGGGCAGTCGAAGAGTTGGGCCTCACGGCTTCACGCAAGGGCAGTCGAAAGGTTGAAGGTACTGCTCGAAGAAGAAGATTCTTCCGAAGATGAATCAAGGAGAAGCAAAAATGGCGGGACCACTGGCAGGAATCTCGGCAGCACAAATCGCCCAGCAGAAGGTGCAGGATCAGGGCGCCAATCAGGTAGCCAAGCAGGCCCCCAGCAAGTTCGACCAAGCGATGAAATCGCAGGGCGTTGACCCTTCCCAGAAAGCACAGGGAGTCAACCACGCTCAGGCCGCCCATAAGGTCGACGTCGCCCGGCAGGTCGAGCAGGTCAACAAGATGGAAAAGGCGAACCTCAACAAGGTTGGCAATTCCACCAACGACAACAAGCTGACTGCCAAGGCGATGGACCCCGTCGCTCAGAAGGCCGACGTGAGCAAGACTTCCAGCGCCCTGATGGGAATGATGGGCAACATGGAAAAGGGCCAGGCGTCGCTCGACAAGTTGATCAACGGGGCCGCAAGCGGAAAGACTTTTTCCAACGCCGAGCTGCTCTCGCTCCAGGCCGGAATGTACAAGTATTCGCAGGAGCTCGACCTCACCAGCAAGATCGTCGAGAAGGCCACCAGTGGCTTGAAGGACACCCTCAAGACCCAGGTCTAAAGCTCTCTTCCCTTTTTTCGCGGGCGGCTCATCCAGCGATGGAGAGCCGCCCGTTTCGTTAGGTGCGTGTGCTGCGCCCGTAGTAGCCTTCGACCCCTGATGTCATTTCGACCGATGCGATGGTGGGGCGTCCTCTTGGGGATGCTGTTTTCTGGTTGCAGCGTCGAGCTTCAGCACGACCTCACGGAAGATGACGCCAATGACATCTACGTGCTGCTTCAGCGCAACGGAATCGAAGCCAAGAAGCTGAAGGAAGAGGGCGGCAACGTTCCCAAATACATCATCAGCGTCGGCAAGCAGGACGTAGCCGATGCCGCCCAGCTGCTGCGCGATTACGCCTTGCCTCGGCCGTACGTCGACGGGCTGAGCGTCTTCAAGAAGATGAAGGGAATGATCCCCACCCAGACCGAAGAGCGCGCGATGTTCATCGAAGCGCTCGGGGGCGAAATCTCGAACTCGCTGAATCGCATTCCTGGGGTCCTCGAGGCTCGGGTGATCGTCATGATCCCCGAGACCAACGATCTGACCCAGCCCGAAAAAAAGCCGATGCCTTCGGTTTCGGTATTCATCAAATATCGGCCCACGCTCGACGATAAGGCTCCGATTTCCGACGCCGAAGTCAAAGAGTTCGTCGCCACCGCGGTTCCCGAGCTGCGCAAAGAAGCGGTCACCGTCTTGATGAAGAAAGCCGGTGCGGTCGAAGCCGAACAGACCGACCGGAACCAGACTGTGATGGGTCTGCGAATGCCCAAACAGAGCGCCGACCAATTCAAGGCGATGGTAGGCCTCGGGGCCCTGCTCGTGCTGGCCATGGGCGGCCTGACGGCCTTTGCCTTCATCCGGAAGCCGAGCGGCAACGGAACCGGAACCGGAACCCGCCCCCGCACCAAGACGGGCACGGGCGCTGAGCGAGAGGGCTGACGCAGTCCTAAGGCGGTGCCGTGGAACAGTATTTTGCCTCCCTCTCGAAGCGGCAGACGATGCTGCTGCTGACCGCGGTCACATTCGGTGGGGCGAACTGCGTCGAGGCTTTCGATCACCTGCCCGATGAAGAGGCCGAGCTTCTCAAGCATCGGGCCCTCGAGCTGCTCCAGATTCCCCGCGACAAGCGAATTCCGTTTCTGGTCCAGGAAATCAAGCGCCTGGTCACCGCGCGCCGGCGCCAGCTCGCCTCGGTCGACCCTGCTCGGCTCGCTGCGGTTCTCGGCAAAGAACGTTTGGCTTTGGTCGAAGTGGTGCTGCGCGCTCTTCCCTCGCAACTGGCTGACTCCGTTCGCAAAGAAGTTCGCGGCCAGCCGGTGAAGCTGCAGCGGGAAGTTCGGCCCGATGTGCTTTCGATCATTCGCTGGAAGCTCGAAGAAGCGATTCGCCAGTCGGCTCCGAAAGGAGCGGGCCTCTTCAAGTTCTCAGACTTGATCACCTTGCAGTCGCGCGAGCTGCTGACGATCGCAGATCGCATGGGGGCCCGTGCGCTGGCCACGGCAATCGCCGGGCTGCCGGACGGCGACCGTGACGCTTTCCTCGCTGCACTGCCGCCCGACCAACGCTCGCTGGCACAGCGGGCCAGCGATGCCGGGAAGGCGCGCAAGCTGACCGACGAAGATGCCCGCACTGTGCTCGAGATGCACCACGCGCTCAAAGAGCCGTCGATGGGGATGCGCAGCGCTGGGGCCCAGCGCCTGGCCCGCGCTGCGTTGGCCCAGTCTCCGGACATGGCCGCACGGTTGATCGAGCGCAACCCCGGCGAGTTCGGAAAGCTGCTCGTGCGTTGGACCCGCGAAGAGCGCAACAAGCCCGTCCGCGGTGACGGCGGCCGAATGGACATCGTGGAACAGATGGAAAGGCTCGCTCAGCGCGGTGTCATCGATCGACCGATGCGTCTGCCTCCCCCGTCCCTTCGACCGCCTCACCCTTCGGGGGTCATGCCGGGCGGTCAATTGGTCGCCCCTCGCCCAGCCGACAAACGGTTGAGTCCTCCGCCCGACAAACGCGTTGCGCTTGCCGATCGCTCGCGCTCTGTGGCGGCAGTTCCCGCCGCGCCCCCGCCGGGCAGACGAGGAGAGCAGGAAGTGCGCCGCGATTTCATGGCCGAGCGCGAGGCGCGGAAGGCGGGGGCTGCCAGCAGCTACCCAGGTCCCCGGGCTCCGGCCCACGTTCCATCGCAGCCCAGGACGCAGCGGCCGGGAACCGATCCCGGCATTCGAAGCGGGAAGATCATGCGCGATGGAAAAGAGCTCAGACGGTCCGTGCCCTCGAAGGGCCAACCCGGGCGCGCGGCGACCTCGCCTGCGCTGCAGGAAATTCCCAAACGCAAGAGTCCACCCACCACTGGCACGTCCTCCCCGGTTGTGCGGGGCGCGGGCCTGACCAATGGCTCGGGTCGTGGACCCGGGCGCGGTTCGAGCTAAACTTCTTGAATTCATGGACGACTCTGAGCGACGCCCCGCGGGCCCCAATTCCGGACAGGGCCCCCGATTGAACAAGGTGATCCGGGGCGATGCGGCGACCCCCGACGGGCCCCAGTACGAAAAGCCGATCTTGAGGCCGCCTCCTCGGGCCGGAGTCGTGAACGCCGAAGAATACGAGGCCCGCACCACCGCGAAGGACATCGTCGCTGACGCGCACAAGCGGGCTGAGGAGCTCGTCGCAGAAGCCCACCGCGAGAAGGACAAGGTTTTCGCCAAGGCAACCGAAGACGCAAGGGCCGACGTGATGGCCAAGGCTTCGGAAGAAATTGCCCGCGCCAAGATGCAGGCGGGCCAGATCCTCGCCGACTCGGAAAAAGACATCATCGAGCTGGCATGCAAGATCGCCGCGAAGATCATCGGTCGGGATCTGCAGCGGGAGCCCGAAATCATCACCGAAATCTGTGCCACCGCAATTGAGAACGCCCGCGCAGCC
>JAYVCD010000283.1:0-9109 GCA_043750125.1 Archangiaceae bacterium | reverse complement strand
GGACCAGTCTCGTCACACCGGAGCAGGTGATCGGCTTCCCGCGGAATGGGTGACCGGCATCACGCGGAATGGGTGATCGGATTGCGCGGAATACGCAATTTCCTCGAGTCGCTGAAGCCGACGCTCAAGCCGGCGACTTGCGGACAATACCGACAGAGCCTCCGGCTGCTGCACAACTGGCTCAACCACAACGACATCGCGATGCAGACGCTGAGCCGCGTACAGATGTCGGAGTGGCTTCAGTACCTCCATTCTGAGCGAGGCCAAGGGCCCCACACGCGCGTGAACGTGATTGTCGCCGTGCGCGTGTACCTGCGGGCGCTGAATGAGGTCGGGCTGCTCGATGAGGGCGCGGACGAACTGATTCGAGCCTCAGACCTTCCGAGGCTGCCGGTTTACCTTCCGCGGCCGCTCGCGCCGGACGCCGATCAGGAGCTCCAGCGCCGACTCGCGAGCTCCGGAGATCCGTACCAGCAAGGCCTTCTGGTCATGCGGAACACCGGTTTGCGCGTCGGTGAACTGTCGGGCCTGACGATCGATTGCATCCGGAAGGACGACACCGGCAACACGTTCCTCAAGGTCCCGCTGGGCAAGATGAACAACGAACGGCTCGTGCCACTGGATGAGCGCACTCTGGCCGTCGTGGAAGGCCTGCAGCGAAGCGGTCGTCCTGATCGCGAGCTGCTGCTCGAGACGATCCGCGGGCACCGGACCCGCCATGTGCACCTGAAGGCGGCGCTCGATGAAGCCAGCGCGGGAATCGAAATCTCCAATGGGATGACCACGCATCGGCTGCGGCACACCTACGCGACAACACTGCTGAACGCCGGGATGAGCCTGATGGGCGTGATGAAGCTGCTGGGTCACCGCGACTACCGGATGACCCTCCGGTACACCGAGATCACCCTCGAGACCGTGGGCAAGGAGTACCGCGCTGCGCTGACTCAGCTCGAGACGCGCTACCGCATCGCGCTGACGTCGCCGGGTCCGGCGCGGCTCGATCCCGACGAGGCCCTGGGCGACATCATCCGCTGGGTCCAGAAGCGAGCGGGGCAGAGCGAGGACCAACAGAAACGTGCGCTCGCTCTGGTGAAGCGGCTCAAGCGGATCCGCGCGGAAGTCGGCGACCTCTGAAGCCTCGAGCCTGAAGGAAACCTGGCCGAGATCCCGTGGGCGGATTGGCCGGTTAGTTTACATAACGTTGATTATCGGACTCTGGCTTGAGGGTCTCCCGAAGGGGAAAATCGCGGTAAACGGCCTGTCGTGAAGCGCCTCGGGTTCCTGCTGTCCGTTTTGATGCTCAGCGGATGCCCCCGTGAAGAGTCGTTCGTCGACGCAGCGGTGCCGATCGATGCGGGCGCAGAATTCGATGCGGGAATTTTCGATGCGGGTCCCCCGATTCCGGCCGAGCTCACCTTCGCGATCGACTTCCTGGGTACGGACGGCGGCGTGAGTTCCGTGTTGTCGACGACGGCGAGCGCTCAGATTGATCCGTCGCGGTCGGTCTTCATCCAGTTTCCGACGCCGTTGAAAAACTACCGGGTGCGGATGTTCGATGGCGCCGAACAGGTGCTGCCTTCTGATGAAGAAGCGCGCGCCGACGATGCCGGAATGAGTTACCGGATTGTGTTGGCGATGCCGCTGAAGGCCGGACGCCAGTACAGCTTCAGCGTCGAGTCCGAGCTCGGTCATGAGATCACCGACATCTCGGGCCGCGGCTACCGCGATGTGCGGGTCGGCTTGAAGGTCCGTGGCGAGCCTGAACCCGAGCTCAAGTCCAAGAACAAGCCCGGCAAGAAGCGCCACAAATAGCAGTCACAAAGCCAACAAGAGCTTCGACAGATCGTACAGCACGTCGCCGCGGCCAAAGACTGGTTGCGGGTCCAGGTTCCACACGTTGGTGAGGCTGATCTCGTTGACCGCCCACTCGAGCAGCGCGCGCAGATTGATCGCGTCGTACAGATTGTATTCGACCAGGAATCGCAGCGCCTCGCGGTCGCCGGTGCTGTGCAGCTCGCGCCAGAGGCGAATCGCATCCATCCCGCGCAGACCCTTGAGGTGCGGCGGCCGCCTGAGCCCCAGCCGCTCTTCGATGTCTTTGAGTCCTCCGGTCTGTCGCGTCTTTCGCAGCACCACCTTCAGATCGAGGTGCACCATCGGCCGGGTCACGTCTTCGAAGTGGCGCTTGAGCACCGGCACATCGAACACCAGGCCGTTGAAGGTCACCCAGATGGCGCTCTTGCTCAGCCGCGGCCCGAGCTGCGCCAACGTGGAGCCTCGGATGAACGTCGCGAGGCCCTCTTTGTCCATCACGCCGCCCACGGTGATCTGGGTCTCTCCGTCGGCCTCGAGATCGAAAAACGCGGCGCGGTCGGCGAAGGCCGGATACAGCCGCCAGTGCTCGCGGGCCGGAATCCACCCTGCCAGGCGCGCCAGGTCGCCCTCCGCCAGCGCCTGGCGGGCCTCTTCGATGCGCTGCAGCGTCTCGCTGTCCAAGCGCTTGGACATCACTGGGCTCTTGCGCGCCGCGGCCTCGAAGTCGTCCCAGGTGGCAATTCCGCGCGCCCACAGATCCTTCTCGCGCCAGGGCCCGACGCCCTTCGAAAGCTGAAACGTGCGGAAGATCGGCTGGGTCGCGGGGGTCATCGTTCGCGTGAACCTATGGAGCCGCGAGCCGAATCAGACAAGCGGTAAGAATCATGCCCGCATCGAGGGCCGGGTCAGAACCGGAACCTGGCCCGCTTCCTCGCGCACGTACCGCGACGACGGCCGGATCAAGCGCCCGGTGCGGCGCTGCTCGTCGACATGCGCGATCCACCCGGCGGTCCTTCCTGCCGCAAACATCGGGGTGAAAACGCCGCGAGGCAGCCCGAGCGTGTCGAGCAGGACCGCGGTGTAGAACTCGACGTTCGCTTGCAGTGAACGATCAGGATAGCGCCGGGCCAGGACCTGGGTGGCGGCGCGCTCGACAGCGCGGGCCAGGGTGAGCCGCCCGGCGGTGAGCTCACCTTCCAACCATTGTTCAGCAGCTTCCGGCACACCTACCGCCTCGAGCATGTCCAGCACCGGTCCCGGAGCGCCGCCATGAAGCGGGCCTTTGAGCGCGCCGATCGCTCCCACCACGGCCGAGACCAGATCCGAGCCTGTCGAGGCAATGACCCGGGCCGCGAAGGTCGAGGCATTCGAGGCCCCGGTCAGCCCGCCCGCTATCTGCGCACCGCGGTCTTGCGCTTGAAGGTCCGGGCCCAGGCCCGCAGCGGTCACACTGCGGTCGCGGCTGCCGCCCTGCGCTGGGGTGAGCCGGTTCTCGACTCGGCGATTACCCAGATTTCGAACGACGGTCCAATCTACCGGGGACGACCGGCGGTCAGCCTGATCGGCAAGAGCTTCGAAGCCGTCACGGAACTGCTGTGGACGGGAACCCTTCCGCTGAAAGCTCCTCTCTGGCTGCCCGCAACTCGAGCGGACTTCCCGAAGATTCCGATTGGCGCGCCGCTGATTTCGGCCCTCGCCACCGCAGCTTCGTCACTGGGGCTCAACGAGGTCAGCCGTTATGGCCTGTCGCCCGAAGTCGAGCAGCATCGCGCCCGGGTGTTGATCCGGGCCCTCGCGGCTGCAGTGTGCCTGCCGACGGCGCCGCAGCGGTGCTCACGGACTTTCCCTACCGTCGCACAGCAGGTGTTCTTCGGCTTCACCGGGAAGAAGGCCAGCCGCGCTCAGCAGGCGTTGGTCGATCGTTGTCTGGTCCTTTCGGCCGACCACGAGCTCAACGCCTCGGCCTTCGTCGCCCGCGTCGCGGCAGGTTCCGGGGCTGATCTGCACAGCTGTCTCACCGCGGCTCTCGCAGCACTCTCAGGCCCTCGCCATGGAGGTGCGTGCGATCGCGTCGAGGCGCTGATGGCCGAAGTACTGGCAAAGGGACCCCAGAAGACGATGAACGCCCGGCTCGCGCGCGGAGAAGCCCTGCCCGGCTTCGACGTGGGCCCTTACCCGCTGGGGGACCCGCGCACCCCACCCCTGCTCGAGCAGCGCGCGAGCGGAGAGCCGATTCGCCCTCGTGCCCGCTACGTCGGGAAGGAATCTTGAAAACCCCTCAGGCGATCACTTCTCTTTGACCTGGGTGAGCTTCATCGACCGAGAAGCCGCCCGATTGCATCGTCTTCACCGCGGCGCAACTGCCGAGCAACAAGACCCACGCAGCCAGCATCGGCTTCATCGTGCGGTCGCCGGCAAGAATCCGGGAGTGCCCAACAATTCAATCAACGGAAGATCCGCCTCGCAGAACGGAAGGGTCTTCATCTCGAGCGGGCTGCAAAAACGCAGCGCCTGGGCGCCCAGCGGCTTGGGCGTGCCGGCGCGAATCGTCGCCCGGTAGAGTTCGAGCGCGACGGTGAGGTCGGCGTAGGCGTGAAGGGTGCCCCAGAGCCTGGGGCCGACTTCGAGCTCGACCTCGAGCTCTTCCTGGCACTCGCGGATCAACGCCGCGGAATCCGACTCGCCGGCCTCGACCTTCCCGCCGGGAAATTCCCAGAGGTTGGGTCGGCTCTTGTCGGGCAGGCGCTGCTGAACGAGGAAGCGCGACGCGTCGTGGGGGCTTGAAATCAACGCTGCAACCACCCTCACCTGCTTCATCGCGTGCCGCTACTTTCCGCCGCCCTTCAGGCGCATCGCGAACACGGTTCCGAGGTTCGAGAGCACGTACAGCCGTGAGCCGGATCGGGTCGGAGTCGCCGAGATGCCCTTCCCCGGGTTCCACGCGGTGCGCGCCCGGCCGGCGGCAGGGTCGACAAACACCAGGGACGTTGAGGTCGGCACGACCAGCATTCCTTTCACCAGCACCGGGGCCCGGCCTGCATTCGCGATCTTCTGCTTGTCCGAAAGGTTCAGCGTCCACAGCGCGCGTCCATCGACCGCGTGCAGTGCTCCGACATCTCCGCTGCCGGCAGTGAAGAGCACGTCACCCCGCGCGATCAGCGTCGTGATCCCGCTTTGGGCGATGACCCACTTCAGGTCGCCCGTCTTCGCGTCGAGCGCGGTCACGCCATCTTTGTAGCTGGCGACGAACACCCGCCCGGACTCGTCGAACACCGCCGACGAATCGACATCGAGGAAGTTGGTCCCCCCGCTGGTGCTGATCTTCCGTTCCCACTTCACCACGCCCTCTTCGAGCGTCATCGCCACCAGCGAGCCGTCAGAGAAGCCCTGGTAGACCAGCCCGTCGTGAACCACGGGGCTGGCTGAGCCACGCACCGTCATTCCGTTCGGCTGGTCGCGCCGGTACTGCCAGATCCACTTCCCCGTCACGGTGTCGACCACGAACAGGGTGTCGGACTGCGAGGCGACCAGCAGCTTCTTCCCTTCGATCACCGGCGTGGTGACCAGCTCTTCGCCTGCCTTGTACTCCCACAACTTCTCGCCGCTGCGAACGCGCAACGCATAGAGGATTCCATCGCCGCCGGGGGCGTAGACGATGCCCTGGTCGATGGCGGCACCCGCGAAGAAGCGGCTGTGGGTCTGAAATTCCCACTCGACGTGGCCGTCGACGGGCGACAGGCAATGCAGAACGCCATCGCGGGTGCCGACGATGATCCGTTCGGTCTCGGGATCCACCGCCGGGCGCGCGGTCTCGGCCGGAAAATATTCGAGCAACGACGACTTCACCAGGGGCTGCCACCAGTCGATTTCGTACAACGCGGCTGGGCTGGCATGGCGATCGCGCGCGGGCGCGTTCGGATCATTGGTGAGCGAGATCGTCTTGCAGCCGCAAAGCACCACCAACAGCCCAAGAAGCGCTCTCATGTTCAGCCGCCGTCTTTCGAAGGCAACGGCGTGGTGGCCGTCGGAATCTTCACTCCCTGCGAAGCCAACAGGGCGATGCGGTCGGCCGCCAGGCGCGCGGCAGCGGTGTTCGGCGCCATGTTCGGCACCTCGACCAATTGCTTCGCGCCTTCGTCCGACTTGCCTTGCAGCAACAGCATCCGGCCGCGGTGGTACAGGCCCATGCCCTTCATGAAGTCCGACTTGTTCTCACGGGCGAGCTGATCAAAGGCGGTCAGCGCCTGGTCGAAGTCCTTCTTTCCTTCGAGCGCGTAGCCCCGGCCCTCGAGCGCGGTCGGCCGCAGCGGGTCGGCGGGGTCCGAGCCCTTGAGGTAGTCGTCGAAGGCGGCCAGCGCTTCGGCCGGCTTGCCCACGCGCAAAAACGCCTGCCCCAACGGAAGCGCCGCGTTCGCCGAGGCCCGGCTTCCGCCCATCTTCGCGCGGAACTCGGTGAGCGCCTTGATCACCGCCTCGTCCTTCTCGGCCTCGGACTTGAACGGCGGCTCTTCGGCCACGGCCGTCTCGCCGTCTGCGGCAGGCTTGGCTGCGGGCGGGTTGGGGTTCACCGGTCGCTGCAGCACCTTGAGGGTGGCGGCGTACTCGTTGATCGCCGCCTGCTGGCTCTTCGAGCTGAGGTGGTTCACCACCGCAAAGACGCCGGCGATCAGCACCAGTCCGCCGATCGCGACCACGATCGTCTTCTGGTGGGTGACCATGAAAGGCATCGCCTGGGCACCGAGCTTCTGGAACTCGTCGGGAGCCTTGAGCTCCTTGCGCGTCATCTTGTGGTCGGGCTTTTCGGACATGATTTGGCTGCCTTATGGGGTCTTCGTTTATTGCCTGTCAACGACGCCGTCGCGCGGTCTGCTTGTGTCCCTTGATCGCCGCCACCCTGAACTTCCTCTTCGCTTTGCCGGGTCGTTCGCGGAAGAAGAGCCTGACCGGAACCTTGAGCATGAAAGTGCTCCGAAGCTGGTTGGTCAGGTAACGCTTGTACCGGTCGGGAATTGCCTCCGGCATGTTGCACATGAAGGCGAAGGCGGGGGGCGAGATGCCGACCTGGGCGACGTAATACAGCCGCAGCGCCTTGCCCTTCGAGAACGGCGCCGGGTGCTCGGTGGTGACGTGCTCGAGCAGCTTGTTCAGCTGCGGAGTCGGCGCGCGGAACGTCGACTGGTCGTACAGCGACGCGCACAGCGTGGGGACCTTCTCGACCCGAACCCCGTCCTTCGCCGAGCAGAACAGCACCGGGGCCCACGACGCCCAGGGAAGCTTGATCTTGAGCTCGTCACGAAACGCCTCTTCCTTGATCTTGCCCGCCACCGCGTCCCACTTGTTGACGAGGATCAGCAGCGGCCGGCCCTTCTCTTCGGTGATCCCCGCGATCTTCGCGTCCTGGTCGACCGCCGGTTCCGAAGCGTCGATCACCAGCACGGTCACGTCGGAATCTTCAATCATCCGCAGCGAGGCCAGCACCGAGAACTGCTCGACCCGCGCCGAGATGGTGGCCTTGCGGCGGATGCCGGCGGTGTCGGTGAGAATGAATTTTCGTCCGTCGCGCACCAGCGGGCTGTCGATCGGATCCCGGGTGGTGCCGGCGATCGGGCTGGTGATCAGCCGCTGCGTTCCCAGCAGGGCATTGACCAGCGTCGACTTGCCCACGTTGGGCCGCCCGACGATCGCCACCCGAATCGGCCGGTCGGCATCGAGCCTGGTTTCGGGCAGGCCTTCGGGCGTAGCGTCGGCCGTCTTCAGCCGGCGGGTCGCCCGGCCTCCGCGCGGATGGCTGCCCACCACCGCGGGGCCTTCGGGCGCCGGCGGCAACAACGCCAACACCTGGTCGCGCAGCGCGTTGATCCCCAGCGAATGCTCGGCCGAGACCGCCAGCGGGTCGCCCAGCCCCATGCGGTGGAACTCGGAAAGGACCACGTCGGCGGTGCGGTAGTCGTCGCACTTGTTCACCACCAGGACGACCGGGCGGCCCGACTTGCGCAGGTAGCGGGCGACTTCGATGTCGGCGCCGGTGACGCCCAGTCGACCGTCGACCACCAGCAGCACGACGTGACATTCCTCGACCGCCGCCTGGGCCTGCAGCCGCACGTGCGCTGCGAGGGGATCGCCCCGCTCGCTCTTCTCGTCGTCGGGAATGAAGCCGCCGGTGTCGACCAGGGTGATCTGCCGATCGTCGAGCACCCCGTCGGCGTAGTGGCGATCTCGGGTGACGCCCGGAGAGTCTTCGACGATCGCCTTTCGCTTGCCGAGCAACCGATTGAACAGCGTCGACTTCCCGACGTTGGGTCGGCCCACAATCGCCACCAGCGGCCGCCCGACGGCTTCGATCGTCACTGGCCGTACCCCATCTTCGCCAGGCCGGCGGGACTCTCGCTCCAGCCCTCGGCGACCTTCACCTGCAGGGCGAGAAACACGTGTGAGCCGAGCAGCCGTTCAATCGACTTGCGCGCATCGGTACCAATTTCCTTCAGCATCAAACCGCCCTTGCCAATCACAATCGCCTTCTGACTGTCGCGCTCGACGAAGATCGACGCGTCGATGCGCACCAGGCCCGTCAGCCCGCCGCGGGTCGCCTGGCTCTTCTTCCCCTGCTTCACCGGCCGAGGTGAATCGCGCTCGGATTCATCGAAATCGTTGATCACGATCGCGGCCGAGTACGGCACTTCCTGCCGGGTGTGCCGCAGCACCTGCTCGCGAATGTATTCGGCCACCAGCACCTTCTCGGCCTGGTCGGTGAGCATCTCGGGCGGGTACATCGCTTCGGCTTCCGGCATCAGGCTGATCACGAGATCAAACAGCGCGTCGACGTTGTCGCCCTTGAGCGCGCTGACCGGCATCACTTCGGTGAAGGGAAACTCTTTGCGGTAGGCGTCGATCAACGGCAGCAGCAGCGGCTTGTGCACGTTGTCGATCTTGTTCACCACCAGCACGGTCGGCTTGCGCAGGCGCGCCAGCTCGGTCAGCACCATTCGGTTCCCTTCCCCCACTTCGACGACCTGGTCTTCCCGCTTTCCGGCCGCCTCGATCAAGAACAGCACCACGTCGGCATCCTTCGCCGCCTGCAGGGCCACCTCGACCATCATCTTGTTGAGCGGACCCTTCGCGGCGTGAATTCCGGGAGTGTCGAGGAAGGCGATCTGCCCGTCGGGACGAGTGACCACTCCGAGGATCTTGCTGCGGGTGGTCTGGGGCTTGGGCGAGACGATCGCCAGCTTCTCGCCCACCAACTTGTTGAGCAGCGTGCTCTTGCCGACGTTGGGTCGGCCGATCAGGGCTGCAA
>JAYVCD010000282.1:0-18206 GCA_043750125.1 Archangiaceae bacterium | reverse complement strand
TGCTGGGCCAGAGCGTCGCTCAGAAGCTGTGGAACGCGGCCGTCGACCCGGTCGGCCAATCACTGCGCATCAAGAACACCCCGTACATCGTGCTCGGGGTTCTGGCGAAGAAAGGTCAGTCGCCCCAGGGGCAGGACTTCGATGATTCGGTCTTCATTCCCTACACGACGTTTCAATCGAAAGTGCAGGGTGGGCTGCAGAAGTATGTCGGCGGTGCCATCTTCGTCGGCGCTCGCGCTTCGGCGGGAACCGCCAAAGCCCAGGCGCAGATCTCTGCCCTGTTGCGAGATCGCCATCGCCTGGCCGACAGCGCAGACAATGATTTTTCGGTTCGCAACCTGACCGAAATGGCCAACGCCCAGCAAGAAGGCACCCGGACCATGACCAGTTTGTTGGCCGCCGTCGCACTCGTCGCGCTGCTGGTGGGAGGAATTGGAATCATGAACATCATGTTGGTCAGCGTCACCGAGCGCACCCGCGAAATCGGCGTGCGAATGGCGGTCGGCGCGCGGCCCGCCTCGATTCTCGTTCAGTTTCTCCTCGAGGCCTTGATGCTCTGCCTCGGCGGAGGCCTGCTGGGCGTCGCGCTGGGGATCCTCGCCGCCCGGGTGCTGGCCGCCCAGTTTGGTTGGCCGATGTTGATTCGCACCGACATCGTCCTCATCTCGGTGGGGTTCAGCGCCGCCGTCGGCATCATCTTCGGGCTCTACCCCGCCCAGAAAGCCTCTCGGTTGGATCCCATCTCGGCCTTGAGGTTCGAATGAACAGGTGGACGTTGGGGTTGGTGTTGCTCACCTCGGCCACCCAGGCTGACAGCATCAGCCTCGAACAGGCCGAGGCAATGGCCCACCAGCACCAACCTTCGCTGCGACAGGCCCACGCCAACACCGTGGGCGCGCGGGCCCGTGCCGATGAATTGCGCGGTCCCTTGCTTCCTCAGGCCACTGCCGTCGCGGGCTACCAGCTGGGCACCGGCAACCTCCCTTTCGGGGCCTACAGCGCGGGCCTCAGCGGCACTTTGCTGGTCTACGACTTCGGCCGAACCTGGCAGCGGTATCGCGCGGCGCAGGCCTCGCAAGCAGCGCAGGAAGCCAACGAAGACGCTTCCTGGCTCAGCGTGCTGTTCGACCTGCGCTCGGCGTATTTCGGAGCCGGTGCGAACCAGGCCCTGGTCGAAGTGGCGAAGGAGGCCCTCGCCAGCCAGGAAAAACATCTCAAGCAGATCGAAGGCTTCGTCGAAGTCGGCACCCGCCCGGAAATTGATCTCGCCCAGGCGCGCACGTTGCGCGCAAACGCCAAGGTCCAGCTGATCACCTTTCAATCGAATGCCGCGGCGGCCCGCGCCCAGCTGAACCTCGCGATGGGCATCGAACGGAACACCGAGTTCACCGTCAGCGACCAGGTGCTCGCTGAAGTGCCCGGCGAGCGCACCGACCTCGACGTGTTGATGGACGAAGCGCTCAAAGCCCGCCCCGAGTTCGTCTCGCTTCAGCAACAGCTTCGCGCCCAGGAACTGACGATCTCTTCGGTCCGGGGCGGGTACTTGCCAAGCATCGGCGTATTTTCAGGCGTGGCCCTCAACAACCGCGTCGTCGATGCCCCGGCGGTGAATTGGAATGCAGGCGTGGGGCTCAACTGGAATTTTTTCAGCGGTTTTCAGACCCGCGCCCAGGAAGGGCAGGCCGTCGCGGTGCTCGAAGGGCTGCAAGCGCAGAGCGATGGCTTTCGCCAACAGGTCCGGCTGGCCGTCGAACGGGCGCGACTGGGCGTGCTGTCCGCCGACGAGTCGTTGGCCGCGGCGGGGGAAGCGCTCGCCAATGCGCAAATTCAGCTGCGACTGGCCGAAGGGCGATACCAGACCGGCGTCGGAACCGTGCTCGAGCTTTCCGATGCGCAGCTCGGGCTGACTCAAGCATCGGCGCAGGCGGTACAGGCCCGATTCAACCTCTCGTCCGCTCGCGCGGCGCTGCTCCAGGCGCTCGGGCGGGACACCGTGCGGTAGCGGCGTGCTGACCAACTTTCTCACTCTCTTCTTCTTCGAGCCGGCCCGGTCGCTGGCCCGGCATCGCGTCCGCAGCGCGCTGACCACCTTGGGGATCGTGGTTGGAATTGCCGCCGTGGTGTTGGTGATAGCGATTGGGCAGGCCGGCTCGCTCAAAGCCCAGCTCGAGCTGCAGAAGCTGGGCGACAATCTGGTGTGGATCGAGGCGGGCTCCCGCAACTCCGCCGGCGTGCGCACCGGCAGTCACAGCGTCGGTACGCTCACCCTCGAGGACACCGACGCCATCCTCCGCGAGGTTCCGCTGATCAAGAGCTGCTCGCCCCAAATCGACGGCACCGTGCAGTTGGTCCGGGGCAACAGGAATTGGACGACGCGGTACCGCGGCGAGACTCCCGAATACCTCGAGATCAAGCGCTGGGGCGTCGTCGCCGGCGCGGCCTTCAGCCACGAAGATCTCGACCAGCGCGCGAGCAAGATCTTGATCGGCCGCACCACGCGCGAGCAGCTGTTCGGCAACGAAGATCCCATCGGCGAGCTGATCCGCGTCAACAACCAGCCCTTCGAAGTGGTTGGGGTCCTCGAGTCGAAAGGACAGAGCTCGGACGGTCGGGATCAAGACGACTGGATCTTGCTTCCCTACACCACCGCCCAGGTTCGCCTGCGCGGACGCACGTCTCTGTTTCTCGATGACATTCTGTGCTCGGCAATTCGGGCCGACGCGGTGAACCCGGCGATCGACAAGATCAACAAACTGCTGCGCGAGCGGCACCGAATCGTTCGCGGAGATGACGACGACTTCAACATTCGTCGTCCCGATGAAGTGCTCAAAGCCCAGGTCGAAGCCAGCAACACGCTCTCGCGGTTGTTGCTGACCATCGCTTCGGTCTCTCTGCTGGTGGGGGGAATTGGAATCATGAACGTGATGCTCGCCAGCGTCTCTCAGCGCACGCGAGAGATCGGGGTCCGCCTCGCCGTCGGAGCGACGCCCACCGCCGTCTGGCTTCAGTTCCTCGGCGAAGCCGTCGTCCTCAGTCTGATCGGAGGCGTGCTCGGCATCGGCCTCAGTCTGATCGGCGCCGCCGCCTTCGAACGCGGCCTGGGCTGGCCGATGCCCCTGTCCATCACGGGGATGTTCGTTGCCGTGCTCGCGTCGGTCGGGGTGGGGGTCTTCTTCGGCTTCTACCCGGCGTGGCGTGGCTCACGCCTCGATCCGATCGAAGCGCTTCGGCACGAGTGAGAAACAGCCTCAGACCACGACCTTGATCATTTTCACCGGCGTCCGCGGCGCGTCGTTGGCATCGGCAGGCGTGGTCTCGATTTTCTTCACCACGTCGGCGCCCGAGACGATCTTTCCGAACACCGGGTGGCGCGAGTCGCCTGGGCTGAACCAATCGAGAAAGTCGTTGCGTACCGTATTGATGAAGAACTGACTGCCGCCCGAGTTGGGCGAGCCGGTGTTGGCCATCGACAGCGTCAGCGGCTCGTTCGATAGCTTCACCGTGAACTCGTCCTTGATGTCGCCCCAGGGCGGGCCGCCGGTTCCAGCCTTCGAGCTCTTTGGGTCTTTTGAAAACGGGCAACCGAACTGCAACATGAAGTTCTTGATCACCCGGTGAAAATGGAGGCCATCGTAGAAGCCGCTTCGGGCCAGCTTCAGAAAGTTCTCTGAAGTCAGCGGCATCTGGTCGACGAAAATCTCGGCCGTGAACGTGCCAAGCGTCGTCTCGAATGTGGCAATGGGGTTGGGCATCCCCGTCTCCTAACCCCGAACGAGAGGCCTTTCTACTGTCGCTGCAGCACCACCACCGTTACGTCGTCCTTCAGCGCCGCGTCCTCGGTGTAATGGAACAGGTCCGAGACGATTCCGTCGCGCAGGCGGGCCGGGTCTGGCTTGCCCATCGCCGCTTTGGTCAGCGAGGCGGCCAGCCGCTGGGTCCCGAACGGCTTGGAGTTGGGGGACTCCGCTTCGGTCACTCCATCGGAATACAGAACGACCGCCTCGCCCGAGCCGAGAATGATCGAGTGGTCGTTGTACTTCGCCTGTCGATCTTGCCCGAGCAACCGAGCCGCGGGGGAGGCGAGGGTGTTGACCTGGAATGCCTGGGTGTCGCCCACCTTCTTCAGCAGCAGCGGCTTGGGCGCGCCCGCCAGGGTGTAGCGCAGCTCGCCCGTCGGCAGATGAAGGCTGACCACACTCGCCGACATCTGGAGGAAAGACTTCGACTGGCAGAAGACCTCGTTGATCAACCCCGCCAACGCAGCAGGGGAATGCGGAGTGGCGAACAGCCGGGTGAACCCCGCCAGAATGTGGGGAGGCACCTTGCCTTCCAACGCCCTGAGCACGTTCGGACCCTGCTGTGAGGTGTCGAGCATTCCTTCGATCAACTCGACCGTGGTCTTGATGCTGTTCACCGCCAGGGCCACCAGCGCGGCCGAGATCCCGTGTCCGGTCACGTCGCCGGCGATCACCGTCAGGCGATCTTTGTTCGGGCTGGTGAAGTACCCGTACCAGTCACCCCCGCTCGAATCGGCGCACTGAATCATTCCCCGCAATCCGTACCCGGCGAGGTCCAGCACTCCTTCGGGGAACGAGGCCTGCTGCACCAACCGCGCGACATTCAGCTCCGAGCTGATCGCTCCCAACGCCGACTGGGCCCGGCGAAGGGAAATGATCGCTCCCACCTTGGCGGCGAGCAGCAGCGGGTTGAAGGGCTTGGTGACGTAGTCCACCACGCCCAACTTGAACCCCATCAGGCTGTCTTCGCTGCGGTCCTTGGCCGAGAGCATCACCACCGGAATGTCCTTCCACTTCGGTTCCTTTCGCAGCCGCTCGAGGAACTGGTAGCCGGTCATTCGCGGCATCATCGCGTCGAGCAAGATCAGCTCGACCGGTTGATTCTCGAGTTTTTCCAGCGCGTCGAGGCCGTCTTTGGCCATCAGCGTGCGGTAACTGACCGCTTCGAGGTGGGTCTTCAAGACCTCGAGGTTGATCGGGTTGTCGTCCACGCACATCACCAGCTCTCCCGAGCCGCGAATGTCCGCGCCAATCGACGCAGAGGCCACGTCGGCGACCGGCTGGACCAGTCGGGTGATTCCGGTCTGCGAGCTGCTGACCGCCGAAGCAGGCGCCCGGTGCAGCAAGCGTCCCAGCCGCGCCAGCAGCTCTTCAGTCTCGAAGGGCTTGATGACGTAGTCGATCGCCCCGGCGTCGAAGCCCTGCAGCTTGTCCTGCAGCGTGCCGCTCTTCGCGGTGAGCAGAATGACCGGAGGGTTGCCGAGCTCGGCATCGGCCTGGATCTCGCGACACAGATCGTACCCGGTCATTCCCGGCATCATCACGTCACTGATCACCACCTGCGGCTTGTGTTGCTTGGCGAGCTTGAGCGCCTCTTTGCCTGACAGCGCACGCAGGGCCACGTAGCCCCGGTGCTCGAGCTGCACCGCCAGCGCCTCGACATTGACCGGCACGTCGTCCACCACCAGCACCTTCTCGCCGCGGCCGGTCTGAGACTGCTCGGCGCTCGCCTGCTTGAGGTGAAAGGCGATTCGATTCATGAAGTCGTCAATCGCGAACGGCTTGGCGATGAATTCCTGGGCCCCCACTTCGCGCGCCCTCATCCGATCGGTAGGCGAGGCCAGGCCCGAAGCCAGAATGATCGGCAGCCGGGAAAAGCGGGCGTCCGCGCGCAGCTGCCGCGTGACTTCGTACCCGGTGACCGTTCCGAGCCGCACGTCGATCACCGCCAACGCCGGCTTTTCCAGAGCGCAGACTTCAATCACCTTCGCCGGGTCGGTGGTCGTCACCGCCTCATAGCCGTAGGCCTGCAGATGCGCCGCGAGCCCTTCGGCAGCGACCGCACGATCGTCGACCACCAGGATTCGCTGGCCCATTCCGCGCGGGGTCTGCGGCTTGGGCTTGAGCACATCGTGAATGCGCTCGAGCAGGTCTTCGGGCTCATACGGCTTCAGAACGTAGGCGTCTGCCCCGGCCTCGGTGGCTGCGTGGAGGTCATCGGCGGTCGAGGCCTGTGCCGTCACGAGGAAGATGGGAATCTTGTGCAGCTCAGGAGTGGCGCGGGCCTGCCGGCACAGCTCGAGCCCGGTCATTCCCGGCATCCGCACATCGCTGAGCACCAGCTGCACCTTGGTCTGCTTCAGCATCTCGATGCACTGCCGCGGCTCGAGGCAGACCAACACCCGGTAGCCCGCGTCGATCAGCATCAGGCGAAGCGCTTCGACGTTGGCCGGCTGGTCGTCGATCACCATGATCGTCTCGCCGTTTCCGCGCAACGCATTGGCTTCGGTGCGGGGGGCTCGGCCCGGGCCACCGACCAGCCCGGTGGGGAACAACGCCGCCGGAGCGACCCTGGCGCCCGCCTTCGAAGCCACCTCTGCCGGAATCGCAACCGTGGCTGCGCCCGGCCGGGTGGGGAGGGTAAAGAAGAACGTGGTCCCGCGGCCCACTTCGCTCTTGAAGTCGATGCGGCCATTCATCGCCGTCACCAGCTGTTTCGAAATCGCAAGGCCCAGGCCTGTCCCTTCGAACTGGCGGGCGGCCGTTCCGTCGACCTGACGGAATTCCTGAAACAGGTACTCGCGCGCTTCAGGCGGAATGCCCGGCCCGGTGTCCTCGACCGCGATCATCAGCTCGCCGTCCCGAGGCTTGGTGTAGACCCGAATGTGACCCTTCTCGGTGAACTTCGCCGCGTTGCCGACGAGGTTGGTCAAGACCTGCAGCACCCGTTCATGGTCTCCAAACACCGGAGGAAGAGAATCGGGAAGCTCGACGGCGATCGTCACCATCTTTCCCTGCAACAGCCCTTCCCCCAGCGCCGCGACGTGAACGGCCAGGTCGGACAAGCGGAACGCCGCAATCTCGAACCGTTCGCGACCGGCCTTGAGCTTCGAAAAATCGAGAATGTTTGTGATCAGGTTCTTGAGGCGATCGCCGCTCTCTTTGACCATTCGCAAATGGTTGGCTTGTTTGGGGTTGAGCGGGCCGTCGGCGCCATCGAGCACCGCGCTGACCAGCCCCAGGATTCCGTTGATCGGCGTTCGCAGCTCGTGCGAGGTGTTGGCGAGGAACTGGTCCTTCAGCTTGTCCATCTCTTTGAGATCGACGTTCTGCAGCTCGAGCTGCTCCATCGCCGTGACGAGGTCGATGCGGCCTTGCTGCAGTGATCCGGCCATCTCGTTGAAGGTGCGGCCCAACGCTCCGAGCTCGTCCTTCGATCGCACCTTCACCCGGTGGTCCAGGTCTCCGCGCGCCAGTTTGTTCGCGCCCTTGGTCAGCTCGCGCACCGGTCGGGTGATCGCCTGGCTCTGCACCGCGGCCAGGGCAATGCCGATCAGCAGAAACAACAGCGCCTGAAGCGCGTACCGCAACCGCATCTCGGCCAGGGCCTTCTCGACCCCTGCAGTCGAGAAGTCGAAGACCACCGCCCGGTTCACGTCGCGCGGGTCAGCGATTTCTTTTCCGGCGAACAACGGCACCACCACCCGAATCGATTTGTCCTTCTGATCGCGCACCAGCTGGTTCAGCTCGATTCCGGACAGCAACTGCTGCGCATCGAAGACCCGGGCAGTGCGCTTGAAGCCGTAATAGCCCTCTTCGAATTCGATGCTGTCGAACAGTACGATCCCGAACAGCGTGTCGACCACTTGAACCCGGGTGAGCGCGCGGTTGCGCACCATCACCTGCCGCACCGCCGCTTCGAGCTCGGGGAAGCGCGCTGGTTGGTAGTACAGAGACCGGGTCCGCTCGAGCACGCTCGGCGCGGAAATGGCCGAAAAGTTTTCCGAGGTCTCGATCAGTTCCTGGTTGAGTTCGGCCGAGCGCTTGCGAACTTCAATCACCCCCGTCGCGCCAATCAGACCTGCAATCAGCACAGAGATGTACAGCACCAGCTTCGAACGCAACGATCGCACGCGGGGAGCCTCGTGAGCAGAACGACGAGGCTCGAACCGTAGGAGGCGCTCGCTGGGACGTCAACGAAACGCTGCCGGACCCCGAGCGCGCGCGTCACCGCTCTGCCGGTGGTGTCGCTGTGGTTTAGTCTGCGGTCCATGCAGATCCTCAGCCTCTTCAGCATCCACCTGGGCGATTACGCCTTCTGGTTGCTCCTGCTCTCAGCGCTGTGCTTCGTCGCAGAACGACTGTTCCCCTGGCGCCCCGACCAACGCGCGCTGCGGCCGGGCTTCGCGCAAGACGTGTTCTGGCTGCTCTTTCATGGCCATGTCCTCGGGATCCTCACCTGGCTGGCCTCGAGCTGGCTCGCGTCCCACTACCGGGTGCCGGTGTACGCGAACATCAAGGGCGCGGCCGACGCGGCGGCGTTGATCCGCGGCCTTCCCCTCGTCCTCCAGTTTGGGCTGCTGCTGGTGGCGAAAGACTTTCTCGACTGGTGCACCCACAACCTGCTCCACCGGGTGCCCGTCCTCTGGCAGTTCCACAAGGTCCACCACAGCATCGAGCAGCTCGACTTCATCGGAAATTTCCGTTTCCACTGGGGCGAGGTGACGGTGTACTGGTTTGTCACCTCGCTCCCCATCGCCGCCCTGGGAGTCATCGACGGTCGGGTCTGGATGGCCGTCGCCGTCTTCTCGACTTTGATTGGCCACCTCAACCACTCGAACCTCCCGATTTCCTGGGGGCCGCTGCGCTACGTCTTCAATTCTCCCAAGATGCACGTCTGGCATCATGACCGGCTCGTTCGGGGCCAGTCGGGGCGGAACTTCGGAGTGGTCTTCAGCCTCTGGGACTGGCTCTTCGGCACCGCCGAGATGCCCGAGGGGCAGCCCGAGCGACTGGGCTTCGAAGGGCTGGAATCGTTTCCCAAGAGCCTCGCCGGGCGTTTCTTCTGGCCGCTGACAGCGCTGCGCCGGCGGGGTCCTTGAGCGACCATTGGCGTTGAGTCGGGCCTGGCTGCGCGCCCTCTGTGTGGCTTTCCCCGCAGTCGCCGCTTTTGCCTATGCGGTGGCCCTGGCTCCGGCCGGCTCTCGGGGAATGGGGACCCTCGCGCTCCATCTGACCTTGACCGCGCTGATGCTCGGGGTCTGGGCGCTCTCGAGTCGAACCCCGCACGATTCGGGTCGTTGGATCCTCGGGGCCGGCCTCGCCGCACGCGCGCTCTTGTTCTTCGTTCCGGCCTTCACCACCCACGACGTCCGTCGCTACTTGTGGGACGGGCGGGTGGCGCTCGCAGGTCTGGACCCCTATCGCGTCGCGGCGGACTCTGCGTTGGCGGCCGCGCTGCAGCCCGCCTGGGCCGTTGCGCCTGAGCACGCCGCCTATGTGACGCTCTACCCTCCGGGGGCGATTGCGCTCTTTGCCGCCTGCGCCGCGTTCGGGCCCACGCTGGCTTTCTGGGCGTGGAAGGCCGTCGTGACCGCCGCTGCGCTCGGGGCGCTGGGGCTCGCCGTCCGCATGCTCGAAGAGCGCTGTGCCTCGCGCCACCTCGCCCTGGTGGCGCTCAGTCCGCTGCTGGTCCTCGAGAGCGGCATCGGCGCCCACCTCGATGCGCTCTCGACCTTCGCAGTCGTCGCGGGCCTGTTGTTCGCCGGCCGTCGCCGCCCGATTGCGACCGGAGCCGTGCTCGGCCTCGGAGGGTTGATCAAGTTTCTACCCCTCGTGCTCCTGCTTCCCCTTGCGGCGAAGGAAACCCGGATTTTTTCGGTGAAGATGATCAGCACCGCCGTCGCAGTGATGGCGGTGGGCTACGGGGGGGCGCTGGCCATGGGTCTGCAGCCGGTGGGGAGCCTGGCCGAGTTCTTTTTGCGGTGGCGCTTTGGTTCCCCCGGTTTTTCGGTGCTGAAATCGGTCGTCGGTTCCGAGCATGCGGTCGCACTCTCCTTGCTCGTCGCCCTGGCCGCGGTGGTCGGGCTCAGCCTGGTGCGGTCGGCCCACGCTTCCGATGTCCTCGGCGCCTCGCTGCTGACCAGCCCGATTCTCTTTCCCTGGTACCTCACCCCCCTGGTGCCTGCGATTGCGATTGCCCCGTCCGCCGTGTGGTTGGTTTGGACTCTTGCCGCGCCGCTCACCTACGAGGTGCTTGATGTCTTTGATACCCGGGGTGATTGGTCCCCTCGCGCCTGGCCCCTCTGGGCGATAGGCATTGGAGCGGTGCTCGGTCTCGCCGTCGATTGTGGGCGGTGGATTACTGCTCGTTCCAATTCCAACAACGGATCACCGGAGAGCAAAGGTCGACCGTCAGTGCCGCCGCATAACCCTGATCGGGAAGATGAAGGTCGTTGATCGACCAGTTTCCGGGGACCGGGGTTCCGCGCTGGCGCAATCCACACCCCTGCAGCCCGGGCCAGAGCACGTCGAATTGGGCCAGCGGCATGCTCAGGCCTCCTCCCGCGGCTTTGATGAACGACTCTTTGCGCGTCCAGCAGGTGAAGAAGAGCTGCTGTTGCTCGGCGGGCGGGCGGGACATCAACACCTGGCGCTCGTCGGGTGAGAAGAAATGTCGGGCCACGTCCAGCCCGCTGGTTTGCTCTTTGATGAATTCCAGGTCCACGCCCACCGCGTCCCCTCCGGAAACTGCGATCAGCGCCAGGCGCCCAGAGTGGGACAGGTTGAACGAGAAGCCCTCGCGCTCGAGGTGCGGCTTGCCTTGCGCTCCGTATTTGAATTCCAAAGTCTTCGCAGCCTGGTCGAGGTAGCGCGCCAACACCGCCCGCAGCGAGCCTCGGGCCACCAGGAAGTCACTGCGATCTTTCTCGAAATGAAAGCGGTGGGCCCGGTCGACCTCGGCGGCGTTGAGCGACTGCTTCAATGCGGCGACCTCGTCCGGTGATCGGTCGAGCTCGATGCGCCAGACATGAACCTCTTCACGCGCCATGCGCATCGGGCCCGCGCACCGTTCCCACGCCAAACGTTGGGTCAACCGTTTCCCTTCGACCCAGGGGGTGGGTTTGTCCGGCAGGGCATGAGGCAAATGTAGCCGCCCTCGGACCTCAAATTGAATAGCTGGTACCATCGCCAAACGTCCCCATGCCTTTGAATCGAAATCGAAAACGCTGGGAATTGCCTTCGTCGGTCATCACACCCGAACCCACCTATTTGAATCGTCGGCAATTGCTCGCAGGCCTGGGAATGGTCGGCTTGAGTCCTTTGATCGGCGGCTGTTACCTCTCGGTCGAGCCCGATCAGGTTCCAGGCCCCCTGCACCCCCGCTCAGAGTTTCTGGCCGACCTCTACCCGGCGGCGCGCAACCGCCTCTACCCCGAAGCCCGACCTCTCTCGAGGGAGTACCAGGCCACCCACTTCAACAACTTCTACGAGTTCACCTCGGAAAAAGGCAGCGTCTGGCGCACCATCGACGCTTTCAAGGTTTCCCCGTGGACCCTCGAAGTCACCGGTCTGGTTCAGAAACCTCAGACGTTCGATCTCGAAGCGCTGATCCGCTCGTTGACCCTTGAAGAGCGTGTCTACCGGCTGCGGTGTGTCGAAGCGTGGTCGATGACCGTTCCGTGGACCGGGTTTCCACTGGCCCTGTTGCTCAACAAGGTGCAGCCCCTTTCTTCAGCCAGGTTCGTTCGTTTTATTTCAGCCCACCGCCCGGACCAGATGCCGGGCCAGGCAACGACGGGCAATCTGCCCTGGCCCTACTTCGAAGGCCTGCGGCTGGACGAGGCGATGAACGAGCTGACCTTTCTGGCCACCGGGATCTATGGCTTGCCCATACCCGCGCAGAATGGGGCTCCGGTGCGGCTCGTCGTGCCCTGGAAGTACGGCTACAAGAGCATCAAGTCCGTCGTCCGCATCGAGCTGGTCGCAGATCAGCCGTCGTCATTCTGGAGCTCGATTACTCCTTCAGAATATGACTTCGAGTCGAACGTGAATCCGGGCATTTCCCACCCCCGGTGGTCGCAGGCCACCGAACAGCCGATCGACGGCGGAGCGCGAATTCCGACCGAGCTCTACAACGGGTACGCCGAATCGGTCGCCCAGCTGTACCGCTGAAAGCCCGACCTAATTCGCAAGCTCCAGACTGAGCCAGCCCAGGCCCGGGGCCCTGCTCTGATACGAGGGCACCACCGGGTACCGGTCGGAGCTCAAACAGAGCTCCAGATCGGCCGCAAACCCCGTTTCTGCCAGAATTCTGCGTTCGATTCGGGCGTGGTTGCGGCAAGCCTCGGCCAGTGACTTGAGGTCCGGCCGGCCGCCGCTCAGCAGCTGTTCCAACGCGTCCGCGCACAGCTCGTCCTCGGGGCGGGTCTCGCCCTTTTCAAAATCGCCCGCGGGCAGCAGCGTCACCCTCCGCGCCTTGATGCGCTCGAGGTGGCGGGCCACCGCGGTCACGTTGAGGAAGCTCGCCACCAGCACCTGGGTCGACCGACTGGCGGCCGCGTCGAGCGCTCGGGTCCCGTTGGTCGTAATCAACACTGCCGTCCGCCCGGCCAGTTGCAGCTGCTCGGCCTGAACCGGCGAATTGTCGATTCGGTCTCCCTGCGCGGCCAGCTGCGAGAACTCGCTGACGTACAGGTACGGCCCCTCGTCCGCGCTGAGCAGCGACAGGCCCGCGGGTGAGGCCACCACCGCCAGCCCCTTCGCCCCTTTCGCCAGCAGGACCACCGCGGTGGACGTAGCGCGCAGCACGTCGATCACCACCGCAACGTCCAACGTCTCGTCGCCCAGGCGCGCGGGGTGGTGGCGGTCGACCTGCATCGTCAGGGCTTGGGCTCGATTCGCATCGTGGGCAGCAGTCCCCCGCCCCGGGTGATGTTGATCAACTCCGACGCACTGACTCTGCTGATGCTGCCGCCGTGCTTCCCGCCAAAGATGAACGGGTTCCAATTGATGAAACGTTCACGGAACACCAGCCGTCCGTTTTCCAGAACGGGCAGACGAATCTTCGAAACCGGGGTGAAGGCCTGACGCACCCACCGTTCCGTTTTGGACTTCGCCAGCGCCGTGTTCCACGTCGCATCATCGGACAGCGCGCCGATGATCACGTCCTGGCCGCCGTGGCTCTCGGACTTCTTCAGCACCCAGTTGCGCCGTCCCACCCGGTCATGGGGGGAAGCGTTCAGCGTCCACGGCAGCAACCTCATCGCCAGCGCCCTTTGTTTGAGCGTCAGGCCCGCGGCGTTCGTCTCGTCATGCAACAGCGCCAACATCGACTTGGATCCCACCAGGTACGAGCGCAGTGGGTTCGCCATGCAGACCTTACCGTCGCGATACGCCGACAGCAGCGGCTTAAGCTCGTCGGCTCGGGTGAAGAAGTCATTGCAGAGGACCCGACGGTAGACGAAGTCGATCTTCCGCTTTCCGGCCCACAACTTTCCCCGCTGGTACTTGAGCTGATGGGGGGCGGCGACAATCGCCTCGAGGCCCAATCGCTTGAAGGTCCGAACCGTGACCTTCAATTCGTGGGCGGTTTTTTCTCCCGGCCAATCGACCACCGCCATCGACGGAAGTCCTTTGCCTCCCCACTCGCGGTAACAGGCCAGCAGGGCAGTCAGCAGCGCCTCGCAGCGACGCGTCGCAGTGAACCTCGAGGCCAACCCCGCCAACGGCTCGAGCTCGAGCAACGCCGCTTCGATCTCGTCGGCAAACGTCATCATCGCGGGGCTGTCGGTGTTCGCCTCGACATAGAGCGCCTGCTTCCCGACCTGGATCGCGTCGGGCCGGGCGATGACGACGTTTCGCCGGTAGCCCGGATCAATTCGAAACAGCTCGAGCGCCGAATCCGAAAAGCCCAGCCAGCGGCACAGCTCGCGATCCGGCAAAGCGCGTTGGGCCAGCTCCTCGAGCAGCGTGAACAGCGCCTCTGCTTCGCCGGCCCAACGGTCGAGGGTCGGCGCTTCGAGCAGGTGGGGCCGCAGGAAGGTGGGCACCAGGCCTTCCCCGAAGTACAGCCCCCGTTTGCGCAAGCTCTCGTCGAGCCTCGCAATCGTCTGAGCGGGGTTGGGCATTGCCAACAGCAGCTCATCGAGCTCGGCATCGAGCGTCGGCTGGGGCTTGCGCGTCCCGCGAGCGCGGGGCTTGAGAGTCGACCTCACCTAGCGCTTGGCTTTTGCAGCAGCTTCGTCCGAGGTCGCCTTGCGCTTGGAAATGAGCTCGGCGGTATGCAGCAAGGTGTGCTCTTTGAGGCCGCGACGAAAAGACTCGAGCGTCAGCAAATCGGTCGGAGGAATATTCGCGAGATTCACGTTGGGGCCCAGATGCTTGACCAACCAGGTCTGCTGGCGGCGCTCGAAGGCCTCGAAGACGAGATCTTCAAGGCGCGCCCCGGCGAGCACCTTTTCGACCACTTCGCTGCGCACATCTTCTTCCTTGGCCATTCCCGCCGGCCCGAGCTCGCGGCCTTCGACCACGATTTTCTTCGAGCCTGCTGAGAGCTCCTCGTGGACGACTTTCTTCCAATCGAGGTCCTGTCGATTGATCTTCCCGCCGACCTCTGACCAGACATCGGTCACGGTGGCGAACTTCTCAATCCACTTCAGCTTTTCAGCGCGGGGCAGGTCGATGACGCCGTCTGAAATTTCAATGTGGATCTTGAGGTCCTTCACCAGGTCGAACAGCTGGGGAACCTTGTTTCTCAAGAAGGCGTACTCGAACAGGGTCCCGCCCAACGAAGGAATGATCGATGCCTTCCGGTAGGTCTCAATCTTGTCGACGAGGTTTCCGGTGATCAGCGAGCTGCCCCAGGCGATCTTCGCGTAGTCGCAATAGGCCCCGGCCTGGGCGGCGAAGTCGGCGATGGTGTTCGCGCCCATCTGACCTTTATCGATCATGACGGTGATGCCGTTGGTTCGTGGTTTCGAGGTCCGCAGATCCCGATCGAGCAAGGCGTCAATGCGGTCGGCAATGGTCATTTTGTCCCCTGACGGTTGAGCCCAAGATATATAGGATCCGCCTCGTCGTCGAAATCGAAACATGAGAACCAGCCCGCAGCCAGTACTCCGCCCAGAGAACGGGTGCGTCGTCTCTTATTGCCCAATCGCTTCGGCCATGGGCAGTCGGGTTTTGGGGGAAGGCGGCAACGCGATTGATGCCGCGGTGGCCACCGCGCTCGCTCTGGCGGTCAGCTACCCTCAGGCAGGAAACCTGGGGGGAGGGGGCTTCATGCTCATCCACCGTCCCGACGGCCAGGTCCACTTCCTCGACTTCCGGGAAACGGCCCCTCGCGGCATCACCACCCACCACCTGATTTCGAATGCAGCCGCGGATTCCTCGCGGGTGGGAGCGCTGGCCGTAGGCGTTCCCGGGACCGTGGCCGGACTGGCGCTGGCACTCGAACGCTTTGGAACCTGGAAGTGGGAAAGGGTGACCCAGCCGGCCATCGAGCTGGCCGAAAATGGGACCTGGCTCACCACCCGGCAGGCGGCCTACTTCGACCTCTTCAACGATCAACTCAGCCGGTATGAATCGACGCGCCGGGTGTTCAGCCACGAGGGAAAGCCGCTGCAGCCCGGTAGGCTTCTGCGGCAGCGAGACCTGGCCCAGACCTTGAGGGTGTTGGCTGAAGACGGGCCGATGTCTTTTTATACCGGCCGGGTCGCAAAGCAGCTCGCAGCGACGATTCGCGCCGAGCGCGGAGTGCTCGACGAAGAAGATCTCGCCAACTATCGGCCCCAGTGGCGCGAGCCGATCGTGACCGATTTTTGTGGCCGGCAGGTCGTCACCGCCGGGCTGCCTTCCGGGGGCGGAATGATCGTTCAGATCAGTCTGGCCCTGCTCCAGAGCTCAGGGGCCCTTTCAATGGCTCCGGGTTCAACTGAACGACTCGACCTGATGGGAAGGACGTTTCGCGTCGCTTTTGCGCTGATGCGCGAGCACGCCGGCGACCCCGATCACATGTCCGCCGAGCAGCACCACGAATTTTCGGTGTTGCTCAATCGGGTGCGCACCGAGCCCGATCTCCAGCAGTTCGAGAGCGAAGTGTTGGACCCGCGCCCTCGGCCCGATCATTTCGGGGACTCGAAGAATACCACCCACTTTTCGCTGCTCGATTCGGCAGGCAATGCGGTCTCACTCACCTTCAGCTTGAACACCCTGTTCGGCTCGAAGCTGATGGTGGACGGCGGGGGCTACCTGCTCAACAACTGCCTCGATGACTTCCTGCTCGCCCCCAATGCCCCCAATTGGTACGACCTGGTTCCCGGCGAACGGAACCTGCTGCAGCCCGGTCGCCGGCCGGTGAGCTCGATGTCTCCCACCGTCGTGCGATCAGGCCTGGAAGCCGAGCTGATCGTCGGCGGCTCGGGCGGCCCGCGCATTCCGACCATGCTCACCCAGCTGATCGTCGGAACCATCGCCGATGGCTTGTCTCTGGAGCAGGCGATTCAAAAACCGCGGGTTCATCACCAATACCTGCCCGAAGAGCTGGCCATCGAGAACGCGATGCCCGAGGCGGTCACGTCGGGTCTCTCGGCGCGCTGGTCCAAGCGCTGTATGCTTCCGCAGCTGGGAATCGGCGTGGGGATTCAACGCAGACCCGCGACCGGCAAGCTCTCGCTGTCGCTGGATTCCCGCTTCAGCTTCGAATGAATCGCAGGGGCACCGGGCCCCAGCCATCAATGCGCAGGAGGGGCGGGGGCCAGCCCGGTCGCGGGCTCGGGCTGCATTTCGTCGGCGGGAAGCGGGTAGGGCTCTTCGGGGGGCGGGGTCCGGCTGAACGCCGGGCTGTAGCTCAAGGAGAGGACCACTGTTTTCACGTTGGCGAGGTTTCGGAACCAGACCGCCTGGACGTAGTTGAGCCCGATGCCGAACGAATCCGAGACCTGCAGGTAGGGTCCGCCGCCGACGAAGAGCCCGTCCTGGTCGTAGACCAACGGGTTTTGAAACAACTGCATCGAAGTTTGAGTCCCCTGGCCAGGGTCGGTGACGAAGCTGAGGGTTCGCCCGCCCAGCGACTCGTAGTAGCGGACCATCGCCCGAATCGAGAGGCTGGGAAGGATGAAGTAGCCCGCTTCGAACATCAGCTGAACCTGGTCGTAGATCAGGTTTCCTCCGAAGTTCTTTCGTTCGCGAACCCGGTAGACAGCGTCGCCATTGAAAAACAAGCCTGCCTTGGGAAGGGCGACGCTGAGCGCAAGTCCGAGGTCGAGCGACAAAACGCCATCGCCAATCGGGTTGTTGACCGAGGTATCGTACTTCTGCACCGGAAAGGCGAAGCCCAGGTAGGGGGCCACGCCAAAGGCAACGGTTCCCGGGTGCTGGTAGGCGAGGAATTTGATCAACCCCGTCAGATCTTGCAGTCCGCTCTGAGTGTTGGGGTGGGTGTCGGGCTCGAACAGGGCGAGGTTCGGGCCCACATTCAGGTGCTGGGTATAGAAATATCCGAGGCTGAGCTGGGCGGTCACCCGATCTGACAGGGCGTATTCTCCGGTCAGGAAAAATCCAAACCGGCGAACGGTGCCGACCTCGACCACCGAGCCGCCCTTCTTTTCCAACAGGATCTTGTTGGTCGAGTTGCGAGCGTAGATTTCGTAGAAATCCGCAAGGCTGGTTTGAGTAATCACCAGAGTTCCCTCTGGAGATCCCCAGGCAGCCGCGTGGGTAGTCCGGGGAACGAAGCACCCCAGGAACGCTATTGAGATCAACGCCCGGAAAACCAATCTTGATGCTCTCGTAAAACCCCCTGCGTCTGACCCTGTAGATGGTGGCAGGCAAACCGCACTGGAGCAAATCAATTCGAAGTCCGGGGCAGCCGCTGCACGAAAAGCATACCAAAATCTTGCAGCGACGTTCGACCTGAACTTCGGGCTCCGTGGTAATTCTTGGCGATGAACACGCACCCTTTGTCGGCGCAAGAAATCGAGATTCGGGAACAGCAGCGGGCAAGCTGGAACACGTTTTCGGTGGGCTGGCGCAAGTGGGATGAGCTGTTCATGCGCTTCATGAATCCGGTCGCCACCCAGATGGTGGAGGCAGTGAAGTGGCGCGACGATTTCAAGGTGCTGGACCTCGCGGCCGGAACCGGAGAGCCCGGGCTGTCGGCCGCCCTGCAGGTCCCGCGAGGCAAAGTGATCGCGACCGACGTGGCCGAAGAGATGTTGATCGTGGCGCAGGACAAGGCCCGCCTGCGCACTCTTTCGAATTTCGAAACGCGGGTGTGCGGGGTCGAAGCGTTGCCCTTCGAGGACGGCGCTTTTGACGTGGCGCTGTGCCGGTTTGGCCTGATGTTTTTTCCCAATATTGGGGCTGCCGCGCGCGAGATTCTTCGCGTCCTGGCGCCCGACGGCACCT
>JAYVCD010000281.1:0-3803 GCA_043750125.1 Archangiaceae bacterium | reverse complement strand
AATCCCATCTGCGCGGGTGGAGGAAGATCGCATCAGCGTCGCTACCGAGTTGCCGGTGCCGAGCTTCAACACTCCGAAGCGCGGGGCGGCCAGGGACGGGTGGTGCTGCCGACGAAGCTCCACCTGATTCATAATCTCGTTCACGAAGCTGCTGAAGGTGCCGTCGCCCCCGCCTAGAAAGACGGTGTGGTACCGCCGGTCGAGCACGGCCTGGGCGATGCGGCGGGCGTCGAGCTCAGAGCGCGAAATGTAGAGGTCCCCTTCCGGGACCACGTGCGAAAGAGATCGAACGATCTTGCTGCTGTACTTCCGGGCGTTGGCATTGAGCAACACCGCGACTCTGTGCTCCGCCTCGACTCGGGGCGGCACCTGCTGCACATCGTTGCGGAACGGTTGAACCCACATGTCGGCCTCCTGGCCCCTGCTTGTAAGTGGGGAACAAAGCAGGTTTTAAGCCATCTGACGTGGTGCGTTAAGCCTTTGAAACGGCAGGGGCGTGGCGAGGTCGACGCGCTGCGCTGCATCGGGGCGGTGGCAGTGGTGCGAAGCCGGCTATGCAGCTGGAAGGATCCCACGATCGACTGGCCTGCGGTTTGACAGGTGGAATTTCGCGGTTAGCTTGGCCGGAGCCGTCGGAAAATCCGTCCGCGTTATCAACACTTTAGGGAGAACTGACATGGCAAAGATTATCGGAATCGATCTTGGGACCACGAACAGCGTGGTGGCGATCATGGAAGGCAGGGAGCCAAAGGTCATCACCAACGAGGAAGGCACCCGCATCACGCCTTCGGTCGTCGCTTTCACCAAAGATGGGGAACGCCTGGTGGGACAGGTCGCCAAGCGGCAGGCGATCACCAATCCGGAACGCACGATCTATTCGATCAAGCGGTTCATGGGTCGCCGGTACGACGAGGTGTCCGAAGAAGCCAAGCTGGTCCCCTACAAGGTGGCCAAGGGGCCCAACAGCGACGCTCGGGTCGAGATCGATGGCAAGCAGTACTCGGCCCCCGAAATTTCGGCGCAGGTGCTGCTGAAGCTCAAGCGCGCAGCCGAGAATTACCTGGGCGAGAAGGTCACCGACGCGGTGATTACGGTGCCGGCGTACTTCAACGACGCTCAGCGCCAGGCCACCAAGGACGCAGGCGAGATTGCCGGCCTCAACGTGCGCCGCATCGTCAACGAGCCCACTGCGGCGGCGCTCGCCTACGGGTTGGACCGCAAGAAGAACGAGAAGATCGCGGTCTATGACTTCGGCGGCGGCACCTTTGACATCTCGATTCTCGACATGGGCGAAGGCGCGGTCGAAGTGCTCGCCACCAACGGCGATACCCACCTGGGCGGGGACAACATCGACCTGCGGATCATGGATTGGCTGATTTCCGAGTTCAAGAAGGACACCGGCCTCGATGTGTCGAAGGACAAGATGGTCATTCAGCGGCTGAAGGAAGCCTCTGAGAAAGCCAAGATCGAGCTGTCGAGCGTGATGGAAACGGACATCAACCTCCCGTTCCTCACCGCCGACGCGACCGGCCCCAAGCACCTCAACGTCAAGCTGACCCGGGCCAAGTTCGAGGCGATGATCGACGACCTGGTCGAACGGTCGCTGGACCCGTGCCGCAAGTGCATCAAGGACTCGGGCCTCGAGCTGTCGGCGATCAACGAAGTCATTCTGGTCGGTGGCATCACCCGCATTCCCCGAGTGATCGAAGCGGTGAAGAAGCTCTTCAACCGCGAGCCGAACCGCACCGTGAACCCCGACGAAGTGGTCGCGGTCGGAGCGGCGGTTCAGGCCGGCGTGTTGTCCGGTGAGGTGAAGGACATCTTGCTGCTCGACGTGACGCCGCTGTCTTTGGGCGTCGAGACGTTGGGTGGAGTCTTCACCCGGTTGATCGAACGCAACACCACGATTCCCACCCGCAAGTCCGAGGTGTTCTCGACCGCGGCAGACGGACAATCGCAGGTCGAGATCCACGTGCTGCAAGGCGAGCGCGATATGGCCACGGACAACAAGAGCCTGGGCCGCTTCCACCTCACCGGGTTGCCTCCGGCGCCTCGGGGAGTGCCTCAGATCGAAGTCATCTACGACATCGATGCCAACGGCATTCTCAACGTGACCGCCAAGGACAAGGCGACCAGCAAGGAAGCCAAAGTCACCATTACCCACTCGTCGGGCCTGGCCAAGGACGAGGTCGAGAAGATGGTGAAGGATGCTCAGGCCAATGAAGCGTCGGACAAAGAACGCCGCGCGCTGATCGAAGTGAAGAACAAGGCCGAGAACCTGAGCTATCAGATGGAAAAGTTGCTCAAGGAAAACAAAGAGAAGATCGGCGCCGAGACGGCTACCGCGCTCGAAGCGGCGGTCAAGGAGCTCAACACCGCTCGCGAAGGCACGGACAAGGCAGCGATTGAAGCCTCGCTGACCAAGCTCGAGCAGATCAGCCACAAGGCCGCCGAGGAAATGTACAAGGCCGCCGGCGCGGCGGGCGCGGCCAATCCTCCCGGGGGGCCTCAGGCTCCCGCAGGAGCTGACGGGTCGGCGCCGGGAAGCCAGGCCACTCCGCAGAAGGACGATGTGGTGGACGCCGAGTTCCGATCGAACTGACCCGGCCGCCGCAGCCGTAACGATTTTCGAGCCTCACGCCCGATTACCGGCGTGGGGCTTTTTTCTTGTCTGGCGGTGAATCGAGCCGTCGCCCCAGCGCGCGACTGAGCTCTTCCCGCACTTCAACGAGCGACACTTTCAGGAGCACGCACGCTCCAACTGCGTGTCCCGATTCGCGTCGTTCGTCGCTTTTCTGCAACGGATTCCGACAGGCGCGAGCGGGTGCGACCTGGGTTCGGTCGAGGGCCTGTAGTGTTTTTGTTTCATCTGCGTTTGACGGATCTATTCAGTATCTGATATTTATTGGCTCATACTCAGTGTTCTCCATTGAGTGTTTATCGTTTTTTTTGCGGGAAGGGGTCACTTGGAGATTCTTCGGCCGGAAGAGCTCGAGCGGATTGAAAAGGACTACGCGTCAGGCGTTCCAGCGCGCGTCATCCTCGAGATCTTTCGCCCCCGGGGCGTGCGGCTGTCCGAGGCGACGTTCCGCAAGTATGTCCAGGCAGGTTTGCTGCCCCGCAGCCGGCGCGTCGGACGCAAGGGCAAGCACCGCGGCAGCCAGGGGCTCTACCCGGTCGAGGCGGTGCGCCGAATCAACGCGATCAAGAAGATGATGGCCGAGGGCCAGACGCTCGAAGAGATCAAACGGTCCTTCATCTTCTTCGCCAACCACATCGATCAGCTCGAGCGCGAGTTGGGCGAAGTGCTCGACGGCTTTGCTTCCGAGTTGACCGAACGCACCTTTGCCGATCGACAGCGCACCCAGCTGCAGGGCGAGTTGAAGACCTTAAGAGAGCAGGCGACCGCGTTGGTTCGTGCGGTCGCGCGGTTCGGCAGCGCAGTCACCGCCCGGAAGACGGGGGGGGAATACGTCCATGCAGGATGAAGAACATCTTTCTACCGGCGCAGCGCCGGTATTCAATGGAGCGGCACATATGAACGAAGCCAAGGAAGAGGTTCCGCCGTTGGAGATTCCGCCGTTGAAAGCCGATGCCGCCGAGCTCGACGAGCGCCGCCGCTCGAAGACGATGTCCCGAAAAGAGATGGCGCGCGATCTGCGCCGCCGCCGCCAGGGCGGGCAGGTCGACCCCGAAGAAGCAGACCTGCTGCGCGAGATCGAGACCAGCCGCCCGAAGACGCGCGCCGACTGCGTCAATAGCCCTCGTCCGTGCAACTTCGTCTCGTGCAAGTACAACCTCTA
>JAYVCD010000280.1:0-4295 GCA_043750125.1 Archangiaceae bacterium | reverse complement strand
GGCCGCACGTCGTGGGAAAACATCGTCTGCTCGTGCATCGACTGCAACTTGCGCAAGGGCGGTCGAACTCCCGAGCAGGCGGGGATGAAGCTCATTCGGGCGCCGCTGCGACCCCGATGGACCCCGTTTTTTCGCGGCCCCGGGAAGAAGGCCAACTATCGCGAGTGGCTGCCGTTCCTCTCGATTGCCGACGCGTCTTACTGGAACGTCGAGCTGAACGAGGAGTAGCGCGCGAAACATGCCCGAAGAAGCGAACAAGGTTCTTCACTTCCCACGGCCGCGCGCCCCGGGGCCGGGCAAAGCCAGAGCCCGCACGGTGATCGCCGTCGGAGGCGGGAAGGGTGGAATCGGGAAATCGCTGGTCTCGGCCAACCTCGGGCTCGCGCTCGCCGCCCGCGGGGCCAGGGTCGTGCTGCTCGACGCAGACCTGGGAGGCGCCAACCTTCATACCTGCCTGGGCGTGGGCCAGCCGGCGGTCTCTCTCTCGGACTTCATCAGCAACCGGGTCGCGCGGCTGGAAGACACGATCGTCAGCGGAGGCGCCGAACGGCTGGGCCTGATCGCCGGCGCTCACGACTCGATCGATGCCGCCAACCCCCACCATTCGCAGAAGGCCCGGCTCTTGCGCCACCTTCGCGCGTTGGATGCCGACTACGTGATCCTCGATCTGGGGGCCGGAACCGCGTTCAACGTGCTCGACTTTTTTCTCGCTGCCGACCTGGGGCTCGTCGTTCTGTTGCCTGAGCCTACGTCGATCGAGAATGCCTACCGGTTCATCAAGGCCAGCTTCTTTCGGCGGCTGCAGGGCCTTGCAGACCCCGGCCTGGCCGAGGCGATGGCGCGCGTTCTGGCGGGGCGAGACCCGACGGCGCGCACCCCCTGGGAATTGGCGGCCCGGCTGCGCATCGACAGTCCGGCGGTCGCAGCGCAGCTCGAGCTGTTGTTGGGCGGCTTTCATCCGTGGCTGGTCGTGAACCAGGCGAGGACCCGGGCCGATCACGATCTGGGTCCGACGGTGGTGTCCGCGTGGAAAAAGTTTTTTGGGCTGCAGCTGGGGCACCTCGGGACGGTCGGTCACGACGATGAAGTGTGGAAGGCGGTACGGGCTCGGCAGGCCCTGCTCACCGCGGCTCCTTCGAGCGCTGCATCACTTGGTTTGAGGCGTCTTGCCGAAAACCTGCTTGCATTGGACCCGTGAAGCCGTTTGCCGCCCAGTCGTTCTACGAGCTGCTCGAGATCTCGGTCTCGGCAAGCGCGGCTGAGGTTCGTTCCGCGTGGGAACGGTTGAACGCGATGTACGCCGACGATCAGCTGGCCCACTACGGGCTGGCCGATGCGGCGACCGCGGGTGCGCTGCGCAAGCGTCTGCGCGAGGCGTTGGAGGTGCTCGCCGACGACGAGCTCCGCGCTCTTTATGACGAGGAGCTCGGGCTGCCCCCGCGCGAGCCGAAGATTGAACGGCCCGCTGCCAGCCAACTCGAGATGGGCGAGCTGCTCAGACGGGCCGACCACCCCTCACCGCCGCTGCGCGTTGCCCTTCCGGTGACAGCCGTGCCGGTCGGCCCCGTGAGGCCCGCGGTTCCACTCGCCGCCGCCCCGGAGGTCCCCGCAAGTCCGATCGCCTCTGCGCCGGGGGGCACAGCCATTCCCGCGGCCGCCGCGCTTCCGGCAGCGGCCCTCGAGGCAGATCGAATCTCAGAAGAGGCGGCGTTACCGATGGTGCCGCGACCCAGCCCAGCCGTCCGCCCATCGGCCCCTCGGCCGATCGAGATCCCCGCCAATGCCGAATACAACGGCGAGCTGCTGCGCCGGGTACGCACCGAGCTGGGGCTTTCGCTGGCGGTGGTCGCCGAGCGCACCCGCATTGGCTCCAAGCATCTGGAAAACGTGGAGGCCGACCGGTACGACGCGCTTCCCGCGACCGTGTACCTGCGCGGAATCTTGATTTCCCTCGCCAAAGAGCTGCGGCTGGACGGGGTGAAGGTATCCCGTAGCTACCTGTCGCTGGTTGATCGGATCCGTTCGAAAGGTTGACCAAAACGGGCGCGACCTGAACAATGCTCACTTCGATGACCGACGAAGAACGAATGAAGGCGATGCGGCTGGCGAGGGCCATCGCTTCCGACATTTCTCTCTACAACGAGCAGAAGATCATCAAGGGCATCGAACACGACAACTTGTTCGAGACGCTCAAAGACGAGATCGAAGAGGGGCGTGAGCTCTTCAAGACCCGCGTCTCTCAAGAGATCTTCACCCGTACCAACTTTTTCGATCGCGCGATCTGCGACATCGTCATTCGCCCCAAGGGGCACGTGAAGTCGAAGATCTGGTGACCCGCGTCGTCGTCGCGCCGCAAGCGCGGGGCGCACGCATCGATCAGCACCTGGCCTCTGTGCTGCCCGAGCTCACCCGCTCGCGGCTGAAGACGCTGATCGAAGAGGGCCGCGTCACGCTCGAAGGCAAGCCGGTTCGCGCAGCGCTGCGACTGAAAGGGGGCGAGGCCCTGGAAGTCGATGTCCCCGCGGTCGCCCCCACCGAGTTGACCGCGCAGGATCTTCCTCTGAAGGTGGTCTACCAGGACGCAGATCTGCTGGTGCTCGACAAGGCCGCGGGCATGGTCGTCCACCCCGGTGCGGGCAACCGCGACGGGACCCTGGTCAACGCGCTGCTGTTTCACGTCAGCGACCTGGCGGGCATTGGCGGCGAGCTGCGCCCGGGCATCGTTCACCGCCTCGACAAGGACACGTCGGGCCTGCTGGTGGTGGCGAAGAACGACGCCGCGCTGACCGCCCTACAGGCCTCATTCAAGGCGCGAATTGTGAAAAAGACGTACCTCGCGCTGGTGCACGGCGCCCCGGTTGCGAAGGGCACGATTCGAACTCTCTACGGCCGGCACCCCCACCACCGCCGGCGCTTCTCGAGCAAGGTCAAGACCGGGAAGGAAGCCGTCACCCACTTCGTCACCACCCGCCGATTTGCGCGGGCCGCCCTGGTCGAGATCATTCTTCAGACCGGCCGGACCCATCAGATCCGCGTTCACCTCGCGGACGCCGGCCACCCCCTGCTGGGCGATGCGCTCTACGGAGGAGTGAAGAAGTCCGGGCCCCTGGTGATTGCCCGCCAGGCGCTGCACGCGTGGAAGCTCGAGTTCCCCCACCCCCGAACCGGAAAGCTGCTCTCGTTCGAAGCGCCCCCGCCCAAAGACTTCGCCCAGGCCGAGGCGGCGCTGAACGACGAGCCTCCGGTCAAAACCCGCTGAGGGAAATGCCCGCGCTCTGCTGCCGCCGGGTGAGCACCTTGATCGGCTGAATCGCCATCACCCGCATGAAGACCTTCAGCAGCGCGGGATCGAACTTGTTGCGCATCTCGGTCCACATCAGCATCAGCGCGACTTCGGGGCCGTAGGCGTCTCGGTAGGGGCGCTTCGAGGTGAGCGCGTCGTAGGTGGCACAGATCGCCACCAGGCGGGCGTAGAGCCCGAGGTTCGCCTTGGGGATGATCATCTGAATGTTCCCCAGGCTGTCCCGGACGGCGGTGCCGAAGTCGACCTTGAACTCGAAGGTCGTCACCACCCGCATCAACGTCGCCCGGCTGATCGCCTTCTCTTTGAGAATGTGCCGCACCGCCACCAGGGGCGCCCGCTGGACCAGCGCCTTTTCCTCCGCGGTCAGGCCTCCGCGCTTGGACACCAGCGCCTCGGGAATCGTCCCCATGCCTGCGTCGAAGAAGAGCGCGATGTAGCCGAGATCTCGCAGCTGCGGTTTGGTGAGGCCCAGCTCCGCGCCGAAGACGATCGCCATCAGACAGACGTTGACGTGATGGTAGGCGAGGTACTCGGCCTCGTTGTGGGTCGTGGTCAGGCCCAGAAAGTGGGTCCGTTGATCGAACGAGATGTCGACGAAGTCCTGAATCAGCCGAAGGCTCTTGCTGGTGTTGAGCGGGTTGTCGGTCTTCAACGACTCGAGGTATTTGCGAATGAAGAAGATCGCGCGCCCGTAGACAGTCAGGGCGTACTTCTTGCGATCGATGCGGGCCTCGGACTCGTCTTTTTCGGTCTCGATCTTCTCTTTCAGCTTGCTGTACTTCGCCAACTTCATCGAAACGAGCTTGCGACCCACCGTGCCGTTTTCATCGGCGTCGTCGGGCTGATCTTTGGAAAAGATCCAGACGAAGTTCTTCAGTTCCTGGCTCTGCACCGGGCGCATCAAGATGAAGCCGCCCACGTCCTTGGCCCGCATTTCATCGAGCAGGAACTTCACGTTGTCGAGGGCCGCCATGTCGACCTTCACCAACAT
>JAYVCD010000279.1:0-10673 GCA_043750125.1 Archangiaceae bacterium | reverse complement strand
GTCGCCCGTCGGACCGATGGACTCAGGCAAGGCTGCCGACCTCGCGCGCAGATATCCCGGAGTGGCCAACGCCTACTCCCCCGACCAGTGGAAGGCGCTGTTTACGATGCGCGGGCTCGACGCGAAGGCGTTCGGCGCGGGGTGGCCCCCGTCCTAGACCGGCACTTCAAACTGCAACGGGCAGGGACTTCACTCCCCGGATCGTCAGGTTCTCCATCCAGGCCAGCAAGGTCGTGCCCATTTCCAACTTCGGAGCGCGGCGCAGCAGCTCGGAGATTGCCAGCTGTGCCTCGAGCCGGCCCAGCGCCGCCCCGATGCAGAAGTGGATTCCCAGCCCCAACGACAGGTGGCGATTCTCTTTGCGTCCCACGTCAAAGGCTTCGGGACGATCGAACTGCGCAGGGTTCGCGGTTGGCCGCGCCCATCACCATGAATACCCGATCGCCCACCTTCAGGGTCTTTTCCCTGAGGCTGACTTCTTCGGCCACCACCCGCCCCATGCGCTGAACCGGGCTGTCGTAACGCAGGATCTCTTCGACCGCCGAGCCGATGAGCTGGGGCTCAGAGCGCAGCCGCGCCAACTGCTCCGGGTTCTGCAGCAAGGCGAGCACGCCATTGCCAATCAGGTTGGTGGTCGCTGCGCAGGGCCCCCTCGACGACCGCGGGCGTCATCTGGCTTGCGCCGATGAAAGCCGCCAGCGCGTCAGACCAACCCTTCAGTTTGGCCCAGTCTTTCGCCGGCATCCCCAACATGTCGCTGATCACATGCCGGACGCCAACCCTGCTCCCAGCCCGTTCATGGGGTGCAGGTTATTCGCGCGCAGCGTGGCGTGCTTGCCTAACGGCCAGCGTCGATTTCCAACGGCCGATCCAACACGTCGTCGAGGACCGACGGCAACTCGCTGAGCCGGCTGTTGTCCCCTTCGATGACCTCGCCGCGGGTTCCGCGCAGGTAGACGGTGGCGACCTTGCCGAGCACTTCCTTTCCGATGATCAGTCGCGCCAGCTCTTTCGCGTCGTACCCATAGAGCGTCACCGACCTGGCCTTTGCATCGAGGCCGTACTTGCCCCAGTCCTTCGGGTTCCCTTCCAACACGGTGTTCGCCTTGAGTGCTCCAAGCGTCCAAAGCACCGAGGCGACTTTGAACGTCTTCGCGGGCCCGGTTTTGGGGGCAATGACCTGCCACGCCTCGGCGGTGCCGCCGTCTGCGCTTCGGGGCCGCTCGACGACGAGCTCCGGGGCTGTCGGAGATCGAAAGACGATCTTCGAGACCTGTTCCTTCTTGAAGGTCAGGACCAACCGGTCTTTCAGGTCGTTCGGATTGCGGTTGAGTTGACCCGAGGACGAAACCGGGAACTCGGCGATCACGCTCTGGGAGCCCTCTTCGCGCAGCATCCAGATTTGAGTGCCGACCTTCGCGAACCGAATCCGCACCGTCGGGCCGGTGTCGAGCGTGAAGGTCGCGTCGACCAGCGGGGCTTCGAAGCTCTTGCGTGCCTGGGCAGTGTCCGGGGGAAATGAGAGAGCCCGGTCGGTCTTCAGCGTCCCGAACATCCCCTCCAGAGTGGTTTGATCGGCCCCTGCCAGGTCGGGCTTGACGAGCCGCCAACTCTTCTGCGCGTCGCGCTCGAGCGTGTATTGGTTCTCCTTCGTCTTCACTTCGAGCTTCGTGGCCTTCGCTTCGTCGATTCCGAAAACCGCTTTCTCGCGAAAATCGAAGGTCGATTTCTGCAGACTCCACCGCACTCCGCCTTCAGCCGACCAGACCCGAGGGTCGCCCTCGCGCCGCAAATAGACAGTCCCATCGAAGGTGTTCTCGATGCCGCCCTCGAGCTTCAGCGTTCGGGGCTCGCCCGCTGGTCCGACCCGGGCCTCGGCCGTGACGACGAACTGGGGAGGCTTGAGCCCGTACTTCGCGAGCGCCGCATCGTCAGGCTTCTCTTCGATCACCTGCTTGAACTTCGCCTGTTGCAGCTGACTGACGACCTGGTCCACCGCCAGCTTGTCGGCCGGCCCCTGCACCGGCGAGGTGAGCTGCCACTCTTTTCCTGCCTCGCGGGCCAGCAATGTCGTCTCGTCGGCAAAGGTGACGCTGATCCGGCTGAACTCGGTTTTGGGCAGGCCCCCATCGGTCGTTTTCTCTTCGAGCTTCAGCGGGTCGAAGAGCCGCTCGTTTCGATCTTTCACCTTCGCCGCGTGCTCGTCGGGCTTCTGGATCCCGAAATACGCGTAGAGCCCGACGCCGATCGCCGCCACGGTCAGCCCCCCCAGCAACACCAGGGTGCGATTGGCCTGAGTCACTTGCTTCGCCGCGTCATCCAGATCGCCAGCCCGATGCCCGCCATCAACACCGGCAACAGATCCATCGCGAGGAAGCGGATTTTTGCCAGCATCGCGCTGTCGAGATCGATGGTCGAGAGGTCCCGGTCGGGAGGTCGAATGGTGATGTTCTGCAGTTGGTTCGAAGCCCACGCGACTGAGTTCATGACCAGATTCCGGCCGGGCTCGTGGCCGATCAACCCATCGGTGATGAACTGCGCGTCGCCAAAGACCACCAGGCGACCCTGGTCAAAGCGCTTGTTCGGCACCTCACCCACCGACCGGACCGCAGCAACGACGATCGGAATTGCTCCGGTCTTCTCTCCACTGTCGAGCGTGGGTCGTTCGTCGGCCGGGTTTGTCTCTTCCCAGGCGAACGTCGAGGTCGTCGCGATGGGCGTGACGGTCACTCCCTGCTCGACCCCTTGTTTCAACATCGACAAGCCCCGCGCCGTTGGCATCTCGAGGTTCAGCTGTTTGTCGATCAGCGGCTTTGAGATTTCGTGCTCGGCATAGCTCGAGCTGATGATCACATACGGGTTGCGCGGGTCCTCGGTCAGCACTCCATTGTCGACCTGCACCCCGTAGCGGCCCAACAGTCCATCGAGGCCGGGCTCTCGGCCCTGCTCGGCGAAGTAGAGCAGCCGGCCGCCCTGCGCCAGGTACTGCTCGAGCAGCACGATCTCGCGATCCGAAAACTTCACCGACGCCGCGGCGATGATCAGCAAGCTGGCGTCGCGGGGGATGTCGCGGCTCTGCACCAGGTTGAGCTCTTCCGGCGCGTAGCCTTCGGGCACCAGGCTCGCCTTGAAGCGCGAGGCCGAGGTGTAATTCGAGAGGTCCTCGAGCGTGGTCGCGGGGCGCGCACCCAGCGTCCATTCGCCATGGCCGACGATGAAGTAGACCTTCTGGGTTCCGACGGTATTGAGCTTCACGATCGCGCGGGTGAGCGCTTCTTCGTTCAGCGTGTCGGCATTGAGGTTGGTGTGAGTCTCTTCGGTGCCGGTTCCCTGGGTTAAGACAATCGGCAGTTGGCCCTGGCGCAGCTGGTACTTGGCGACGAGGTCGGGCGACTTGAAGGGGTCCTTGAACTCGAAGGAAAACTTCTCGCTCGCGTCGGCGTACTTCTTCAAGATCGGCTCGAACTCTTCGAACGCCGCGTGACCTCCGGGCAGAAAGGCGAGCACTTTGACCGGCTGCTTGAGCGCCTTGAGGGCCTGAGCGCTTTGCGGAGCCAACGAATGAATCTGTCGGTTGGTCAGGTCCCACGTCTTCCCGCGCTTGGCGGCGATGAAGTTCACCGCGGCGAGCGCGCCGAGCAGCGCGACGATCATCATCACTGAAGAAGAATAGAAGAACCCGGCGCGCGCGCTCGAGCCCATCGTGCCCTTCAGCTCTTCCGACGCGTCCCGGGGGGGCCGGGTCAAGAGCCAGAACAGGATCAAGCCAGCCCCGACCGCGGCCTTGATCCCGGCGGCCAGAAAAGACCCCGAGGTGGAGAACAGCGTGAATGGGCTGGTGATCAACACCAACAGCCCCAGCCCTCCGCTGATTTTTCCGATCGTCTTCATTTCAGGTCCAGCGCTGCGCTTCGACGGCGCGGTGGGTGAAGAGGATGGTCAGCAAGATGATCGAGCTGAAGAAGACCAGCGACTTCAAATCGAGCACTCCGATCATCAGGTTCTGCAGCTGGGTATCGAATGAGATGTACCGAATTGCCCCGCGCCAGGGCTCGTCGACGCTCGAGGCCTGGGCACCCAGCGCGGTCCACAACAGCAGGACGACGAAGGTCAGCACGGCGGCCAACATCTGCGACTCGGTCAGCGCCGAGATGAACATCCCCACGCCCATGCAGACGGCTCCCCAGAGCAGCAGTGCGCCATAGCCGAGCGCGACGGTCGACCACTCGAGCGCGCTGCCCGACTGCGAGGCCCCGAAGATCGCCAGGATGACCGGGTACACGAGGGTGATGCTGAGGATGGCGCCGATCGCTCCGATTCCGCCCAGGTATTTGCCGAGCACGATTTCGATCGTTCGCACCGGAGCGGTAAACAGCAGCTCGATCGTCTTCTGGCGGCGTTCCTCGGCGAACAACCTCATCGCGAGAAAGGGGGCGATGAAGAGGGTGATGAAAAGCAGAAAGCCGAAGAGATTGACGATCACCCCGTCGGTCAGATTTCGCATCTGCGACAGCTCGGGATCCATGTTCGCCCAGCCCTTGATCTTCGCCTTGTCCTGAACCTCTTTGAAGCTGTTGAGGAAGAAGATGAAGAAGAAGGAAGAGATGAAGGCCATCGCCGCGCCGGCAATCCACCCCCAGGGCGTGGTGAAGTAAATCGACAGCTCTTTGCGCGCGATGGTGAGGATGTTGCGCATCGATCGTCTCCTTACTCGGCAGTCAGACGGATGAAGGTTTCGTCGAGGCCCTTTTCGAAAGCCGCCGCACCGATTCGATCGTGGGCGACGATCTTCCCCCGATGAATGATCAGCACTTTTTCGCAGATCGCTTTGACCTCGGGAAGAATGTGGGTCGAGAGGATGACGGTGTGCTTCCCTCCGAGGCCTTTGATCATCGCCAACACTTCCTGGCGTTGTTTCGGGTCGAGGCCTTCGGTCGGCTCATCGAGGATCAACAGCGGAGGGTCTCCGAGCAGCGCCTGGGCCAGCCCGACCCGCTGGCGGTACCCCTTCGACAGGTTCAAGATCAGCCGGTCGATTTCGGGCACCAGTCCGACCGCGAGGCAGACCCGGTCGATCTCACCCTTTACCTTCGCGCCCCTAAGGCCTTTGAGCCGCGCGACGAACGCGAGGTACCCGCGTACCGACATCTCTGGATACAGGGGGGGCGTTTCGGGCAGGTACCCGATGCGACGCTTGGCTTCCAGCGGGCTCTCGAAAACGTCGAAGCCGGCGATCTTCGCGCGCCCAGAGGAAGGCGGCAGAAAGCCGGTGAGGATCTTCATCGTCGTCGACTTGCCCGCGCCGTTCGGGCCGAGGAAGCCGAGGATTTCGCCCTGCTCGACAGTGAAGCTCAGCGCGTCGATCGCGACCCGATCGCGGTAGCGCTTGGTGAGGTTTTCGACCTCGATCATGGCCATGAGGCGCTCAGAAGCCACAGCGGCTGTTCGCTGTCAACGCGCGTCTTTTCCCAAAGCGCCGCGAAGACAGCAGTTACCGGGTCTTCATCGAGGGTCCGTTCGCCGCGAAGCTCTCGACGAAGCGTCGCGCGTACTGGGTCGACTCACCCGTTTCTCGGGTCGCGCTGACCATGCAGGTCTGCCCGGCCAGAGGAAAGACTCTGAGGAGGATCGTTTTGGGGCCCGAGACCGAGCACTCGGTCGCTCCGTTCGGGAGCTTGGTACGCACCACCTTGGCTTTTGCCGGGTCGCACATCGAGAGCGCTTGCTGCGCCGCCTTGGCCGACAAAGCGGTCGAACCCGCCATGCAGCTGATGTTGAAGTCTTCTTCGCCCACTCGAAGCTTCCACTTCGAGATCTTGTACTTGCCGGCGCCGGGCTCGGCCTCGTCTTTGATCTGGGCTTCGGTCTTCTCGGGCAGCTGAAAGGTGAAGCCGTTGCCTGAGATCACCACCCAAGGGGTCACCGACACGACGGTGGGGGTGCCCGTGGCTTTGAGGCTCTCGACGAACCGCCGCATCGACGGTGAGGCTTCGTCGGTGACCTTGTCGATCAAGGCCGAAGAGCTGAGCACGCAGACGTTGGCGCCGACCTCGAGGATCTTGACCAGGGTCCTCCGCTTTCCATCCGGACCGGCGCTCACCCTCAAGCACTGTCGGGCCTGGGTGACGGCGTCAGTGCGATCCCAGCGCAGCTGGCCGGGCACTTCTTCCTTGCAGAAATTCTCGTGCATCAACGCGACCATTCTCAAACTGGGAACCGTCGACTCGTAGCAACCGACGACATCGATCTGCTTGTCTCCGGTCTTCACCTTCGAGGTCCACTCGGTCTGGATCATCTTTCCGGTAGTCGGCCAGGTGACAGGGCCATTCTTTTGCTCGGGTACGGTCGGCATTTCGAACACGAACCCGTTCGCTTGGACGTCGTTCCAGCCTCCGGAAGCGCTCAGTGCCACACACAGCCATGCGGTGATCATGCGCAGACGCTTAGCATTTCTCTCGCAAGCATTGGCCCGGTTGCTGCTGTGGGTTATTCGCTCGTGGCGCGGAGCCCGCGCCCTTCAAAGATGCCTTCACCCATCGTGGTTCAAAAATTCGGAGGGTCTTCAGTCGCCGACATCGCGAAGATCAAGCGCGTCGCCGCCCGGGTGAAGGCGCGGCGCGACGCAGGGGCGCAGCTGGTCGTCGTCGTTTCAGCGATGGGGGACACCACCGACGAGCTGCTCGGTTTGGCGCGTCAGATCGCCGCGGACCCCCCTCGGCGCGAGCTCGACATGCTGCTGACCTGCGGCGAGCGGATCTCGATGGCGCTGCTGTCGATGGCCCTTCACGAGCTGGGGGTTCCGGCGATCAGCTTCACCGGCAGCCAAAGCGGAATCATCACCGACGAATCGCACGCTCAAGCGCGGATCATCGAGGTGCGGCCGCATCGAATCGAGGAAGGTCTGCGCGACGGGAAGGTGGTGATCGTCGCGGGCTATCAAGGCGTCTCGCGGCAGCGCGAGGTGACGACGCTGGGGCGGGGTGGCTCGGATACCACCGCCGTGGCGCTGGCCGCCGCACTCGGAGCGGACTGCGAAATCTATTCCGACGTCGACGGAATCTTCAGCGCTGATCCCCGGGTCGTCCCCACGGCGAAGAAGCTCGAATCGATTTCTCACGATGAAATGCAGGAACTCGCCAGCGCCGGAGCCAAGGTCCTCAACGCCCAGGCGGTCGAGTTTGCGCGCGAGAAGGGAATCGTCATTCACGCCCGAAGCACCCACGCCGGTGGGCTCGGCACTCGCATCGAAGCGCAGGGCGCGGTCGGCCGCGTCAAAGGAATCACCTGTGAAGCCGACCTCTGGGTGATCGAGGCGCCCGAGGCTTCGAGCGCAGTGCTCGAGCTGTTGGACGGGCGGGGAATCAAGGGCCGCACCCTGGTCTCGCATCGTGGCAGCGCGTGGATCGTGGTCCCGCTGCTCGACATTCACGGCCCCGAAGCGCTCAGAGCGGCGGTCCTGGCTTCAGGTATGAAGGTGCTCGACAGCTTCGGCACCGTCACCTGCGTGGGGTCCGGCCTCAACGCCGACTGGTCGGTGCTGCGACGCGCTCTGGCCTGTGCGGCCTCATTGGGTGCGACGGTTTTCGGCTCGCACGCGTCGGCGCTGCAGCTCACGTTGATCGTCGAACGCCGACACCTCGAATCATTGGCCCGCGGTCTTCACCAAGAGCTGGTCGGCTGAGATCGAGAGTCCGCCTTTTCCGCTGATGGCCTTCGGGGTGGTCTTGGGTGGGTTCGATCAACCCGGCCGAAAATAGGCGGCATTTCCAGGTCGACCCGTCGTTAGTCTTCGCCCATGCGCGCCTCTTTGCCCGCCGTCCGTTCGCTGAACATCGTCGTTGCCGGAGACCCTGCGCTGGTCGACGCGCTCAACGCCGCGGGCCTGACCGCGACGCCCGCCACCCAGCACCTCGACATCTCGGTCCGCAGCGCGAAGGCCGATGCGGTGGTGATCGACGCGTCGGTCGGCCTCGAACGGATCGCCACGCTCAAGTCCGACGTGCCTGTTCTCGCGCTGGTCGCCCAGGACGAGGCCATCACCGCGATCGCCGCCGGAGCCAGCGGCGCGCTGCACCGAGACAGCCCTCCGTCGGCGATCAGCGCGGCCTTGCTGGCACTGACCGAAGGGCTGGCGGTGTTCGATCGTTCTTTCGTTCTCTCGCTGGTGCCCAGAGACCGGGTCCCCGAGCCGATCACCGATGCGCCGCTCGCCCCGACCGAGACGCTCACCAGCCGCGAGCGCCAGGTGCTCACGCTGCTCGCCGAAGGACTGTCGAACAAAGAAATCGCCGCTCACCTCGAGATCAGCGAGCACACCGCGAAATTTCACGTGAACTCGATTCTGCAAAAGCTGTCGGCGCAGAAGCGCGTCGAGGCCGTCGTTCGTGCGGCGAGGCTGGGTTTGATCGAGCTGTAGGCCTGCCCGATCGGGTGATGGCCTTAACAATCGGCCTCCCTATCTTCTCCTCTACAAGGAGAAACAAACGTGGCCATTCCCGGAAGTGAGCTGTCGCAGGTTCTGTCGCAAGTCGTCGAGTCCACCGGCAAAAGTGTGGTTCGGATTCAAGGTCGTCGCCGCCCCTTCAGTGGAATCGCGTGGTCCGCGACGGAAGTCGTCACCGTCCACCACGCGCTGCAGCACGTCGAAGGCGAGGTGGTGGTCGGCGTCGAGGGCGCCGAATACCAAGCCAGGATCAAGGGCAGCGACCCCTCAACCGACATCGCATTGCTCGAGATCGACGGTGCGCTGTCGCCCGCGACCTTCGATGACGGGGCAGGGCTGAAGGTCGGAAATCTGGTGCTGCGTCTGGGCCGTCCGGGCCAGAGCGTTCGAGCCACTTCAGGAATCATCGGAACCCAGGGCAAGACTCCGTGGCGCACCCATCGCGGAGGCGAAGTGGATCGCTACCTCGAAAGTGACGCCGCCCATCAACCCGGCTTCTCCGGAGGAGCGCTGGCGGGTCTCGATGGAAAGGTGCTTGGCATGACCACCACCGGGCTGCTTCGCGGCACCTCGCTGACACTTCCCAGTCTGACGCTCAAGCGCGTCGTGGCGCAGCTGCAGCAGTACGGGCGGGTTCGTCAAAGCTACCTCGGCCTTTCGATGCAACCCCTGGTGCTGGCCGACGACGTGAAGCAGATCACCGGTGAAGAAGTGGGCCTGGTGGTGATCGCGATCGAAAAAGGGGGGCCGGCCGACCTCGCCGGTCTGACCTACGGCGACATCGTGCTCCACCTGGGCGATGCGACCGTGAAGACCGTCGAGGATCTCTTTGCGTTCCTCCGCGGCGATCACGTGGGGCAGGCCGTCCCGGTGAAGTTCTTTCGGCAGGGCAAGGTTGCGACGGTTCAGGTCACCCTCGGGGCCAGGCCGTGACCGCCTCGAACTCTTTTCTGACGAGCTCGAAGGTTTGATCGCGCGGGCGGCCCCGGCGTCGTCGCGCTGGAGCATCGTCGGGGGCATGGCACCGGCCTGGTGTTCACTTCCGATGGCCACGTGTTGACCCATGCCCTGGGCGGGCGGTCACTTCGATCGACGAGCTGCAGCGGCAGATGGCCCTCGATTCCTCGCCCGAAGTGGACGTGCTGCTGTGGCGCAAAGGCGCCCGCACCCACCGAAAGAATCGTGCCGACCCAGAAAGCCGCGGCCTGACCTCTGTTCAGCTCAGGGTGTCGTCTGCCGAGCTGGGGGGAGTGGTGTGATGCCGGGCCGCCGGGGTCGCTTCCAGACCCTTGGCCGCCATGTAGATGATGTTCCGGGTGCCTTTCTTCCCGCGGTACATCGCGCGATCTGCGAAGTCGAGCAGGGTCGCCTTGTCCTGCGCGTGCTCAGGCCAGCTGGCCACTCCGATGCAAGTGGTGATCGTCAGCCCGAAGCCTTCGCGGGCGAGGAACTTGTGGTTCTCGATGCTGCGTCGAATGCGCTCGGCGACCTTCAGGGCTCCACCCGAGTCGGTGCCCCGCAGCAGCGCCACGTACTCGTCGCCACCCCAGCGGCACACCACGTCGCCGTCGCGCACGCAGCCCTTCAAGATCCGTGAGACTTCGACCAGGAGCTTGCTGCCAATCACGTGGCCGTGCGTGTCGTTGACGCTCTTGAAGTAGTCGAGATCGAGGAACAGCAGCGAGAACGCTTTGCCTTCCGGCGGAGGCGCGTTCTTGAATTCTTTTTCCAGCACCAGTTCGAGGTACCGGCTGTTGAAGAGGTGGGTGAGATCGTCGAGGTAGACGAGATCTTCGACCTCGGCGAACTTGCCGAGGTTTCGCAGCGCCAGGCCCAGGTGCCGGGCCAGCGTCCCTGCCGAGGCCAATGAGAGATCTGGAACTCCGCGCGTGAACAGCAGCACGACCGCTCCGAGCGCATCGTCGCCGTTCACCGCCGGCACGAGGTAGGCCGTCTCGAAGGGGCTGGGCAGCTCTACGTCCAGTTCCTGAGATTTGATTTCAAAGCCTTCCTGCAGCACGGCTTCCAGCTTGACTGCCAGCGCTTCGGCGGCCGCGTCGTCGTTCAGCCCGCAGTTGGCCTCGATGCGCCACCCCTCGTCTTTTTTCAGCACTAGCAACACCGCCGGCGCCTCGCAGACCTGAGAGAAAGCCAGACACGCCGTGCTCAAGAGCTTTTCGCGATCGAGCGTGGTCGCCATGCGCTGCGCCGTCTCGAGCAGGGCCACGTA
>JAYVCD010000278.1:0-11722 GCA_043750125.1 Archangiaceae bacterium | reverse complement strand
AGCGCCCGTAGCTCAGCCGGACAGAGCATCGGCCTTCTAAGCCGAGGGTCGTGGGTTCGAGTCCCGCCGGGCGCGCTTGGTAGGACGAGGTCGCGGTGGGGTCGGCCGTGCTCTCGGGGCACGACCGCGTCCTTCCCCTGGATTAAGCGGTCGCCTCGAACCCATAAGCAGCCCCGCACCTCGCCAGTCGCTGCGCCTCGAGTTGAAGGGTATTAGAGGTGTTCTCAGATGAGGTCGCCATGATCGAAGTTCAATCGTCCGCTCACTCGCGTCGCCGGCTGCGACGGACTTCAATTCTTCTTGCCACCTGTCTGGCCCTCATCCCTGCAATCGCATTGTCCCACGGGCGAGGATCGGGCTGGCACGGCGGCAGCGCATCCCACGGCTACGGTGGTTTTGGTCACGGCAGCTATCGCGGCGGCTACGGCTACAACGGGGGCGGCTTCCACGTTTCCGCGCCGGTTTACCGGCCCGACTTTCGGGCTCCAGCTTATTTTCCGCGCTTCTATGCCCGCTCTTATTACCGCGGCCCCGGGGGGGTGATCCGGTTCGGCACTCCCGGCTGGCGAAGTGGTTCCTGGTACTACGGTTGGCGGGCGGGTCAGGCGGGTTGGTGGTGGGGGATCAACGACGTCTGGTACTCGTACCCGACCCCCGTCTACCCGTACCCGGTGGCTGCGCCTGTCGTGGCCGAGCCGATTCAGGAGCCGCCGGTCAACTACTACTGCCAGAGCGCGGGCAAGTATTACCCGCAGCTGGCGCAATGCCCCGAAGAGTGGCTGGTCCTTCCGGCAAACCCTTCCGTCCTGGATCGATAAGACGCGCGGCTGGTCAAGGGTCCGACGTTCCCAACGGAGCGCCCATGCACCCCAACGAGAAGCTGATCGAGACCTTCTACACCTGCTTCAAGAACTCGGACCCGAAGGGAATGGTGGCCTGCTACCACCCCGACGTCGCGTTCTCGGACCCGGTGTTTTCGTCCCTCAAGGGCCTCGATGCCCGCGCGATGTGGATGCTTCTTGGGCAGCGCAAGGCCGACCCCAATGACCGCACCTTCTGCGACGTCCACGCCGACGACCAGACGGGCAGCGCGCACTGGGAGGCGAAGTACAAGTCCCCCGCCAACGGGCGACCGGTCCACAACGTCATCGACGCCGCGTTCGAGTTCAAGGACGGGCTGATCCTCAAGCACACCGACCGCTTCGACTTCTGGAAGTGGTCCAAGCAGGCGCTGGGAATCCCGGGTTTGCTGGGCGGCTGGGGCCCGCTGAAGGGCCCGGTGCGCAAGAAAATCGACCTCACGCTTCGGCAGTACATCGCCGAGCACCCCGAAATTACCTGGCTTCGAATCGCCAAAGCGGCGGAGACGTTTGTGTGTGTTGTTGACGGGAGCAGACGCGGTTGGTACCTAGCGCCTCGCTGCAGCCAAAATTGTAATGGCGATCTTAGCTCAACTGGCAGAGCACAGGATTGTGGATCCTGGGGTTACCGGTTCAAGCCCGGTAGGTCGCCCTTTTCCGACGCGTTCGTAGCTCAGCTGGATAGAGCATCGGCCTTCGAAGCCGAGGGTCGTGGGTTCGAGTCCCTCCGAGCGCACTGTTGAATCTCACCGGTCGAGTGCAGGCAGGCCGGAGAGGAGCTGATCTTCGCCATCGGCCTGCTGTTCGTCTTCCTCGTCCTCGCCGCCCAGTACGAGAGCTTCGCGCTTCCGTTCGTGGTCATTCTTTCGGTGCCCCTGGCCATCCTCGGCGCGCTGGGGTTGCAGCTGCTGCGCGGGTTTCCCAACGACGTCTTTTGTCAGATTGGGCTGGTGATGCTGGTGGGCCTGTCGAGCAAGTGACGAGATTGCGTCTCATCCTGATGACCTCGATCGCCTTCTTGCTCGGAGTCGTCCCTCTGGCCCTGGCCAGCGGTGCGGGTGCGGCCGCTCGCAACTCGCTGGGCACTTCGGTCTTCGGCGGAATGTTCGTTTCCACGGGGGTCAACCTGCTGTTCATTCCCACCCTCTACGTGCTGGTTCAGAAGCGCCCTCGTTCCGGTGTGGATGGTGCTCGCCTTCCAGGAGCGGGCGAAGGGAATGGAACGGGGCGCGGTCAACCCGCTGCCCTTGCTGGTGGTGCTGATCGTCCTGGGCGCCTCGGACGTCCTCGATGGGCTGATCGCGCGCCGCTTCCATCTGACCTCGAACGTGGGGGCCACTCTCGATGCGGTGGCCGACAAGCTGGCGCAGGTCGCCACAGTGACATTTCTGGCCTGGCTCGCCGAGCCGGCGTTCACCGCGCTGCCGCTGTGGTTGTGGGGCTCGCTGTTGTTGCGAGATCTGCTGCTCGCCATCGGGTGGCTCTGCGTCTGGCTGCGGCACCGGGCCGTTCGCGTCGAGCACCGATGGCACGGAAAGGCGGGCAGTCTGCTGCTGTTTGCGCTCGTCCTGGCCGCGACTGCCGGGGCGCCCGGGTTTCCGATTCGGGTGGGCTCAGCGGTGGTGATCGGAATCGTGGTGCTGGGGACGGCGGCCTACATGCGCGAAGGGTGGCTTCAGCTGGTGGGCCCGGCTGCGAAGCCTGACGCGATTGAAGGCATCGGCCTGCGCACCCAACGCTAAGGTCCGCGGCTCCACGTGACCATCCCCTATCTAGACCTGCCCGCGCTGCAGCTTCCGTTCGGGCAGAAGATTGACGTCTTCGGAGTCGTCGCTGCCATCGCTGTCTTCATCGGCGCCTGGTTGGCAGCCAAAGAAGCCCGCACCTACGCGAAGGTCACCGATCAGCCGCTGCGCGACGTGGTTCCGTGGGCGGTGGGCTTCGGCCTGATCGGCGGCCACTTCATGCACATCTTCGCCTACCACCCCGAGCTGTTGACGAGCGTCTGGGTCGTGGTGCGGGTGTGGGACGGCCTGTCTTCGATGGGCGGCGTGCTGGGCGCCCTGGTTGGAATCTTCATCTACTTCCGTAAAGAGAAGATTCCACTCACCCCCTACCTCGACCCATTGGCGCTGGGCACGTCGGTGGGTTGGTCGATTGGACGCTTCGGCTGCTTCCTGGTCCACGACCACCCGGGCGTCCGAACGGATTTCTTTCTCGCGGTCGACTTCCCCGGCGGCCCCCGCCACGACCTGGGGCTCTACGACATGTTCGTGCTGATGACGATCGCGGTCGTCCTCTTCCTCGTGAAACGAACTCACCCCCGCCCCGGCACGTTGATGGGCTTGCTGGCGGTGCTGTACACGGTGCCCCGCTTCTTCCTCGATTTTCTGCGCGCCTCGGATCTGAGCTTTGTGGACCGGAGGTACGCAGGCCTCACGCCCGGTCAGTACACGGTGATTCTGGTTTTTGCGGTCGGGGTCTGGCTGATTGCGCGGGGCCCGCGGACTTCGTTGACACCCACAAGGTGATCCTTTAGACACCGCGCGCTTCGACCGCCAAGACGTAAGGGAGCGTAGCTCAATTGGCAGAGCAATGGACTCTTAATCCATAGGTTGTGGGTTCGATTCCCTCCGCTCTCATAGACGCAAGCATCGAGGATTTCACGGGGTTCGGTCGGTCGTCGGACTGACCGGCCCCGTGGTTCGGGACACTCCGCATCAAGCCGACGAGCAGTTTCCTCAGCCTCTGGTTTGCGGCGCACAAGCAGTCGATTCGGTGATGCGAGCAGCACCGAATCGCTTCGTGAAGCGGCCGACGGAGAAGGACAAGGGAGTGACCTTGGCGGTGTCAGCTGAGCCACCGATGGCGTTGTCTGCGGCCACTGAAGTGGCTGCGTGCTCGCGCTGCGGCACCTTCGTCGCGCGAGCAGATTGCCTTTATTCCGACGACGGCGAGATCCTGTGTCTTCGGTGCCGCAATGTGGGGTCCGCAGCGGGGTCGGGGCGGACGAATCCTGGCACCGCCAGACGCCCTCCGCGATACTTGGCCGCTTGAGAGACCGCAGCTTCCTGGGGATTGTGCGTTTCAAAGCGAAGCTTGTCCTGTCATCAGCGGTGCTCTGGACGGCCGTCGGGTCGGCACCAGCCCAGGCCGAAGGCCCCCTCACCGCGATCACGCTCCAGGACGCCTACCAGCGGGCGCTCGATCGCAGTGAAGACACCGGCATCGCTCAGCAGAACATCGAGCAGGCCGAGGTGACCCGACGCGCCACCTGGGTTGCGATCGCGCCCCAGGCTTCGATTACGGGTTTTGGCCTGGTCCAGAACCGGGCGCCCTTCGTGCAGTCGCCCCAGCTGCAGGCCGAAGGCAGAGTGCTTCAGCCCATTTTCCGCAGGGGCTTCTTCGCCAGCCGGGAAGCGGCCCACTTCGGAGTCGAAGCGGCCACCTTGTTCCTCGAACGCGCCCGCCAGCAGGTGATGCTCGATGTCACCACTGCCTTTGTGGCGGTGCTGCGCAGCAGACAGGCGGTCCTGGTGGCAGACGCCGCCGTTCAGCGCGCCGAGGCGCAAGTGTCGAGCGCAACCGCCCGCGTCCAGGCCGGCGGCGCCTTGAGGACCGCGCAGCTGCAGGCGACGATCAGCTTTCGTCAGGCCCAGGTGGACAGGGTCCGAATCGGTCAGGATCTGAAGATCCAGGAGCTCGAGTTCGAGCGTCTGGTCGGCATCGGCCCGCCCGCGACTCTTTCGCTGCCGGTCACGCCCGCGCTCCCCGGTCTGGCCGAGGCGGTCGCATCGTCTTTAGAACGAAAGGATCTGCGCGCGCTGCAACAGCAGGCGTCGGCCGCTCGTGCCCTCGAGCAATCGCTGGGAGGTCTGCGCTGGCCCCGGCTGGACCTGCTTTTCAGGTACGACCAGGCCTACCCCCGCAATCCCCCCATTCCACCCAGTTCCGAGGGGCTTCCGCTGACGGTCCAGGGAATCGCCCAGCTCACGCTTCCGCTGTTCCAGGGAGGAGACGAGTTCTTTCGAGTCGAGGCGCAGCGGGTGATCGCCGAGGTGGCCCTGCTGCGGACCCATCAGCTGGTCAAGCAGATTGCCGAGCAACTGCGCAGCGCCCTGAGCGAGCTGGAAACTGCGAAGCGCTCGTTCGCTCTGGCCGAGCTGCAGATCAAAGATGCGCAGGAAAACTATGCGCTGGTCACTACCCAGTTCAAACTTCGCACGGTGACTTTTCTCGAGGTTGCGACGGCCCAGTCTGCCCTTACCAATGCCGAGAATCTGTTGCTCATCTCGAACTTTGATCGCGAGCTGGCGGCGTATCGCCTGCTCTTCGCGATTGGGACTCTTCAGCTATAAGCTCGATGCAAGAAATGAGTGCATCCCCGGCCGTTGAGCGCCCGCGGCTCTCCGCTGGGACCAAGCTCGAAAAAACCAACGATCCGACTGTGTTCTGGCTGACCGACCTGAAGAGCGGTCGCAAACACACTTTGCGCAAGCTCGACGCCCTGGTGGCCCACGCCTGCGATGGCACCCGCACGTTCCCCGAGCTGTTCGAAGTTGCGCAGAATTACGGAGCCCCGGTAAGCACTCAGATGGTCGAAGAGGTGCTGCGCAAGTTGACGAGCCTCGGGGCGTTCGAGCCCGTCGCGGACGCCAACCCCTTCGGTCCCGAGCTCACCGTCGCTCACCAGCCCACGATTTCTCGAGACGATCTGACCCCGGTCCCCGCCGTCTCTGCGCCCCGGGCCGCGTCTGCTGTGCCCTCGGCCCCCTCGGCGGCCCGATCGCTCCCATCGGCCCGACCCGCCCCTCCAGACCTATCGGACCCTTCGGTTCGGCCGCTGCCTCCAGATCCTTCGGCGCCATCGGCTCGAAGCCCCGTTCCCGTTCCATCGGCGCCATCGGGTCGAAGCCTCCCCGCGGTTCCCTCAGCGGCGTCGGCTCGAATCGTCCCTCCCGCTCCATCGGCGCCATCGAGTCGAAGCCTCCTTGCGGTCCCCTCGGCGCCATCGCCTCGAGCTGTTCCTCCCGTGCCCTCCGCCCCACCGGCCCGGACCGTCACGGGGGTCCAGGCGGCCGCATCGGCCCGCAGTGTCCCTCCGGTCCCTTCGCCTTCGTGGGCCCCACCGGGCCGAACCGTCACCGGGGTCCAGGCGGCTGTTTCCGCCCGAGCCGTCGCTGCGGTCCCAGCCCCCACAGGGTCCCCGCCCGAACGCACCGTCACTGGGGTCCAGGCGGCCGCACCGGCCCGGCCCGTAGCTCCGGTTCCATCGGCTCCAGCTGCCCGAAGCGTGACGGGAGTCCAGGCGGCCACCCCAAACCGAGCGGTCCCTCCCGCCCCTTCGCCGCCCGAGGCCCAGACCCACCCTCCACCGACACCCCCACCGGCTCGGACCCTTCCTCCGGTTCCCACTCCGCCGCCGGGCCGAACTTTTCCTCCGGTTCCTACCCCCCCGCCGGCTCGAGCCGTCTCGTCGGTCTTATCGGCCCTACCGGCCCGGGCCCGCGGCGCAGTGGAAGACGTCCCCGGCTATGACCCGGACCTGGATGAGTCCTCTCCCGAGGAGCGCACCCAGGTGAATTACGAGCTCCCCGGTGTGCGCAACCCCGTGCCCGAGCCGGAACCTTCTCGCGCCTCTTCAGCTCCCCGGGCCGCCAAGCCCAGGCCGCCTCGAGGCTCCACCCCTTCCAGCCTGCCGGTCGTGGGCCACAGCGACGCGGACTCAGATCGGATTCGCGCGCTCGAGTCCCTCTCACTGTCCAAAGAGGACCCGGAAAAAAGCGGCTCGCGACTGCCCTGGCTGGTGGTGCTGGCGGTCGTCGTCGTCGCAGGTGCCGCGCTGTTTTTCGTCAAGCGGCCGGAAGGAACCGTCGAGGCACGGCCCGACCAACCTTCGGCCCTGCGGATCGAGGCGGTTCGAGCTGATGCGCGCAATGGCCAGGCGTTGGTCGCCGCGGGATTCTTGTCCGCGCCCAACATGATCCTGATCGGCGCCACGACGGCCGGGAGGATCAAGGAAGTGCGGGTTGCCAACGGCGCGAAAGTGACCCGGAATCAGGTGCTGATCATGCTCGAGGATTCCCAAGCCATTGCCGAACTCGATCTGTCCCGCGCAAGGCTTCGCGCCGCCCAGCGCAATCGAGCCCGCACCAAGCAGCTGTTCAACGCCGAAGCGGCGACCCAGGCCGACCTGGACAACGCAATCGGGCAGGCCGAGATTGCCACCGCCGAGACGTCGCTTATCGAACAGCGGTTGCAGCAGACGAAAGTTCGCTCTCCGATCGACGGGACGATCATCGAGGTTTCGGTTCACCCCGGCGAGGTGATCACCTTTGGCGACTCACGGCCGCTGATCAAGGTGGCCGACCTGACGATCCTGGTCGCCGAATTGGACGTAAATGAAGCCGACGCCCCGATGGCTCAGATGGGACAGGTGGTCCAGGTTCAGAGCGAAGCCGTGCCGGGAAAAATCTTCGATGGGACGGTTCGAGAAATCTCGCAGCAGGTCGATAAGGCCCGCGGCACGGTCATGGTGAAAGTCGATTTGAAGCACCCCGCGGACCTGCTGCGCCCGGGCTTGAGCGTGAAAGCGACGTTCCAGAGCGACGCCTCAGCCGCTTCGCGCATCATGCTTCCCCGCTCGGCGCTCGACAGCGGTCTGGTTTGGCTGGTCGCAAGGAATGGGACGGCCGACCCGGTGCCGGTCACCGTGCAGGCCGTCGGACCGAACATGGTGGAAGTCACCAAGGGTCTGAAGGTCGGAGATCGCGTCGTGGTCGAGGGCCACCAACGACTGAAGCCCGGTCAAAAAGTCGAGTAGGCGAATCAGCAAACGACGATTTCGTGCGGCCCGCGGGGAATGACCCGGCCCACCGCTTTCGCTCCTGGCGTCCAGCCCTCGAGCGCGTCGAAAAACAGCTGAACGTTTTTTTCCGGCACGGAAAGCAGCAGCCCACCCGAGGTCTGGGGGTCGAACAGCAGCGCCGCTTCCACTTCGGAATCCACCCCGGCGACCATCGCCCTGTAGGCGTCCGCGTTGTCCTTCGCGCGCCCGGGAATGATGCCCGACTCGACGAGGTCCCGAATTCCCTCGAAGAAGAAGATCGACTGCCGGTGCATTTCGAAGCTGACCCCAGAGGCCCGTGCGAATTGGGCGCAGTGGCCCAGCAACCCGAACCCGGTGATGTCGGTGGCTGCGTTGGCGTGGGCGATGCGGCCCGCGCGCGCCCCGGCGGCGTTGAGACAAATCATCGATGCCACGGCCTGCTGGTGCGCAATCGAATGCTCGTTCACCTTGCCCTTTCGCAGGGCCTGATTCACCACTCCGGTGCCCAGGGGCTTGGTGAGGATCAGGACATCGCCGACCCGGGCGTGATCGATGCTCCAGATGTCTCCACCCTCGATGACGCCGGAAACCGAAAGCCCAAATTTGAATTCCGGATCAGTGACGGTGTGGCCTCCGACCAGCAGACACCTGGCTTCGGCCAGGACGAGCATCGCGCCGTCGATGACTTCACGCAGCACGCTCAACGGCAGCTCTTTGGTGGGGAAGCAGACGATGTTCATCGCGGTCAAAGGCCTTCCGCCCATCGCATAGACGTCTGAAATCGAGTTTGCCGCCGCGATCTTTCCGAAGGTGGCCGGGTCGTCGACGATCGGGGAAATGAGATCCACCGTCTGCACCAGCAGATCGCCCCCCGGCATCCGGAAGACGGCCGCGTCGTCCGGATGCTCGGTGCCCACCACGAGGTTGGGATCCGTGTTGCGCGGCAACCCCGCCAGAATGTCTCTCAGCCGTCCCGGGCTGAGCTTGGCGCCTCAACCCCCGGTGGCTGCCGATCTCGCAAGGTGGAAAGGCCCCGTCGCTGGAACTTCGGTCGGGCTGCAATTGCTGGGCGGATTCATGGGGCACCTTTCTGAAGGTTGAAAACTCGGAAAAAAATAATCTGCGGTGGCGTTTGTGCCCCAAGCCTAATGTCGCCCCAGGGGCAGGTGGCGAAACTGGCAGACGCGCGAGACTTAGGATCTCGTGTCGAAAGACGTAAGGGTTCGACTCCCTTCCTGCCCACTTCAGCAACCGCGCGCGAAGACGATCACCCGCCGAGCTGCACGCCCTTGCCGACCCAGGTGGACGACTCGCACGCCTCGACCAGGAAGTCGGCTACGTCGGCGCGCGAAATCGACGCGGGCACCCGGGTCAACTCTGCGGTCCGGACGTACTTCCCGTTTGCCTTGCCGTTGGTGAGCCGCGTCGGTCGCGCGATGACGAAGTCGAGGCCGCTCTCCTGGGTGATGCGCTCTTGAACCTCGTGATCAAGGAAGAAGCCCTTCAACAGACCGCCGATGAGCAAGGTCCTCTGAAACCAGCTCGCCGCGGGCTTGCTGGCTCCGACTCCGTGGGCGCTGAGGATCACCAGGCGCTTCACCCCGCGTTCCTTCATCGCGTCGAGGCAGTACCTGGTTCCGCGCGAGAAATAGTCGGGCTTCTCTTTGATCGCGCCCAGTGAGCTCGGCGACGCGCAGATGATCACGGCGTCCTGACCTTCGACCGCGCGGCCCACCGAGGCTGCGTCGTGGAAGTCGCCCGCGACCTTCGTCAGCGCAGGGTGGGTGAGGTCGAGCTTCGAGGGTGTGCGCGAGAACGCGCTCACTAAGTGACCCTTCGCGAGCGCTGCCTTGACGCACAGAGCGCCGGTGCCCTGCGAGGCGCCAATGACGAGGATTTTCATGGGGCGCACCCTACACCTGCCCGCTGCGCTGTGAGGCGTGAGGTCGTGTTGCAGGTCTCCCAACAGGTGTAGGTCTGCAACTGTCGGATCAGTGCCCTCTGACTTATCTTCGGCCGATGTCGTGCCCCCATATGCCCTCGTGCCCGCTGTACCCAGTGTTCAAGTTGAAGGCGCTGTTGAACATCTGGAAGATCACCTGCTGCGAGGGCGACCACGAGAAGTGCGAGCGGTTCAAGCTCTCGTCGGTGGGTGCCCGCGTACCCCTGAACCTCCTTCCCAACGGAAAGACCCTGGCGGGTGGACCATGAATCAGGCGCCGTGGTCCTGGTGGCTGGGAGCGATCGCTCTTTCGGGCGTGGGGCTCGGATTCTTCGTTTCCAGCGGGAAGCTGATGGGCGTTTCGGGAATGCTCGGACGCCTGGTGGCTCCGCGCGAGCAGATCGACGGGCCCGACGCGGCTGGGGCACCGATCGCTTTGTCGTTCAAAGCCCAGCTCGCCTTCGTCTTGATGCTGATCGTCGGAGGGCTGTTGGGACAACTGTCCAGCGGCGGCTGGTCGCTTCGAGTCACCCTGGGCGACACCTTCAGTCGTCTGTGGGGCACCGGTGGGTTGAGCTTCGCGGTGTTGCTCGTCGGTGGAACCCTGGTTGGGTTCGGGACGAGGATGTCGGGCGGCTGTACGTCGGGTCACGGGCTGTCGGGGTGCTCGCGGTTGCAGCCGGGCAGCCTCGTCGCGACGGCCACGTTTCTGGGGACGGCGATTGGCGTTTCGCTTCTGGTCGCGGCGGTGTTCGGATGAAGGCGTCCACCCGGCAAGTGGCAGCCCTGGGTGCCTGGGGCCTCGCGCTGGGCTTCGCTCTGACCCGCATCGGCTTTGCGGATTACGGTGAGCTTCACCGGATGCTCACGTTCCGCGACTTGCGATTGCTCTTTGTCTTTGGAGGAGCTGTCGCTCTTTCTTTCGTAGGATTTCGGCTGCTCGCACGAGGAAAGGCGCTGCCTGCGCGGCCGATGCACGACGGCATCATCCCCGGGGGAATCCTTTTTGGCGTCGGCTGGGCGATCAGCGGCGCGTGTCCCGCGGTGGCGCTGATTCAGATTGGCCAGGGCCAGGTTCCTGCCGTGCTCACGCTGGTGGGGATGCTGGTGGGAACCTGGGTCTACCCTCGATTTGAGTCGCGCTTTTTCCGTCCCCCGACCGGCGAGTGCGACTGAGCGACTTCCTGCCCGTTCAGGCGGTGCCGTTCAAACGTTGACCCGTCAAACTGCATTGCCTAAAGCCTCGCGCTTAAGAATTTTTCAACAACGAGGAAGCAATGAAGGTCAAGGTCGAGGAAGTCTCTCCCATCGAACGCAGGCTCTCCATCGAGGTCGATGCGCCTCTCATCGCGCAAGAGCTCACCAACGCGTACGGTCGGCTTTCACGCGAAGTGAAGATCCCGGGCTTCCGTCCGGGCAAGGTTCCCCGAAGGATCCTCGAGCAGAAGTTCAAGGCCGACGTAGAGACCGACGTCATTCGCCGGGTCGAAGCCAAGGCGTTCCTCGACGCGATCAAAGAGCACAAGGTCGAGGCCGTCGCCGAGCCGCACATCTCTTCGAGTACCTTGAACCCCAACGCGCCTTACGCCTTCACCGCGCGCGTCGAAGTCAAACCCGTGCTCGAAGCGAAGGACTACAAAGGTCTGAAGCTCGCGAAGTTCAACGCGGTCGTCGCGGAAGAAACCGTCACCGAGCAACTGACGAAGATGCAGCAGAACTTCACCACCCTCGAGAAGGTCGAAGGTCGAGACATCGCCAAGCTGACCGACATGGCGGTGATCGACTTCAACGCCACCCTCGACGGCAAAGATTTCCCGGGGAACAAGGGCACCGACATCACCGTTGAGGTCGCGCCCGGAGAATTGATTGACGCAAACCTTCCCCAGATTGAAGGGATGAAGGTCGGTGACACCAAGCCGATCGACTACACGTTCCCCGAGAGCTACCGGGTCGAAGAAGTCAAAGGCAAGACCGCGACCTTCACCGTCACCCTGAAGGAGCTGAAAGAAAAGAAGGTCCCTCCGCTCGACGATGCGCTGGCCGACAAGCTGGGCACCCCCACCCTGGTCGAGCTCAAAGAGAAGATCCGCA
>JAYVCD010000277.1:0-4074 GCA_043750125.1 Archangiaceae bacterium | reverse complement strand
GAATGGGTTGCGGTGGGAATGCGAGCGGGCGTGCTGGTGGCGGCGGGCATCCTTGGAGAGCTCATCACCCGCACCTATCTGGCCAAAGCGGACGACGCGTTGCGCGCGGTGCGCGAGCAGGACCTGATGGGCAAGTACGTGCTGCACGAGAGGCTGGCCTCGGGGGGAATGGGCGAGGTCTTCCGTGCGACCTATTGCCCCGAGGGGGGCTTTCGAAAAGTAGTCGCGGTGAAGCGCGTCCTGCCGTCGCTGTCAGACGACCCCGCCTTTCGCGACCTGCTGATCGAAGAGGCTCGCCTCTGCGCGTCCCTCGCCCACCCCAACCTGGTCCAGGTTCTCGATTGCGGGCGTTTCAATGGCGCCTTCGTTTTGGCGATGGAGTACGTAGAGGGCACTTCTCTGGCGGGCTTGATTCGAGTTGCCCCCTTGCCGCTGCCGGCGGTCGCATTCATCGGCGCCGAGCTTGCCGGGGCGCTCGATTACCTTCACCGCCGCATCGACGAGCAAGGCCACCCCGCGCGCCTGCTGCACCGAGATGTGAATCCTCCCAACGTGCTGATTTCGAGGTTTGGAGAAGTGAAGTTGTTGGACTTCGGCATCGCCTCGACGGGCGAAGAGAGGAAGTCGCCGAAATTCTTCGGGAAGCTCGAGTACGTGGCTCCCGAACAGCTGGTGGGTGCTCCCACCGATCCCCGATCGGATCTCTTCTCGCTGGGACTCATGCTGTACGAGGCCATTTCGGGCAGCAGCGCCTACGAGGCGGGCTGCTTCGTGGCCGGCGTTTTCCAATCCGTGCCGCCTTTGCCCCCCTCGGTACCCACTGCGCTTTCCGAGCTGATTGCTCAGCTGTGCGAACGCGAGCCCGATCACCGCCCCGCGGATGCCGCCGAAGTTCGCGCTCGACTGCTCGCGCTCGAAGGCCCGGCGGCCGTGCGCGAGGGCACCGACCTGCTGCGCCGGAGGGTCAGGGAATGGACCGAGGCCCGAAAAACCGGCCGCCGCTGGTCGTCGCGACCCTCGCGGCGCAATCAGGCGGAGAGGGTGCGCTGGCCAGAGCTCGCAAGACCCGCCCGCTGTAGGCCAACGGTCTCGAGCCCCCGAATCGCTGAAGTGACGCCTCTGTGCGGGTGCGGTGGGCGCAACCCCGGGGGTGCACCCTTCTGCCCCAGGCTTTCCTGATTCTGCAGGGTTCGATCTGGCACCCGGGCTGCTCTGTGTCCTTTCGAACCCAGGAGGGATTCAGACTCATGAGAGAGCATTTTTTGGCAGCCGTCTTCTGCTTCACGCTGATCGAAGTGGGCTGTGGCATCTCAGGAGTGGGTGGCGACAGCCCCACGGTTCCGCTCGATGCCCTGGCCGAAGGCGAGTCGCCTCTCACCGGCACTGTCTGTCGAGGCCTCGAAGACTGCGACAACGGCAACCGCTGCTACAACGCCTACGGAATCAAGTGGTGCGGCTCGCCGCAGGTCAGCTTCTACGACCACACCGGGCTCGAAGGCGTGAACATCGCCGTCAGCAATTGGAACCGCACCAGTGCGCTGCAGTTGGTCAATGACCCCATCGCCGGCCGCGCTCACGACATCGACGTCAAAGCTGTTTCGAATGGCGGCTGGTGGTGGGGTTGGTCCTCGTGGGACTTCGCCGGGCCCAATAATGTCACCGGCTGCTACGTCCGCGGCAGCGGGCTGTCGCAGCTCAACACCTACCGAATGCCCAGCACCCCTTATGCGCAGCAACTCACCGCTGCGCACGAAATTGGCCACCTGATCGGCCTGGGCCACTCGTGCTCGTGCGACCAGGTGATGAACCCCTGCTTCAACTGCGGGAAAGCCAACCTCTCGACCTGCGACGCGCAGGGCGCGGTGGCCATCTACGGACGAACCCGCTCGGGCGCCGCGCCAATGGGGCGTCACATCGCAAACAACTCAGACGGTCGGTTGGAAGTTTTCTACCGCGGCGTTGACGGCCACGCAGGTCATCTGTGGCAGACGAGCCCGAACGGCGGCTGGCACCCTTACGAGTCATTCCTCGGTTCTCCCGAGCGCGAGCCGGCAATGGGAGCGAACGCCGACGGCCGATTGGAAGCGTTCATCGTGGGCGCGGACCGAAACCTCTACCACCGCTGGCAGCAGTCGGCGGGGTGGACAACCGACTGGGTGAGCCTGGGCGAGGGTCAAGCCGACTCGGACCCGGCGGTGATTCTCGACGCGGCCGGAAAGCTCGGCGTCTACGTGAAGAAAGAAAACGGGCACATCGCCTACATCTCGCAGACCAGCGCCAACGGGGTGTGGGGCCAGTGGCGGGAATTGAACCCGGTGGAAGTGAAGTCACGGCCCGCTGTCGCGCGCAATTCCGATGGGCGCCTCGAAGTCTTCGCCGTCGGCGAAAACGACACCCTCGTCCACACCTGGCAGTCCGCGGGCGGAACCTGGGGACCGAGCACCTGGACCGAATTGAGCTCGAAAGAGATCCAGGGCAACCCGGTGGTGTCGTCCAATGCCGACGGTCGCCTCGAAGTCTTCGCGGTCTCTTCCGACAGCACGCTGTGGCACATCGCCCAGAAGCAGGGCGGCGGCTGGAGCAGTTGGATGCCCTTCAACATCACCGTCAACGGCGATGTCGCCGTGGGCCGCAATGCCGATGGCCGAATGGAAGTCTTCGCCCGTTCGGGCAACAACCAGCTGTGGCACGCGTGGCAACTGACGGCCAACAGCGCGTGGAGCACGGGCGGCACCTTCGCGGGCACGCACGTCTTTTCCAACCCGGATGTCGCGCCCAACGCCGACGGTCGACTCCAGGTTCTCTACCTGTGCGACAGCAACGTTCTCTGGTCGATCTGGGAAACGCCGAGCAGCGGCTGGAGCGCCCCGGCCCCCTTCGGCGGGCCGCTCGCATCTTTTTAAGTCCCCTTCCATTCACGAAAGGACAACTCAATGAAAATCAATTTCCTGTTTGTCGCACTGTTGCTCTGCACGTCGTGCTCGAAGGAACTGCCGTCCCCGTCCGCAGTCGAGCCCGATGCTCCGGGCCATCATCTCGAGGTCCACTGGGTCACGGTGGCGAACACCCGGCAGCTGCTGGAAGTCGCTCCGTTGGTCGTCCTCGGGCACGCCGTGGGCCGAAGAATCGTCGCGAATGAGAAGGGCCCGGGCACCACGTTCACCCGCTTCGAGGTCGACCGCACGGTGCGCGGCGCCCCCCTGAGCACGCTCGAGCTCGAGCAACTGGGCGACGACAGCTACCAGGCCACCGATGCGCCCGTCCTACGCGAGACCGAAGAGGCGCTGCTCTTCTTGTCCGGCAGCGGGCCGTACCACGTAGTCGGCGGCTACCAGGGGCGCGTCAATGTGAAGGACGGCGTGGCCCACCCGCTGTCGGCGCGAACCCACCCCGCATCGGGGTTTGATCTCGATCAGTACGAAGGGAAACCGATCGCGACCCTGCTGGCTGAAGTCTTTCCTGAAACGGTGAGCTCGGTCGCAGCGGCGAATGAGCCTTTCGTTCCCACGCCGGCCAAGGTCGAGGTGGCCCCTTGAAGCGCGCCCTGTGGGTCGGACTTCTGCTGGCAGGTTGTGGGCCCGGCGCCGGCTCGGATGTCGAGTTGCCCGGCCCGTTTCCGACCGACGAAGCAGTCATTGATTCCAACTTGAATAGCGTCGATTACCCCGGCGCAATTCCAATCTTCACTGCGCAGAGCCGGGTATTTGGCGGTCAGAACAGTCATCAATTCATCGTCATTCATTCCACCGCAACGCCGGGGGTGACCCAGGCACAAGACATCGCGCACTACTTTCAGACCACTCCGTTGGAAACCTCGGTTCACTACGTCGTGGGTCGAGACGGCGCCGTGGTCCAGGTAGTGGCCGAGAGAGATGGCGCGGGCGGAAACTGCTGCCTCGAAGCGGGCCACGATTCCATCTGGCCCACCAACACCAACCTCAACGTGCTGACGCTGTCGATCGAGTTCGTCAACCCGACCTCGGACAACTCGTTGGCGCCCACCGCCGTGCAGGCCCAGGCGGGCTTCAAGCTCGTCGACTACCTGGCGCGCAAGTACCACATCGACGATCGCCA
>JAYVCD010000276.1:0-3403 GCA_043750125.1 Archangiaceae bacterium | reverse complement strand
CTTCGAAGTGAAGATGGGGCCCGCTGGTGGTCCCCGAATCTCCGACGGTGGCGAGCACCTGTCCCTCGCGGACCTTCTGCCCTCCTTTGACCCGCACGTCGCGGTTGTGGGCGTAGAGGGTAATCATTCCGTGGGCGTGCTCGACAATCACGATCAACCCATAGCCCTTCTGCTCACCGGAGAAGAGCACGGTGCCCTCCCCCGCGGTCTTCACCGGGGTGCCGGCGGGGGCGGCGAGATCGATTCCATCGTGGGGCTCTTTGCCCTTTCGTCCGAAGCGCGCGTAGAGCACCCCCCGCACCGGCCACTGCAGGGTTCCATCTTTGCGACCGACCACCGCCAACTTTCCGCGCGGCAGCGGGGGCGGCAGGGTGCGGTTCGGAGCGACCGGCTCGGGCGAATCGACCGAAGTGACCGCCTGCGCAGCGCCCGCTCCCGGCACAAACAGCTGCTGGCCCACCTTCAGATCCCTGGGGTTGGTAATCCCATTCGCGTCCATCAGCTCTTCGACGGTGAGTCCGTAGGCTTTCGCAATCCGGTACAGCGTCTGCCCGGCTTCGACCGTGTGCTTGACGGTGACGAGGTCCGGTTCGTGGTGGTCGTCCAACTTGCCGGCAACGGCTGGGAGAGTGGTCGCGCAGCCCGTCAGCGCCAGCCCCAGAGCGAGCCAGCGCCGCATCAGGAACGCTGAAAACCATCGAGCTTCCACTGCTGCAGCGGCTCGAGAAACGTCCCATCGGTGAGGTTCAACATCAAGGGCGTGACCGAGATCTGCTTTTGCTCGTGAACGACGGTGCAGTCCGACCCGGGAATGCTGACGTGCTCGTAGCCGGTGCCCCCAATCCAATAATACCGACGGCCGCGGGGGTCTTCTTTCTCGATCACTCCCCCCAGGTAGGTGTGGCGTCCCAGCCGGGTCACTTCGTAGCCGGGCAGCGCGTCGGGGGGCACGTTGACGTTGAGCAACATCTGCCGGGGCAGCGGAACCGCGAGCGCCGCCTTCACCAGCGCGTGGGCGAACTTCGCGGTGTGGGTGAAGTTGAACACCTTCCGGGTGGCCAGGCTGAAGGCGATCGAAGGGATGCCCAGCAGCGAGCCTTCCATCGCCGCGGCGACGGTGCCCGAATAGATCACGTCTTCGGCGAGGTTCGCCCCGTGGTTGATCCCCGAGAGCACCAGCGTCGGCAGGCCGTCTTTCATCAGGTGATGAAACGCGAGGTAGACGCAGTCGGCGGGCGTGCCGTCGATGCCGAACCACCGCTCGGAATGCTTTCGAATGCGCAGCGGGCGATGCAGAGACAGCGCGTGCGAAGACGCGCTCTGCTCGGTCTCAGGGGCCACGACCCAGACCTCGGCCAGCGGGCTCACCGCGTCGACCAGCGCGCTCAGCCCCTTCGAATAGATTCCATCGTCATTGCTGACGAGCAGCCGAACCGTCACGAGCGGCCGGCCTTGATCGCTGACTTCCCGGCGTACCGTGCGTGGGACCCCAGCTGCTCTTCGATTCGGATCAGCTGGTTGTACTTTGCGACCCGGTCGCTGCGAGAGGCCGAGCCGGTCTTGATCAACCCACAGTCGAGCGCGACGGCGAGGTCCGCGATGGTGGTGTCCTCGGTCTCGCCTGAACGGTGGCTCATCACCGAGGTGTAGCCGGCCTTGTGGGCCATGCGCACCGCGTCGATCGTCTCGGACAGCGAGCCGATCTGGTTGACCTTGACGAGGATCGAGTTGGCGACCCCTTCCTTGATTCCGCGGGCCAGGCGCTCGACGTTGGTGACGAAGAGATCGTCGCCCACCAACTGCAGCTTCTGCCCCTGCGCCAGGGTCTGCTTCTTCCACCCGGCCCAATCATCCTCGGCGAACCCGTCTTCGATCGAGACGATCGGGTACTTCTTGCACCAGTCTTCGTAGTACCCGAGCAGGGCGGCGGAATCGAACTGCTTGCCTTCCCCCTTGAGCGTGTACTTCATCGTCTTCTTGTCGAAGAACTCGCTGGCCGCCACATCGAGGCACAGCGCGATCTGCTCGCCGGCCTTGAACCCCGCCGCGTCGATGGCTTCCATGATCAACTTCAGCGCGTCTTCGTTGGCGGGAAGGTCGGGCGCGTAGCCCCCTTCGTCCCCCACTCCGGTCGCCAGCTTCCGGGCCTTGAGGATCTTCTTCAGCGCGTGAAAAATCTCGGCGCCCCAGCGGACACCTTCGCTGAAGGACGGCGCTCCCCAGGGAAGGACCATGAATTCCTGGACGTCGACGCGGGTGTCGGCGTGGGCGCCTCCGTTGAGGATGTTCATCATCGGCACCGGCAGGGTGCGGGCCTGGACTCCGCCGACCCAGGTGTAGAGCGGAAGCCCAAGCGCGTTCGAGGCCGCCCGGGCGTTCGCCATCGAGACGCTCAAGATCGCATTCGCGCCGAGCTTGCTCTTCATCGGGGTCCCGTCGAGCTCGAGCATCCGGGCGTCGACCGCCGACTGGTCCAGGGGGTTCATGCCCTTGACGCCTGGCCCGAGCAGCTCTTTGACGTTCTTCACCGCCTTGCGAACACCCTTCCCTCCGTAGCGCGCGGTGTCGCCATCGCGCAGCTCGTGGGCCTCGTGCTCACCGGTCGAGGCTCCGGAAGGCACCGCGGCGCGCCCGACGGTGCCATTGCTCAAAGTGATTTCGGCTTCAAGGGTTGGATTTCCCCGTGAGTCCAGAATTTCGCGGGCAGTCACATCGGTGATTGAGAGAGCAGTCATGCGGGCTTCCTAGCGCTACAGTCCCCCCACCGTGAAGCTGGGAATCGTGCTGTCCGATTTGCACCTGGGAACAGGGCACAAGAAGGGTCAGCTCAACATCTACGACGACTTTCGTGAGGACGAGCGCTTCGCTCAGCTGCTCGCGCGCTTCTCGACGGGCAAGCACGCCGACGACGAGGTCCACCTCATCTTCAACGGCGACATCTTCGATTTGCTGAAGGTCCCGGTGAATGGCCAGTTCCCCGAGGAAATCACCGAGCGGCTGTCGCTGATGAAGCTCGAGCAGTGCATCAAGGGGCACCCGGTGTTCATGCGGGCGCTGACGAACTTCTGGAAGTCGCCGAACAAGAAGATCACCTACCAGCCGGGCAACCACGACATGGAAATGTTCTTCCCTGGCGTCCAGCGGCTGTTCTGTCGGGCGATCACCGGCGAAGACACCCACCCCCGAATGCAGTTCGTGCCCCAGGAACCGTTCTTCGCGCTGGAAGATGGGGTTCAGATTCACCACGGGCACCAGTTCGAGGCGATCCACGCGTTCGACTTCAAGAAGCTGTTCCTCACCCGGGGCAAGCGCGAGCCGATCTTGAACCTCCCGTGGGGCAGCCTGTTCATCCTCCACGTGGTGAACAAGCTCGTCGCCGAGCGCCCGTACCTCGACAAGGTGA
>JAYVCD010000275.1:0-12142 GCA_043750125.1 Archangiaceae bacterium | reverse complement strand
GCGCGCAGCGACGATTCGTAGGGCGCGCTTGGAAACGACCGCTACTTCACCGGGGGAACATTTTTTCCGGGAGTGCCTTCCCGCGGCCCTGCGGGTTGCCTCGCGTTGAGGGTCTGCGCGGCGAGCTCGAAGACGCGCGGCCATTGTGAGCTCCAGAATTTCCAGTCGTGGCCGGCCCGGGGCACGACGACGAGCTCCGCCTCGACCGGACGGCCTTTCAAGGCCTTCCGCAAGGACTCGAGCTGGTCGGGGTTCACCACCGGATCTTCGGCTCCGTGGGCGATGAACAGCTGCGTCCCGGTGAGCTTCTCGAGCCGGTCGAGCGCGACGACGTTGTCCAGCGCCCAGCGCGGTTTGAACTGTTCCCGGTCGCCGTACACCGCCGCGTGAATCTTGTACTCGCCTTCGGAAGGCTCGAGCGTCATCAGCTCGTAGGTGCCCGACAGGCTGCCGACAAAAGCAAACTGCGGGTACGCCTCGGCCAGCAGCACTGCCCCGCGACCGCCGGTCGAGTAGCCGATCACCGCGGTATGCGCGCGATCTGGCCAGACCGAATAGTTCGAACGCAGCCAGGGGAGGATCACCTCGGCCACCCAGCGCGTCCCGGGGACCGCCGCCCAACGCGCTTTGCTCTCTGGGTAGAAGCGCGTCTCGTAGATCGTCTTTCCCATGTTGGGGATCGCGATCACGAAGCCGTACTGGTCGGCGAGTGAGGCGAGATCCCCTTTCGATTTCCAGTTCTCGGCCGAGTCGCCCCACCCGTGGAGCCCGATCATCAATGGGCATTGTTGGCTCTTCGAGTACCCCCGCGGCAGGTAGACCCGCATCGTCCCGCTCGCGGTCTGGCCGTCGATCGTCCCCTTCACGGTGATCGATTCCGACCAGGCGGAAAGGGTCAACCCCAATACCAGCGGCATCACCACCGTTGCGACCTGCGCCGTCGTTCGTCTGGGTTCATGAGGGGTTCTTAGCCCTTGCTTCGGGGGCGGCGAAAATCGCTGTCGTCGTCGCGCGAGGGGGTGCCTAAGTTTGCGCTCATGTCCCAGACTTTTTCAGGACCGCTCGACGCGGCTCCGCGGCCGCTGAGCCCCGAACAACAAGACGCGCAAGCGACGCTCACCCAGCTGATTCTCGAGGAAGGCCTGGAAGCGCAGGCCGCCGAGATCGCGCAGGTCACCGAGCCGATCGTGATCCTCGTCACCCGGAAGGCGGTCCGGGCCGACCTCGCGCTGGGAGCCAGTCGCCTCGGAGGCGAACCGGATCTCACCCCGGGCTCAGCCTGGCCCGAGCACAACGGAGTGCCGCTGCCGTTTCTCGCCCAGCTTCGCCTCGAAGACGTGGCGCCCCACGATGTGCACCGGGTGCTGCCGCAGTCCGGGCTGCTGTCGTTCTTCGCCAGGAGTCTGACCGCCGGCCACGTGCGCTTTGCGCCGCAGGGCTCGATGCTCGAGCGGCGCGAGTTGCCCGAGGCGATCGACGAGGAGGACCGGACCTTCGCCTGGGGCTTCGACATCAAGGGCGAGGTCTCGATTCCCGAGGCTGATTACCCGGATCTCTGCGACCAGCTGCGCGAAGCGCTCGGGTACGGATTCAATTCGCATCAGCTGCTGGGCAGCGTCGAGGACCTGCCGGGCTTCGAGCTGTTGCTGGCGATCAATTCTGATGACAACGCCGGCCTGAACTTTGGCGGCGAAATGATGCGCCAATGCTTTTGCATCGCGCGCGAGTCGCTGCGGTCGCTCGACTTCAGCCAGGTGCTCGTCCGCGCCGGCTAGGAAGACGTCGCCTGCGATTCCCGGCTAATCGCGGCTAATCGGCCAGCACGCCGTCGCGGGTCTCGACGACCAGTGGCATTGCGAGCAGACCCAGCAGCGGCACCACGCCCACCCAGAACAACACCTGCAGCTCGGTCTGGAGCCCACGGGCGCTGACGGAGCCGACGAAGAACGGGCCGGCGGCCGCGATGACGCGGCCGATGTTGTAGCAAAAGCCAGCGCCGGTGCCGCGCAGCCGGGTGGGGAACAGCTCAGGCAGGTAATAGGTGAAGCTGCCGAAGACCCCGAACACCGTCAGGCCGATGAAGAAATACATGTAGAGGCGGTTCTCGCCGCTCAGGTCGAGCCCGAAGGTGGCCATGATCGCCACCGCGCTCGCGGCGAAATAAATTCCGAACATCGCCTTGCGCCCGAGCACCTTCGAGAGCGGAACGGTGAGCAAGGTGCCGATCAGCCCTCCGGCGTTGAAGCTGTTGGTGGCGATTCGTTTCCAGTTTTCGGCGTTGGCCCCGGCGACCTTCGCGAGGTCGACGGCCACCTTGGGGATGAAGGCATTGATGCTCCACCACATCAGCAGCGCGGTGATCGCCATCAGCAGCCCGCTGTACGTCGAGCGTCGCATCGCAGGGCTGAACAGCTCGCGAATTTCAGGCGGCTTCGTCCGCGCGGCGATCGCCGCCCAGCGCTCGGGTTCCTTGATGAACAGCCGGACCAGAAATGCGACCGCGGCAGGAATCAGCCCACACAAAAAAACGTACCGCCAGCTGGTGCTGGGAGAATCGCCCAGCCATTCGTGGCTGATTTGAAACGTGACGAAGGTCGCCAGAAACAGCCCCAGCGGAGCGGCGGTGTAGAGCAGGGCTCCGGCTTCGACTCTGCGCTTTTCGGGCACCACCTCGGCGACCATCGAAGCGCCGGCGGCCCATTCGCCCCCGATGCCCAGCGCCGCGATGACCCGGCACAACAGCAGCACCCAGATGTTGGGGGCCAGGGCGCACAGGGCGGTGCCCACCGAATACAGCGCCATCGTCAGCAGCAAGGTGCGCGCGCGGCCGATGCGATCTGCGATGCGGCCAAAGAGAATTCCGCCCGCCGCCCAGCCGATCAGCAGCACCGAAGTGAGGATTCCGACCCACTGGGAAGTCGCGGCCACCGCTTCCGGAGATTTGAGCGGAAGGCCGAGCAGGGTGGGCACGCAGTTGGGGGCCACGTAGTTGAAGAGCAGGCCGTCAAAGCAATCGAAGCCCCACCCCAGCCAGGCCGCGAACAGCACGGTCCACTGGTAGCGGTTCATGTCCAGCACGGTGCGTCGGCTCGTCGTCTCGACCGTGGGTGCAGGCATTTGAGTGCCCCGACACCTACCAGATTCCTGCGCCGCGGCCGGCAGTGCCTTCGCGTACGATGCCGTCTTCCCAAGGAATCCATGACCTCGCGCCTCACCCTCGTCGCTCTGGCCCTGCTTTTGACGATGTCCTGCGGCAACGTGATTCCGGGACTGGGTGCCACCGGCAGCACCAGCTGCAAGTACGCCGCGCGCAAAGAGTGCTTCGACTACATCGGCCAGAGCACGCTGACGGTCACCACGGTCAAGAGCAGCTGCACCCAGAACAGCGGAGTGCCCGCCACCACGACCTGCGATCGGTCGGGCTCGATCGGCGGGTGCAAGGCCGACGAAGCGGCGATCATGGCCGGCGCCAGCATCATCACCTGGTACTTCCCCGGAGCCGTGGTCGGGACTTCAACCGCCCCGGTCACGCTCAACACCAGCGCGGACGTGATGGCCGACTGCGCCAAAGCGGGCAGCGACTACTCTTACCAGTCGCCGTAGCTGCGCCCGCAGGTCGACTTCGAGACGAGCCGAAGCGTTCCTCGACCTCACCGTTGCCGACTTCTGCATACAGACAGCCCTTTGAGAGCGGGGCCGCAGAACGGGTAAGGTCCCAGCGTTGTTTCAACTCGCGCGGGTGTCCGTCTGATTTTCTGGGTCCCACGCAGCAGATGGCAGGGAGTGCTGCTTTTCACGCTCGTCGGCTGCACGTCGGCGGGCAAGCCCGGGCATCCCCCCCGGCTGGACGAGGTCAGCCCCGCGACCTCGTTCGTCGACGAAGCGACCCCCGCGCGGCTGCTCGGAGAGTTCTTCACCCCGAAAGCGAGCGTGCGATGGGGAGGCGGCACCGGCGACGTTTCGGTCAACCCGGCCTTCGAAGTCTTCGTGGCAGACCAGAAGTTGAACCCGGTCGAATGGGTCGATTCGAAGACGCTGACCGCGGTGGTCCCGGCCGGGCTGCCTCTGGGAAAGCAGGCGGTGCGCCTGGTCGACCCTTATGGGCAATCGACCGTTCTCGAGGACGCGCTGGAAATCTTGCCGCGCCGTGGGGGCAGGCTGATCGCCACGCTTTCGACCGGGGCGAGCGCGGTGCGGGTGCTCAAAGAGATCGTCGCGCACCTCGATTTGACCAACGTGGGCGATGCCCCGGTGGTGATGATCGGCCCGCTCCAGCTTCCCGCGATGGGCTCGGCGGAAGTCACCGCGCTCGGGGTGAGCCTGGGGCAAATGTCGCTGAAGCCGGGCGAGTCAACCCGCTTTGAGCTCACCTGGGTCAGCACGAAAGTGGGTGACGAGGTGCTCTGGGCCGAGGCCCGGGGCGTCGATCAACGCACGGGGCTCGAGGTGCGGGTGGAGCCCCTGTCCACGGCGGTGCAGATCGTGCCTCCCCCCGACATCATCAGCACGCTGGTGGCGACGCAGAAGACGGTCAGTCGGGGGCAGGTCATCGAGCTGGTGCTCGAGGCGACCAACGTCGGAGGGGTGGCTGTTCGAGATCTGTTGCCCACCGCGGTCGCGACACCGCCGGCACGGGTGGACTTGAAGAACGCTCCGCTCAAGCGCGATGTCCCGGTGGGGGCAAAGCAGCCGTTCTCGTTTTTCTTCGATACCCTCGCCACGGGCTCGGTGTCCTTTCGGGTCGATGCGCTGGGTCTGGACGCGCTGACCGGGGCCACGGTGGCGATGTCCCCCGCGGTCGAGACCGTGAACATCATCAACCCTGCGCAGCTGGCGGTCGCAGTGACTCAGAGCGCCACTCGCATTGCTGTGGGTCAGCGCTTCACCCTCACGGCGATGGTCACCAACTCGGGTGACGCGCGAGCGCTCGCGGTCGTCCCGACCCTCGCGCTCAGCGGCGTCGGAGCGTTGAGTCTCGTCTCTGCCCCGGGGCCCGCGGCGGTGGGGGGCTCGCCCGTGAGCTTCGTCTGGGTCTTCGACGGGGCAACCCGGGGCGGGGTGCAGCTGACCGTGGGCGCCGGGGGATCCGACGAATATTCGGGCCTGCCGGTGAACGCGGCCCCGATGGGCGGCACGCTCGTCGTCGGGCAACGGGCGAGCCTGACGGCCACCTTCACCACCCCGGCGCGGGTCAACGTCGGGCAGAGCTTCGGGTGGTCGCTCGAGGTGGCCAATGCCGGCGACTCGATGGCGACGCTGGTTGGCCCCGGCCCGATCGCCGTGCTGGGCAGCGCGATCTTGATCCCGGACGCGGGGCCGGTGCCCACCGCTGGGGACATTCCCCCGGGTGGGTTGCGATCTTTCGTCTACACCAGCGCCGCGTCGGCGGGCGGCCCGCTGGGGTTCCAGGCGCGTCCGTCCGGCACCGACGCGATTGACGCGATGCCCGTGACGGCTGCGCTGGCGAGCTCGGCGATCATCCAGGTCGATCGCCCAGCACGCCTGGACGGAGTGCTCTCGATTCCCCCCTCGGTCGCGCCTGCCTCGCAATTCAACGCGACGATGCAGGTCACCAACTCGGGCCAGGCGGTGGCGCTGTCGGTCACTCCTTCGGCGCTGGTGGTTTCGGGCAGCGCGACGGTGGTCTCGGGGCCGGTGCCCGCCACCGCGGCGCTCGCTGCCGATGGAGGCGTGACCTTCACCTGGGTTCTGGCCGCGGGGACGACGGGAACCGCGCAGGTCTCGGGGAGCGCCAGCGGCACGGACGCCAACGACGCGAAGCCGCTCAGCACCGGTCCGCTCACCTCGAACCTCGCCGCGATGGGCGGCGAAGTGACCTTGCTGGCCACCGACCCCTTCGCAGACGCGACTGCGTTCTCGTACATCTTTTCGTATGCGGGGAAGGTCTGGCTCGGACCGCGAAAAACGGGCTTCGGCGCAGTGGCGATGAATCCCGACGGAACCGGTGCCGCCAACTACGCCTTCGCTTTCGCCCGCGACGTAGGAAACGGCGGCACCAGCCACGCCAACACGTCGGCGGCCCCCTACCCGTCGATCGGCACTTTGGGTTGCACGGCCAACACGCCTGCGTGTGGCCCGCACAACGAGAACGGTCGTGGAATCTTTTTCTCGGGCACGCTTCAAGGAATCGAATTCCTGGGCATCGCTGGAGCGAACCTCAACGGCGCCATCAACTACGTCTATTTGTCCAACGACACGGCCTCGACGCTCAACTTCCGGTTCGTGGACATTTCGGCGGCACTCGGGGGAAGCACCAAAGGAATTTCAGCCGCGCACGCGTTCAAGAACCGGCTCTACCTGGGCTTCCCCGACTCGGGAGGCACTCGGCCCTATCTGTTGTCGTTGTTGTCCCCGGTACCGACGCCCGGACTCAACGCCGTGGTCAGCAAGAGCCTGTTGGCTAGCACCGACGTGCTCGACCTCGAAAGCGGCCGGATGCCGGGGCTGGGTCAGTTTGGTGGAAACACCACCCCGGTGGTGATGATCGACGCCCTCACCGACTTCAACGATCGCCTCTACGTCGCCAACAACGGGGGCATCATCAGAACCACCACCGCCACCCCCGTCAGCCCGGTGGTTTCCCCTGCAGACTGGTCCCTGAGCACACCGACCGCGGCGGGCTACACGTCGAAGACATCGCAGACCTCGACCAAGATGTCCGAGATCATTCCTTCGGACAAAGCCTTCCCCGCGCTGGTCAGCTACCAGGGCCGGTTGTACGCCGCCCGCAACACCTTGAGCGGACCGCAGTTGTGGGTGTGCGATCCGGGCGTCGATGGCTTCTGCGCCCCTTCCGAGTGGTCTTTGATCGCGTTCAACAACCAGGGCGACGGCCAGCTGTCGCAGTTCAACGACGCGGCGAACAACTCGATCGGTCTGCTCGCCGCCACCGCCACCACGCTCTTCGTGGGTTTCAACAACCCGATGGGAGTGCAGATTTTCAAGACGATGGCGGCGACACCGACGACCCGGGCGGACTTCACCGGCGCGCTGGGCTGCGTCGCCGGCGTCGTAGGGTGTCAGGGGCTGGGCGGCAATGGGCTCGGGGCAGCGGCGATCAATCGGCAAATCTTCGATGCGCGGGCCCTCACCTTCGGCGCCGCGTCGTGGCTGTACCTGGTCACCGGCAATGGCGTCAGTGGGGTACGCATCTGGAGAACCGGGGGCTGACCCCAGGTTGTTCAGGCGGCAGAAAGCTCGCTGGTGCAGTGGGGGCACCGCGTCGCCGTCGCGTCGATCGACAACTTGCAATGGACGCATGTCCGGGTCGGCAGGTCGGCCTTGAGAAAGAGCCGAGCGATCCTCCACGCGACCAGCCCGACGATCAGGAAGTTGATCGCGGCGCTGAGGAAGTGGCCGATTCCGAGGCTGACCGGCCCGAGGTTCCAGGTCGTCTTCTGCCACTCACCTCCGGGAGAAAAGCTGAGGACGACGGGCATGATGAAATCGTCGACGATCGATTTGACCAGCGCGTTGAGCGAGGTGCCGACCACCACGGCGATCGCCAGCCCAATGATGTTCTGCTTCAGCAGAAACGACTTGAAGTCTTTGAGCATGAGAGGGCCCTAGCCCGGAAATGATCTCGGGGGTGAAAATCGAGGGGCCGCAAATGTCGTGGCAACTCTTCGAATGCCTGCCTCCCGTCTGGAGTAAATCGGCGGGGCTTTTCAACTCAACCCAGGACCTACCGATGAAAAAGCTGATTTTCGCAGGCGTTGGCGTTGCCGTGCTGACGACCCTCGCTGGAGTTTCGGTGGCACGCGCCGAAGACAAGAAGCCGGCCGCTGCCGCCCCCGCCCCCGCCCCCACGATGGGCTCGGTCGGTGCGACGATGACGTCGCAGGTGATGTTGTTGCCGACGGACATCAAGTGGGTCGATGGTCCGCCCAGCCTGCCGGCCGGAGCCAAGATGGCGGTGGTCGAGGGAGACCCGAAGGCGCCGAACGCGCTCTTCACCATGCGCCTGAAGCTGCCGGCCAACTACAAGGTGATGCCGCATTCCCACCCGGCCGATGAGCACGTCACGGTGATCAGCGGGGCCTTCTCGATGGGCATGGGCGACAAGCTGGATCCCGCGCAGATGAAGGAATTTCCCGCGGGCAGCTTTCTCGTCATGCCGGTCGGCCATCACCACTTCGGCGCGACCAAGGTCGAGACCGTCGTGCAGGTCCACGGTGTCGGCCCCTGGGCGATCACCTACGTGAACCCGACCGACGACCCGCGGAACCAGGCCAAGAAGTAGGCGTCTGTCGCAGTTTCCGTCCCGAAACGTTTTCCGGTCGTGCGGCTGGATTGCGGGGAAGTCGAGCCCCCAACCAGCCGTCCCCCCCATACAATCCATGCGCTCGGATTGAATCTTGTCGATTTGGTCTTTAAGGTGGCCGGGATGAGGCCCAAATCCAGCCGATCGGCCGAGTCTGCGCTGACTTCTGAGTCGAGCCCCGGCGCGTGGGCCACGGAGCTCGGCGCCATCGTTCGCAAGCGACGGAAGCTTCTGCGACTCACCCAGAAGCAGCTGGCCGAGCTTTCCAATTGTGGACCCGATTTCCTCTACGACCTCGAGCGGGGCAAGTCGACGGTGCAGTTGGGCAAGCTGTTGGCGGTGCTTGACGCGCTGGGGCTGAAGCTCGAGGTACGCAGCGGCCGCCCGGAAGGGGAAGTCGTCGTCGCGGGCGATTGGATTTCCGGGTCACTGACGAAATGACCTCGGGGGATCCACGCAGCGTCGAGGCCATCGACATCTACCGAAACGCCATCCGTGCCGGTGAACTGCGTCGGACGCCTCGAGGTGCGGTGTTCGAATACGACACCGCGTTCTACGAGGCGCACCACGACCTTCCCGGCGGTCTGGCCCTTCATCTGCCCTACGCGCCAAAGACGATCGAGACTCAGGGGGTCAACCTCCACACCTACTTCGCCGGGCTCATTCCCGAGGGGCTGCGGCTGCGTTCGCTGCTGGCCCGCACCAAGACATCTGCGGACGACCTCTTCACCCTGCTTGTCGCTGCGGGGTCGAATTGCGTGGGCGATTTGTTTCCGATTCTGCCAGGGGAAAAAGTCGAGCCTTTCAAGACGGAGCTCGAAGAGCGAAGCCCTCTGGACCAGGTCTCGTTTCGAGAGCTTTTCCGAATCAGCCTCGGGTCGAGCCATGAGCCTTCCGTTCCCGGAGTGCAGGACAAGCTGTCTCCCTCGGTCATTTCGATTCCCCTCGCCACGCCCGGCAAACGGTGGATCCTGAAGCTGAATCCCGCGGACAAGCCGCTGCTGGTGGAGAACGAACACTTCTTCATGACCATGGCCACGGCCTGCGGCTTCGACGCCGCAAAAACCTTCCTCGTCAGAGACAAGGACAACGCAGCAGGCTTGCTGGTCGAGCGCTTCGACCGCGAACGCAAGGGCAGGCAGTGGCGCGGGATCCACCAGGAAGACGCGTGCCAATTCCTCAATCGGTACCCCGCCGACAAGTACAACCTGAAGACCCACGAAGTCGCGCAAGCGCTCGAGGTCTGCGATTCACCGGCCGCTGAACGCGCTCGGTTGATCGACCTGACTGCCTTCAGCTACCTGGTTGGCAACGGAGATCTGCACGGAAAGAACATCAGCGTCAGCGCCGCTCACAACTCGCTTCAGCTCAGTCCGCTCTACGACGTGCTTTCGACCCGGCCCTACCTTGATCTTCACCTCGCGCTGAAGATCGAAGGCCGAGACGACAACCTCAAGCGCGCCCACCTGATCGATTTTGGTCGGCGCTTCAACCTGCCAGCCAGGGCGATCGCCTCGCGGTTGGATCGGATGATCGGGTTGGCCGCGCCCTTCATCGCCCGGGTGAAAGAAATCGGCTTCGAGCCCCGCACCACGAAGCTGCTGATCGACCTGATGAAGAGACGACTCGCGGATTTGCAGGGGTGATTGCCCGCCGCAACTCGAAGCCCTCGGCAGCCCCTTGAGCTCTACAGTGGAATGTTGCCGTGCTTGCGCGGCAGATTTTCCTGTCGTTTGTCCTTCAGCAGCTCGAGCGATCGAATCAGCTTCTCGCGCGTGGCCTCGGGCCGAATCACTTCGTCCACGTAGCCGAGCTCGGCGGCCTTGAACGGGTTGGCGAACTTCTCGCGGTATTCCGCGACCAGCCGCGCCTTCTCGGCCACGGGGTCCTTCGCCCCGTCGAGCTCTTTGCGAAAGACGATGTTCACCGCGCCTTCGGGGCCCATCACCGCGATCTCTGCGGTGGGCCACGCGTAGTTCACGTCGGCCCGGATGTGCTTGCTGGCCATCACGTCGTACGCGCCGCCATAGGCCTTGCGGGTAATCACCGTCACCTTCGGCACCGTCGCTTCCGCGTACGCGTAGAGCAGCTTCGCGCCGTGCTTGATGATCCCTCCCCATTCCTGGGTCGTGCCGGGCAAGAAGCCGGGGACGTCGACGAAAGTGACGAGGGGAATGTTGAAGCAGTCGCAGAAGCGAACGAAGCGCGCCGCCTTGACGCTGGCGTCGATGTCCAGACAGCCGGCGAGCACCGCGGGGTTGTTGGCCACGAGCCCGACCGGCCGGCCCGCCATGCGCGCGAAGCCGATCACGATGTTCTTCGCGTAGTGCTCCTGGACCTCGAAGAAGTGGCGATCGTCGACCACCGCTTTGATCACTTCTTTCATCTCGTACGGCTTGTTCGGGTTCGCCGGCACGAGGGTGGCGAGCAGCGCATCGGCCCGGGCCGAATCGTCGGTGGTGGCCTGCACCGGCAGATCGTCGGTGTTGTTGCTGGGCAGGTACGAGAGCAATTCGCGGGTCAGCATCAGCGCCGCTTGCTCGTTCTCGGCGGCGAAGTGCGCCACGCCGGACTTCTGGTTGTGAGCGACCGCTCCGCCGAGCGCTTCCTTCGTCACCTCTTCGTGGGTGACGGTCTTGATCACGTCGGGCCCGGTGATGAACATGTAGCTGGTGTTCTTCGCCATCACGATGAAGTCGGTGATCGCCGGCGAGTAGACCGCGCCGCCCGCGCACGGCCCGAGGATGACGGAAATCTGCGGCACCACCCCCGAGGTCAGCGTGTTGCGCAGGAAGATGTCCGCGTAGCCGGCCAACGATTCGACGCCTTCTTGAATCCGCGCGCCGCCGCTGTCGTTGAGGCCGATGATCGGCGCTCCGACCCGGGTCGCCAGGTCCATCACCTTGCAGATCTTCTGCGCGTAGGCACCCGAGAGGCTGCCGCCAAAGACAGTGAAGTCCTGGGCGAAGATGAACACCTTGCGGCCTTCGACTGCGCCATAGCCGGTGATAACCCCGTCGCCGGGAATCTTTTTGTCCGCCATGCCGAAGTCGGTCGCGCGGTGGGTGACGAACTTGTCGAGCTCTTGAAAGCTGCCCGGGTCGAGGAAGAGGTCGATGCGCTCGCGCGCGGTCAGCTTGCCGGCTTCGTGCTGCTTGGCCACCCGCTCGGGGCCACCGCCCTGCTCGGCGAGCTCTTCGAGTTTCTTCAACCGCGCGCGGAGAGGATCTGCATCCAGGTTGCTCATGGCGCGGGGCGCATACCACGGTCCTCAGCCTCTGAGCACCGCCCGTAGCGTCTCTGAGGCGAACGGCTTTTCGAGCACCCGTCGCCTCGACGAGTCGAGGAACCGCTGCACCGAGGCCGAGGTGGCGCCGCCGGTCATGAATACGAAGCGTTCGGCGAGGCGGGGGTTGAACTCGAGCACCCGCCGGTAGAGGTCCATGCCCGTCACGCCCGGCATCATCACGTCGCACAGAATGACGTCGTAGAGCACCGCTTCCATTCGCTCGAGCGCGGCTCCGGCGGACGTCACGGCGTCGACCTCGTGCTCGCCGCGCAACATCATCTGCAGCGAAGTCCCCATCGCGGTGTGGTCGTCGATCACCAGCACCCTGCGCGACTTCTGTTCCGGCGGCAGCGGCGGCGGCGCGGGGTCGGGAGCACGAGGCGGCTCGGTTTTCCGGGGCGGGGCAGGCGGCAGCGCGACTTTGAAGGTCGTGGCTCCCGGGACGCTGGTGAAAGAAATTTCACCTCCCATCGCGTGCACCACGTTCTGACAGAGGACGAGGCCCAGCCCGGTGCCTTCGCCGGCGGGCCGGGTGGTGAAGAATGCTTCGAAGATGCGGGACGCCACGT
>JAYVCD010000274.1:0-6968 GCA_043750125.1 Archangiaceae bacterium | reverse complement strand
TCCTCCGCGGCCCTCGTGTTCGTTGCTGCAGCGGGGTGCGCCGGGAGCGAAGGCCTGGGTCAACTGGGCCAGGACCAGCAGGAGTTGTTGGGCAAGGGGCCGGCTCCGGTCAAGCTGGGAGCGGCGGGGACATTCGCAATTCTGAGCAAGACGGGAATCACCGATGTCTATCGATCCTCAGTGGTGGGTGATGTTGGAACGAGCCCGATCACCGGTGCCGCTTTGCTGCTTACCTGCGGTGAAGTGTCCGGCCGGGTGTTCACGGTCAATGCAGCCGGCCCGCTGCCCTGCGCAGTGACCGACCCCACTTTGCTCACCGCCGCGGTGGGAGACATGGGCTTCGCATACGCCGACGCTGCCGGACGGGTTTCGCCCAACTTCACGGAGCTCGGTGCGGGCCAGATTGGCGGTTTGACGCTCACCCCGGGTCTCTACAAATGGGGAACGGATCTGTTGATCACGACGAATGTCACGCTCTCGGGCGGCCCGGACGATGTCTGGATCTTCCAGATCGCAGGACAGCTGAAGGAGGGCAATGGCGCGCGGGTGACCCTCGCCGGTGGCGCTCGGGCCAAGAACATCTTCTGGCAGGTCGCGGGTTCGACGACGATTGGAACCACGGCGCACTTCGAAGGGGTTATTCTCGGCAAGACCCTGATCGCGGCGCAGACGGGCGCGACGGTGAACGGCCGGCTGTTTGCCCAGACGGCGGTGACGCTGCAGATGAATGCGGTGACCCAGCCGGCCCAGTAGCTCGGGTCCGCTCTTGCCGCTGGCTTCGTGGCGACACGCGGCCGGCGGCAGTGTGATGGAGCAGCGTTGGTCCAGTTGACCGGTGGCTTCAAGGCAAGACGCTCGAGAGCAACAATGTCGGCAGCGCGAGCTGCGAAACCGACGGAGACTTCACGTTTGGGGCTGAGCAGTTTCGCAGCACGGCGCCAGCAATTCAGGACGAGCTCACATGGTACTGAGCCGGAAGCTGATGCTGCTGGCCGCGGTCGCCTGGGCCTGCCCTTCGTTGGCGCAGACCCGCTGCAGCGATGGCACGACGTTCGACCTCGATCTCGAGCGCGAGTTGATGGTGCGGGGACTCTCGGTGGTCAATGATCCCCGTGCTCAATGCATGGGGCGCCCGGTCGTTTGGGACGCTGATGACGCGGCTGACTGCTCCGGGTTACCCGGGCGGGGCAGCCCAGTATGTTCGCGACTGGTTGGCTCAGTGCTAAGAGCCCAGTGAAGCTGTGGCGTTCTTCAATTTTGGCGGAGGCAGTGTGAGCGATTCGGAAGACACGACAATCTACAAAGTAGTGGTGAACCACGAAGAGCAGTACTCGATTTGGCCCATGGGCCGGGAGGACGCTCCCGGTTGGCGCGGGGAAGGCAAGCAAGGCACCAAGGTCGAGTGCTTGAGCCACATCAAAGAAATCTGGACGGACATGCGCCCGCTGAGCCTTCGCAAGGCGATGGAAGCCGACCTCAAGAAACAGTGACGGTTCTGTCCAGCCCGTGGCTCGTACCGCTGACGCCGGAGCACAAAGGGCGGTACCGGCTGCTTTGCTTTCCCTACGCCGGAGGAAGTCCGTTCGTCTTCCGCCCGTGGATTGCGGCGCTTGGAACTGACTTCGAGCTCTGGTCGGCCTGTTTGCCAGGTCGGGCCAATCGCTTCCGAGAACCGTTTGCGCCGACGATTGAAGCGGTGGTCGAGGCGGTGGCCCGTGAGGCGCTCGCGCGGGGACCGTGGACCGCGTTCTTCGGTCACAGCTTCGGCGGCTCGGTCGCGTTCGAGGTGACGCGCGCGTTGCAAAAGGCGCAACGTCAACCGGGTCTGTTGATCATCTCGGGGTCGCGGCCTCCGCATCGTTCATTTTCGACGGACCCCATTCACGCCTTGCCCGAGCCGAGCTTCCGCGCCCGGCTGCGCTCGTACGGAGGCACGCCTCCCGAGGTCCTCGCCAACGACGAGCTGATGGACTTGCTGGGCCCGGTGCTCCGCGCGGATTTCGAATTGGCCCACAACTACTGCTTTCGCGAGGGACCCTTGCCGACGGTGCCGCTGGTCGCCTGGGGAGGAAAGGCCGACCTTGGCGTTCCGCCCGCCCACATCGCCGAGTGGAGCCGCTATTCCGAGGGCCCCTTCGAGTCGCGAATCTTCGAAGGCGGCCATTTTTTTCTGGATACCCAGCGCGCTGAGCTGCTGGCCGATATCCGGTCGCGGTTCCCCGCTGGGACCTAGAAGTAGGACTGCAGGGTGCCCTTGCGCCGCACGTCCAGCGTCGCGCAGTGAATGGACCCTCCGAACGCATAGAAGCTGAGGAACGGGCACGGAATCGGAGTGAAGCCCCAGGCCTTCAACGACGAAATCAGGTTCGTCTCGTGCTCGGCGACCACCACCCGCTTCTCGTCGATGCTGAGCACGTTCATGCTCAACCACTTGCCGCTGAAGTAGAGCGGCGCGCTGTCGGGTGAGCAGGGAGCCGGGGCCTTGAGCATTTCCCACTTCGAGAACATCGCGGGCAGGGACTTCACCCGGTCGGGGTTGACCATCATCTTCCCGGCGGCCAGCGGGAGGAACGTGGTGTCGATGTGCATCCGGTGCGCGTCTTCGCAATGCAGCTCGTGGATCCGGTACGCGTCACCCAGGTGTCGCGACAGCCACTCGACCCCGAAGGCGTTGGTGACATGGCTCTTGAAGTAGAAGATGTCGCGCCCACAGCGGATGAAGTCCGCCGCGTCGAAGGTCGGCTCGAAGTCATTCACCAGCCATCGGTAAGGTCCTTTCGCGGGCCCCTCTTCCAGCGCGAGGGGGTCGAAGAGCGCGTCGGTGAGCTCGGGTTTGGGCGCGGAGCTCCAGCGGGCGCCTTCGCGGAAGTAGTGCTTGAGCAGCGGGCGGTACTGATTCACTTCGAAGTATCGGCTTCGCCACGGCATCGGCGTTTCGAGAATCTCGTCGCCCACCACCAGCAGAAGATCTCGGGGCATCGCCGCATACAGGCCCCCCGCGCTGCTCCAGTCGGGAGTCGAGAATGGACGGGCGTGGCTGCCGCGTTCCGGACGGCGAACGGTGACTCCCTCACCCTCGAGGATTTGCGCCAGGCGCTCGAGGTCGCGGTTGGCTGCCGCGATCATCTCGGGGGGAAAGGGTTGGCCGCCAAATTTTTTGAAGAAGTCCCAGTGACGGCTGGGCAGGGTCGCCTGAAGCATCAAGTGCCAGGGCGGGACGCAGGCGCCGTCCATCACCCCGACGATGACTTCTTCCAGAGGGTCCCACTCGTTGTAGGAATTGACGACCCTCGCTGCGGTGGGCGGGCGGGCCGCTGTCGTTGGGTTCATGGGTGCATTCTCGGGCAAATCGGTAAGGAGACCCGCGCGTCGTTCACGGCTCCGCTTGAAATTCAAACAGAAGGTTTTGCATTCGGAAAGGCCGGTTCTGTTGCGTGTGAACCGCCGGGGCATCTGGTAATGCTCCGTGCGCCCCATGAGTGCGAGGACTTTCGTCGAGCTGCTTCAAGCGCGTGCCTCCAGCCTCGCTGATCAAGAAGCCTTTACTTTTTTGGTCGATGGGGAAATCAATCGAACGGTTTCGTACGGTGAGCTCGACGCGCGGGCCCGAGACGTAGGCGCTGCGCTGTCGGTCGAGACGAAGCCGGGGGACCGCGCGCTGCTGCTGTTTGCTCCGGCGTTCGAGTACGTCGAGGCCTTCTTTGGTTGTCTGTATGCCGGGATCATTCCGGTGCCGGCCTACCCGCCGGACGTCTCTCGCCTGGCGCGAAGCGTTCCGCGATTGGCGACGATGGCGGCCGATGCAGGAGCCACCCGGGTGCTGACCACGTCGGGAATTCGGGACATGGCGCATGCGGTGTTGACGGAAATGGCGCCGGCGCTCGCCGAGCTGACCTGGATCTCGACGGACGAGATTCCACAGGGGCATGGGAGCGGGTGGCAACCGGTTCGCACCGACGATTCCGCGGTCGCCTTTCTGCAGTACACCTCGGGCTCGACGGGGGCTCCCAAAGGCGTGCGGGTGACGCATCGGAACCTGATTCACAACTCGGGGTTGATTCACCAGGGGTTCGGTCATACCCGCGAGAGCCGGGGCGTGATCTGGTTGCCGCCGTACCACGACATGGGGCTGATCGGAGGCGTGCTCCAACCGATCTTCGGGGGCTTCCCGGCGGTGCTGATGTCGCCGCTCGACTTTCTGGTGCGCCCTCAGCGGTGGGTGGAAGCGATTTCCCGATTTCACGCCACCACCAGTGGCGGGCCGAACTTCGCGTACGACCTATGCGCCCGGAAGACGACTGAAGAACAATGCGCGGCGCTGGATCTCAGCGCGTGGAGCATCGCGTTCAGCGGCGCCGAACCCGTCAGAGAGAAAACGTTGTCGCGCTTCGTCGAGAAGTTCGGGCGGTCGGGGTTTCGCCGCAGTGCTTTCTACCCCTGCTACGGGTTGGCCGAGGCGACGCTGATCGTCACCGGTGCCTCGAAGACAGACCGACCGCGTTGCCTGTCGCTCGACCCCCAGGCGCTGGAAAAAGATCGCGCAGAGGCCTGCAGTCGCGCGGATGCGACGGTGATTGCCTCGTGCGGTCCAGCGCTCGGCGAACAGCAGTTGTTGATCGTGGACCCGGCGACGCTGCAGCCCAGTGCCGCCGGGACGGTGGGAGAAGTCTGGGTGAGCGGCCCGAGCGTCGCCGATGGTTATTGGGAAAAGCCAGAGCTGAGCGCCGAAGTGTTTCAGGCGAGCCCGGTGGGTTCTGGAGCATTGAAATATTTGAGGACCGGCGACCTGGGGTTCCTCGAAGCGGGAGAGTTGTTCGTCACCGGTCGGCTGAAGGACTTGATCATCATTCGAGGGCGCAACTACTACCCGGCGGATCTCGAGGCGACTTCCGAACAGAGCCACCCAGCACTTCGCAAGGGCTGCGGAGTGGCCTTTCCGGTGGAGGTCGACGGGGAAGAGAAGCTGGTGCTGGTGCAGGAGCTCGACCTGCGCCAGGCGTCGGACCCCGAAGAGGTGCTGCGCGCGATTCGGGACAACGTCTCGCGGGAGCACGAGCTTCAGGTGCACGACGTCATTCTGATTCAGCCCGGCTCACTGCCGAAGACCTCGAGCGGAAAGGTGCAGCGCCGCGCCTGCCGCGAGGAATTTCTGCAGGGCAAGCTCGAGGTCCTGGCCAAGACCGCGGGCGCGCAGGGGAAGGCTCCCTCGCGCGGCGATTCCCGCGGCCCGGTCGGAGCAGCGAGCAGCTTGAGCCAGGCGGTGGCGGCGCTGTTGGCTGAAAAGACGGGCACCCCGTTGGAACAGATTCGGGTGGACCGCCCGGTGACCGAGCTCGGGCTCGACTCACTGACCGCGGTCGAGCTGCAGTCCGAGCTGGAGACGCGGTTTGGGCTGTCGATTCCGATGCACGCGTTTCTCGCCGGCCAATCGATCGAGCAATTGCTTCGGTCGGCCGTCACCTTGGTGCGCGCTGGGGTGGAATACCCGGTGAGTGCCGACGAAGGGCATGCGCTGACTCCGGGGCAGGAAGGCGTCTGGCTGCTGCAGCGGCTGGCGCAGGACAGCGCGGTCTACAGCGTGGGGTGTGTGGCGAAGATTCACGGGGAGGTCGATGATCGCGCGCTGGGTGCGGCGCTGGTCGCTCTGGTCAACCGCCACGCCGCGCTGCGAACGACGTTCGTCCAGGTTCACAATCGCCCGCGCGCCCAGGTCGCGGCGCGGCTGAATCCCCAGTTGATCATCGAGACCGTGGAGGGCACGCAGAGAGAGGTCGAAGAGCACGTCGCGCGAAAGCTGCGAGTGCCGTTTCAAGTCGAGCAAGGTTCGAGCTCGCTGGTGAGGGCGCATCTGGTGCACCGACGGGGGTCTGCTTCGGCCCTGCTGGGTCTGGTCGTCCACCACCTGGTGACGGACTTCTGGTCGATGGCGACGCTGGCTCGGGAGCTGGGCGAGCTCTACGAGGCCGAGCGACGGGGCAAACCCGCGCTGCTGCCCGCGCTCGATCGCAGCTACGCGGAACACGCACGGGCGTTGGAATCATCGGCGTCGGCGGATCAGGCAGAGCGCGATTGGGCATTCTGGAAACCGATGCTCGAGAACTGCCCGCCCTTGGGCGTCTCGACCGATCGCCCCCGGCGGGCGCTGCGCAGCTTCGGCGTTCATCGGGTATCGCTGCGAATCGACGAAGCGGTGACGCAGGGTTTGAAGAAATTGGCGCGCGAGAGCTCGACGACCCTGTTCGTGACTGTGCTCGCGGCGTACCAGGCCTTCTTGCATCGCTGGTCGGGGCAGGAAGCAGTGATTGTCGGGTCTCCCGTCTCGGGTCGCGGGGCAGGTTTCGCGGGAACGCTGGGTTTCTTCGCGCAACTGCTCCCGTTTCGCGCGGACGTGGCGCCCGGGCAGAATTTTGTCGACGTGCTCGCGCAGACGAAGCAGCGCGCCCTCGGGGCGTTCGCGCACCAGGGGCTTCCCTATGGTCGGATGATTCAACGGCTCGGGCTCTCTGGAAGTGCGGGCGCAGCGCTGGTTCAGGCGTCGTTCGCCTGGCAACAACTTCCGCGGGGCGCAGACCCACAGTTGCTGCCGTTCGCGTTGGGCGAGCTCGGCGCTCAGTTGGCGTTCGGCTCTTTGACGCTCGAGCGGGTTCAGACGAATTTGAACCTCAGCGAGTACGAGGTGTCGCTCGAGCTGGGCGAGCACTCTGGCGGGTTGATCGGATCTCTTCAGCTCAATGCCGAGCTGTTCGATGAACAGACGCTGAACCGGATTGCCCGCCATCTGGGCACCTTCCTCGAGGGGTTGGTGGAAGCGCCCCGGGCCCGGATTTCGACCGTTCCATTGTTCGGTGCAGCCGAACGAGAAAGCCTGCTTCACGAATGGAACCAGACTCAGGTCCCGTTCCCAGACGCTTGTGTTCACCAGTTGTTCGAGCGGCAGGCCGCGGTGCGTCCGCAGGCACCGGCGATCT
>JAYVCD010000273.1:0-4793 GCA_043750125.1 Archangiaceae bacterium | reverse complement strand
CGAGAGCGCAGTCGCCCACAGCTCGCCGCCGCGCAGCTCGACGGTGGCCCGGATGAAGTGCCGAAGCCCCGCCGCCTTCTTGATCGGCACCGCGAGCCGCCCGCCCAGGACGAAAGCGACCGCGGGCAGCCCCTGCAAAGCGCGAAGGGCAGGGCGGACGAAGAGCTCGAAGGTCACCAGCGAAGAAGTGGGGTTCCCTGGCAGGCCGAAGACGTAGGTCGAGTTGCGGCGGCCCACGGCCAGCGGCTTGCCGGGCTTCATCGCCACCTTCCAGAAATCCATCTTCACCCCGAGCGCTTCCAGGGCCTCTTTGGCGAAGTCGCGCTCGCCGACCGAGGCTCCCGCGCTGGTGATCAGCACGTCGAAGTCCAGGCCGCGGGAAAACAACGCTTTCACCGCGTCGAGGCGGTCGGGCGACAGGCCCAACATCGTAGGCTCGCCCCCGGCGCGGCGGACTGCGGCGGCGATCGACGGAGAGTTGGTGTCGACGATGCGGTCTCCAGGCTCATCGCCCACCGAACACAGCTCATCGCCGCTCGAGGCAATGGCGACCCGGGGGCGCCGTCGCACCGTCACCCCCGTCATCCCCTGGGCCCACAGCATTCCGGCCTCGGGGATCCCGATCACCGTGCCCGCCGCCAACAGCACCTGGCCTTTTCGAGTGTCCTCACCCGCCCGGCGCACCGCGCTTTGAGCCGGAACCGCCTCGAGCAGCTCGACCCAGTCCTCGCTGGCCAGGGTTCGCTCTTGCATCAGGACCGCGTCAGCACCGGTGGGCAGCGGCGCTCCGGTCATGATTCGGGCGCACTGGCCGGCCTCGATCGTTTTTTTCGGACGGTCGCCGGCGAAGATCCGTTCGACCACCTTCAGCCGCACTCCCGGCCCCACCGCGTCGGCGCTTCGCACCGCATACCCGTCCATCGCCGAGTTGTCCCACGGGGGCAAAGTGCGCGCCGATACGACGGTTTTCGCCACCGCCCGGCCCAGGGCCTCGTCAATTGCGACCTGCTCTTCCGCCAGCGGGACCACTGCAGAGAGCACGGTTTCCAGCGCCGTTTCGACGGCCAATAAATGCATGAAGCGGAAGTTGCCCGAATCATTCAGGAATGTCGATTGACACCTACAATCGTTGGTGTAAAGGGCCCGTCTCTCTTTACAGAAAAGAGGAGACGCGTTGGCGAAGATGAAGAAGGCCACGAAGTCCCCGAAGAACCCAAAACCCGCAAAGACCAGGACCACTCAGCCGCCGAAGTTGGCGAAGGTCACGGTCCGCACTGCGGCCAAACCTGCGACGGCGCCCAAAGCGTCGAAGCCGCTCAAGGCTCCCAAGCCCGACAAGGCTGTGGCGAAAGCCGCGCCCTTGAAGGTCGAGAAGGGCAAGCCAGACGCCAAGCCTCCCAAGCTCGATGCGAAGGGAAAGGTCGTCGACCTCAAGAAGGGAGTGCCCGAGCCCGCGATGTCTGCGCCGCGGCGAGACGGCGTCTTTCTGGGGCCGCTGCCCGACAAACCGCTGCCGCGCGCTTCGAAGCTGCCGCCGCCCATCGAGCCACTCACCAAGCGTGAGATGGAACAGGTGCTTTCGGTCGGTACCGGCCGGGGCGTTCAGGGTGAAGGCTCACTGAAGGGCCGAATGTTCGTCCACCTGGGCTTCCCGTACCTCGAGGTGATCGGCCGCGACAAGCGCGAGCTGTTCTTCCTGCTTCAAGGTCCTGACCAGGAAGTGCTTCCGGCCTACGTCGATCACAAGGTTTCGGTGAACGGGCTGATTCGCCGCACCAACAACCACGGCGGCATTCTCGAGGTCCGCAAGTACTCGGCGAAGAAGCCGGAAGTCGAGGTGACCGAGGTCGCGGTCGAGCCTGAAGCCAAGCTCAAGTTCCTTTCACCCGGCGAGACCGAGCAGGTCTGCAACGCGGGAATGGGCGCGGGAATGAAGGGCTTCGCGTCGATGCGCGGAACGCTGGAAATGACGGGCGACGATTTTTTCCTCGTCGTTTCGAACGGCGGCACCCGCCAGCAGGTCAGCTTCCTGCTGCAGGGCAAAAACGCGAAGGGGATCAAGAAGCACGTGGGCGGCACGATGTACGTCACCGGGATTGTCGAGAAGACCTCGGGTTGGGGCGGCACGGTGCAGGTCGAGACGTGCGAGCCTCGTCCGCTCGATGTGCGTCCGGTGTTGCGCGACGGAATGGAGCTCAAGGCGGTCGATGCCCGCGGTGAACGCGGCGCGGTCGAAGTGAAGCTCAACAGTGGGCTCTCGGTTCGTTTTCCTGAGCGCGCTGGTTACACCTGGGCGGTCGAGCCGACGTTGGCCAAGCGCGTTTCGTTGCGCGAGGCCAACTTCGAAATCAAAGCCGGTGGTGCGCCGACGCGGGAGTTCTTCTTCACTCCGCGAAATCCCGGTGTTCACGAGGTCGACTTTTTCCTCGCCAAGGCGTTCAACCCGACTCAGGTACAGAAGAGCTACAAGCTCACCGTCACCGTGAAGCCGGCTGAAATGCAGTGATTTGATGGGCGCTTTTGTCACTGACAAAAGCGCCCTCCTCTTTTGACGCCCGGCAGTTGGGGCGACGGTTTACCAAGTGAAAATTGACAGTACGCAGGTCCGCGAGGCGCTTGCCTCGGCGGGGCGTCAGCTGGGGCTCAAGGAGTTGCTGCGAGCCCTTTCTCTTCCAGCAGGTCAGCAGTCGGTGCTGAAGCGCGTCCTCTCGCGAATGATTCAAGAGGGAGAGATCGACAAAGACGGAAAGCAGTTCCGGCTCAACGGCCCTTTGCCGCAGAAATTTCCGGCGGCGGTCGTTCCTCCTCCGCGCAAGAGCGGGCTTCCGACGATGGTCGGGACGCTTCATGTGCACCCCGATGGTTTCGGCTTTGTTCACCCGACCAATGCGTTGGGGGACAACGTCTACCTGCCTGCGGAAGAAGCGCGGCGGGCGCTCGATGGAGACCGGGTCGAGGTCGAAGTGTCCACCGGCCGCAACGGTCGCAACATCGGCCGGATCTTGAAGGTGCATCAGCGCCTGCGGCAGATGGTGGTGGGCACCTACGAAGAACGAGGGCTCGAGGCGTGGGTGACGCCCAGCGACGGCTCGTTGGGATCGATCAAGGTCCCCAAGACGCAGATCGCCCGGCCCGGCGACGCGGTGAAGGTGCGGCTGGGCATCGGGGCGCAGCTGCTCAAAGAGCGCACCCAGCTGACCGGTGAAGTCGCAGGCTCGCTGGGGCGGCCCGGAGATCGGTCGGTCGAGGTGTTGGCGCTGGCCTACGCGAAGGGCTTCCACGACGAGTTTCCTCCCGAGGTGATGGACGAGGCTGATCAGATTCCGCTGGTGGTCAGCGCGGAAGAGGCCGGGGGCGAAGGCCGAAAGGATCTGCGGTCGATGCCGCTGGTCACGATCGACGGGGAAGACGCGCGCGACTTCGATGACGCGATCTGCGTCGAGACCCGGCCCGACGGTTGGCGGCTGGTGGTCGCGATCGCAGACGTTTCCCACTACGTCAAAGAGGGCAACCCGCTGGACGCCGAAGGGCTGCGCCGCGCCACCAGCGTCTACCTTCCGGGCCGGGTGTTGCCGATGCTGCCCGAGCGGCTGTCGAACGGAATCTGCTCGCTCAAGCCCGATGAAGATCGCCTCTGCATGGTCGCCGACATGCTGATCGACAAGGTCGGGCAGACGCACCAGACCCAGGTCTACCCGGCGGTGATGAAGAGCCGCGCGCGCTGTACCTACGAAGAAGTGCACGCGGTGCTCTCGGGCCAGAACGTGCCCGGGCGCACCGAGCTCAAAGATCTGTTCGAGCGCGCCAATGGGCTCGCCCAATGCCTGACCTCGATGCGGCTGAAGCGCGGCGCGATCGAGTTCGACATTCCCGAATCGAAGATCGAGCTGGCTCCTGATGGGCAGCCGCTGCGCATGGTGCGTCGCGAGCGCCTCGAGAGTCACCGGCTGGTCGAAGAATGCATGCTGGCGGCGAACGAAGCGGTGGCCAAGTGGTTCCGGGTCAAGGGGCTGCCGACGGTGAACCGATTTCACGCCCCGCCCGATGAGGACAAGGTCGCGATGTTTCAATCGCTGGCCGGGGTGTTCGGGGTGAAGGTGAAGAGCGAGAAGAGCGTCGAGCCCACGTCCAAAGAGCTCAACGCGATGCTCAGCCAGTTGATTGGGCACCCCGAGCAGCGCGCGCTGAACCAGGTGCTGCTGCGCTCGATGATGCAGGCGGTGTACTCGTCGAAGAACCTGGGGCACTACGGCCTGGGGGCGACGGACTACCTGCACTTCACCTCTCCGATTCGGCGCTACCCCGACTTGCTGGTGCATCGGCTGCTGAAGGCGGCGTGGAACCACCCGGGAAAGCGAGCGGGGCCGGCGGTCGATGCCGAACGCGAACGGCTCGAGCTGCTGGCGGTGCAAGCCTCCGAGCGCGAGCGCGCGGCGATGCAGGTCGAGCGCGAGGTTTTGGGGTTCTACAGCTGCCTGATGATGAAAGATCGGGTGGGGGAAGAGCTGCCCGGCACGGTCGCCGCGCTGACGGACTTTGGATTTTTCGTGGAGCTCGAGGGGCTGTTCCTCGAGGGCCTGGTTCGCAGCGAAACGGTCGGGGAGGGCGCCGAGTTCGACCCCGCCACCTTGCGGATCTACTTTGGCGACGGCCGATTCGTGAAGGTCGGAATGCGGGTTCAGGTGCGGGTCGATTCGATCAACTTCAAGCGCCGACAGGTGGACCTCGAGCTGCTCACGCCTCTGGCGATCGGGCCGCGCAAAGGGGGCGAGGGCGAAGAGCGCAAGGGCTCA
>JAYVCD010000272.1:0-15043 GCA_043750125.1 Archangiaceae bacterium | reverse complement strand
CCTTGAGCACGTCGGGCCCCATCTTCTTCAGCTCGACCAGCTGGGTGGCCATCGACACCAGCGGCTCGACTTCGGCGTGGGCATTGAGCGTCTCGACTTCGACCGCCCGACGGCTCTGGACCAGGCGTTGGTCGGCCGAGGCCTGCGCGAGCGAGATGTCCGAGCTGACGTGGTTGTGCGCGGTGTTGATCGCCGCCAATGCGCTCTCGACCTCGACCGGAGGGTCGATGTCGGTGATCAGCGCCGCGTCGAGCTGAACTCCGTACCGCGCCGAAGACGACATGCAGTCGTGGTCCATCGTTTCATTTAGAATCCGCAGGTTCTTGCGCAGGTCGTTGATGCTGACCCCCGAGACGACGCTGATTTCCAGCGGGTTGACGATGCCTGGAGGCAGCTCGGACTTCGGGGCTTCGAACGCCGCGATCCGTTGGCGAAGAATCGAGATGAAGTACCCCATCACGTGGATGATCGGCCGCTTCACCGCGAACAGGTACGCGTAGAGGTTCTGCTCGTTGACCCGGAAGCGCAACTGCCCCACCAGGCCGGTGTTGAGCTGATCCTTGGTGACCGCTTCGAGCATCGTCCCACCGCGGTTCGCGTTGGCATCCTCGGGGTCCCACGCCATGTTCACCGTCTCGGTGGCGACCGAGGCCTTGTAGATCTTCTCCCACGGCCACTTGAAGTACGGGCCGCCGGGAGGAATCACCCTCACCTGCGGGTACTTGTAGCGCTCGCGTTCTTCAGGCCGCAGCGACTCGGACATCGGGTTGTCCAGCGTCGTGGTCTGCAGCTGCTCGGCCTTGCCGAACGACGTCTTCACCGCGCGCTCGTTTGGAGCCACCGTGTAGAAACCGAAGATCACGTACCGCAGCGTGAACCAGGCCGCTGCACCGAACATCAACCCAGGAATTGAAATCATGTCCATGACAGCCCCTTATGCTTGGTGCCGACTACATATCGAAGTCCGCCCAGACTGGGGCGTGATCACTGGGAAGCTTCTGTTCCCGCGCCACCGGGTCGATGCCCGAAGAGCGGGATAACGCCGTCACCGGAGGCGTGCAGAGGAAGTGGTCAATGCGCAGCCCGTGGTTCTTCGCGTACCCGCTGAGCCGGTAGTCCCACCAGCTGAACTTCTTTTCGTCCGGATGCTGGGCCCGAAAGACGTCGGTCATCTTCAAGCTGTCGCGCAGCTCGCGCCAGGCGCGCTTTTCCGAATCGGTGAACAGCGTCTGCCCGGCGAACAGCCGCGGGTCCCAGACATCGAGATCTTCGGGCGCGACGTTGAAGTCCCCGCACAGGACCAGCTTCGATTCGGAAGCGTGACGCTGGGTGAGGAACCGGCGCAATCGGGTAAACCAGTTGAGCTTGTATTCGAAGGCTTCGGACCCGACCGCCTGCCCGTTGGGCGCGTACAGCCCGTAGATCCGCACTCCGCGCACCGTCGCGCCGATCAACCGGGCCTGGGGATCTTCGGCCCCGTCGCTGATGTTTCGCACCACGTCGGTCGGCTTCTCTTTCGACAGCAGCGCGACCCCATTGAACGACTTCTGCCCATAGACCTCGCAGTGGTACCCGGCCGCCTCGACCTCGGCCGAGGGAAATTGCTCGTCGGTGCACTTGAGCTCTTGAAGCATCATCGCGTCCGGCTGCAACCGCTGCAGAACATCGAGCAGGTGGGCCGCCCGCGCGCGGATCGAGTTGACGTTCCAGGTGATGATTCGCACGGGTTACGAGCTCGCCGAGGTGTAGCGGCGAATGCTCATCAGCCAGACCTGCCGGGAGATCGTCGCCAGCACCACGGTTCCCACCAACGAGCTGCCCAGGGTCACCCATTCCAGCCGACCCAGCAGCGCCTGCGCCGGGTACGTCGTCATCAGCGCCAGCGGAATGACGAAGGTGAAGACCAGGTGCAGCGCTCCCCGGAACACCGTCGCCGGCCAGCGCGCCGCGTCGAAGATCGAGCTGAAGAGGTAGGTGAGGTTGTCGACCTTCACCACGTAGAACGCGAGGCTGACGATCATGATCCACAGCGAATAGAGGACCGCGATCGCCAGCGCCGCCAGCATCAGGGCCTGCAGAATTCCTGAACCCGACGGCCAGCGCCCCAGCCGGCTGAAGGCAATTCCGAAGATCACCAGGCCCATCACCACGCTGGTCACCCGCCACAACGCGAACCGCGAAGTCGACACCAGGAATTGGGCGTCGGCCGGCTTGAGCAACACGAAGTCGAGCGTGCCTTTGCGAATGTGATCCACGACTGCGGTGAGGCCGGGGTTGATCGCGCCCTCGAGCACCCCCTGCAGCAAGATGAACCAGCCGATCACCACCAGCGCTTCCGACAACGTCCAACCCGGGATCCCACCGGTGCTCGCTCCCCCGTAGACGACGAACAGCGGGATCACCGCGGTCGTGGTCCAGAAGATCGAGATCAAAGCGTCGATCGCGAAGTCCCACCGGTACTGCGCGGCGACCAACGCCGAGGTGCGCAGCTGGATCTTCAGCAGTCTGAAGTAGCGGCCCACGTCAGCCTCCGTAAGCCTGAAAGCGCTTCACGCCGTTGTTCCACAGCAGCACCGCGCCCACGCCCAGGCCGGCCGCCCACATCCACTGCAGCGTCACCAGTCGCAGCGCTTCGCTCAAGTCGTGCGCTCCCGTCATCAGCTCGACCGGCACCCCAATCTGGTAGCGAAACGGAAGCCAATCGGCCGCGACCCGCACGAAGCTCGGGAACATGTCGAGCGGGTAGAGGTACCCCGAGAAGACGAAGAACCCCGCCAGCCAGATGTCCATCACCTTGATGCTCGATTCCATGTAGAGGCACAGGCTGCCGATCGCGATGTTGGCGAAGAAGGTGATCAGCCACCCTCCCACCATCGCCACACACCACAGCGCCCAGACCCGCGGGTCCGACGGGAAGGTGCCCCCCACCCCGAGGGCGTAGATGATCACCACCACCGGCAGCGTCACCACCGAACGCATCGGCAGCGCCGCCAGGTTGCTCGCTCCGTACGAGACGATCGGGTGAATCGGCCGCAGCAGCCGCATCGCCAGCGTGCCCTGCCGCACTTCCCAGTTGATCTCCCACGACGCCCAGCTGGAAATCAGCTGACGCACGATGAACACCGCCAGGAAGTAGGCGGTGAACATTCCGCTCGAGTAGCTGCGGCCGCTGCTGCTCACGATCGGAGCGACCGCTGCCACCGCCGACCACAGCGCCAACATGATGAACGGCATCGTCGTCGCGAAGACCCAGACCAGCATCTCGGCCCGGTACGCCACCGCTTCGGAAACGCCGACCCGCATGATCGTCGGCAGCGCTCGCAACGTTCGGAACATGGCTCAGGCCGCCTCGGACTTGCGCGCCGCCCGGCTGCGCTCGAACAGCTCGCTCATCACCTCTTCCAGCGGAGGGTTCTCGACCGTCAGGTCCTTCACCGGCAGGCTCGCCAGCGCCCGCCCCACCACTTCTTTCACGTCGTCCACCGCCACTTCGATCACCGCTTCGCCCAGCTGGTTCGACACCAGCTTTCCCATCGCCGCCAGCGCGCTGTCTGCCACCGGCGCCGACAGCCGGAACGCCACCCGCTTCACCGGCCGGACCTGGGTGCGAAGGTCTTCGAGCTTTCCATCGAAGCTCAAGCTGCCCTTGTCGATCACGATCACCCGCGGACACAGCGCCGCCACGTCGTCCATGTAGTGACTGGTGAGGATCAGCGTCGCTCCGACCTCGGCGTTGTAGCGGCGAATGAAGTCGCGCATCGTCACCTGCATCGAGACGTCGAGGCCGATGGTCGGCTCGTCGAGGAAGAGCACCTTCGGGCCGTGCACCAGCGCCGCCATCAGCTCGCACTTCATCCGCTCGCCCAGCGACAACTGCCGGGTCGGCTTGTGAATGATGTCCCCCACCCCGAGCAGCTCGGTCAGCTCGTTGAGCCGCTTCTTGAAGTCTTCCTTCGGCACTTCGTAGATCGCCCGGTTCAGATCGAACGTCTCGGCCGGCGGAAGATCCCACAACAGCTGCTGCTTCTGACCCATCACCAACATGATTTTCTTGAGGAACGCCACCTCGCGCCGCTGCGGGGTGTGACCGTCGACCGTCACTTCGCCGTCGCTCGGGTACAGCAGCCCGGACAGCACTTTGAGCGTCGTCGTCTTCCCCGCCCCGTTCGGACCCAGGAATCCCACCCGCTCGCCGGCGTTGATCGAAAACGAGATTCCATCGACGGCCTTCACCGTCGTGTGCTCTCGATGAAACAGCGACTTGATCGCAGCACCGAGCCCCGGTTGCCGTTTATGGACGCGGTAATGCTTCTTCAGCGCTTTGACTTCGATGATCATCGGCCCACTCTCATGTCGAGCGACTACCATAAGGACCTTGCACGCTGGATGCCTCTCCTGATCAAGGTGTGGCGTTCACGCGGCGGCAAGGTTTCGAAGAAGCAGCGGTACGAAGAAGAGGAAGAGGACGACGGCGAGCTCACTCCCCACGAGCTCAAGCAGGTCTCCCAGGGCGTTCGCACCCTCTCTCTCGGCCTCACCCGTGATCGCCAGCTCGCCGGGGCGAAGTACATGGACGACCCGGCCCTGCTCGGCGCCTACCTGCTGTTCTATTGGCCGGTCAGCTACGCCCAGGCCCGCCAGGCCTTAGGCGAGCTCCCCCGCCCCCGCGAGGTCCTCGATCTCGGCAGCGGTCCCGGCCCGATGTCCTTCGCCGCGCTCGACGCCGGCGCCGCCGCCGTCACTTCAGCCGATCGCAGCAAGGCCGCCCTCGATCTCGCCAAAGCGCTGGCCACCGAAGCCACCGAGCCCATCGCCACCCGCGAATGGAGCCCCGACCGCCCCCTTCCCGACGGCCAGTTCGACCTCGTCCTCATGGGCCACGTCGTCAACGAGCTGTTTCACGACGGGAAAGAGATCACCGCGTCGGTGCTCGACAAGCGCGCCGCCCTGCTCGAGACCGTCCTCGCCAGGGTCAAACCCCGCGGCAGCCTGCTGATTCTCGAGCCCGCTCTGCGCGACACTTCGCGCGCCCTGCTCCAGCTTCGCGATCGCATGGTGTCCCGGGGGTACGCCGTCCGCGCCCCTTGCCTCTTCCGCGGCAACTGCCCCGCCCTGACCAAGGAATCCGATTGGTGCCACGCCGAACGCGACTGGAAAATGCCCAAGACCGTCGAGGCGATCGCCCGGCTCGCCGGGATTCATAAAGAGTCTCTGAAGATGAGCTATCTCGCCCTGGCCCCCAAAGGTGAACCCTGGGCCGAACCTCCGCCCGGCCGGTTGTTTCGCATCGTCTCCGAGCCGCTCGAAGGCAAAGGTCGCCTTCGCTTCATGGGGTGCGGCCCCGAAGGCCGCGTCGGCCTCGCCCTGCAGCAGAAACATCAGACCGAAAACAACAAGCTCTTCTTCCGCTTGCCCCGCGGCGCCGTCGTCAAGCTCGACCTCACCGAACCCCGCGGCGATGGCCTCGCCCTCGATGATCACTCGACCGTTCAGGTCGTCGCCTGGCCCGGACAGCCACTTCCTCCGGGTGAGAAGTGATTGTTCTGTCGATTTTGCTCGTCGACTGGCTCTCGCGGCCCCCTTAGCTTCGTCTTGGCGCATCCAGGCCCGGGGAAGAATGGGGCGAGTGCGGCGCGACGCCGGGCGCTGCGCCACCCCTTCGCGCCTCCCCGATTTGCCTCAGATCACGGCGCAATCCGACATCGGCCGGTTTCGCGTCGCAGCCGTTTGTGCGCTCGGGAATCTTCCGCAAGTGCCCCGGCGCGGCGCAGGTTCCTTCGTTCCTCGGGCATTGGCGAGATGAGCTGTTCATTCATCTCGCCTTTGCGTTCTGCTGCGTTCGCCTCAGGCGTTTTGCTGGTGTACCGGTGTGATCTACCCCCACTGGTGAGCGGCACCGTCGAAGCGCGCGGGTAAACCTCACCAGTGCGGGCCCCACTCAGGAAACCTCGACTCACTCGATGATCGCTTTGCGCGCCTCATCCGCGTGCCGGCCCTTCGGCCACACCTCGAGGTACCGGCGGTACTCAATCTCGGAAAGGTCCGGCCGAACCTTCGCGTCGTAGCAGCGCGCTCTGAGTATCCGCGCCTTCTCGGCACGCTCGTTTCGGCTCGAGTCCCCTGCGATTTCCTGCAACCCCATCAGGTACCTCTCGCAGATGCCCCGATCCAGACCTCGCTCAGCGCGCTGAAGAAACAACGTCTCGAGATCCTCAGGCAACGGATCCGCATTCTTCAGCTGCTTCGGCGTTGCTCCCGCTCGCGCCTTCGTCAGAGCCTTCGGCGCAACCGGCGATGCCGCAGTCGGCGCCTGCGCCTTCGGGAACTCTCCAAACTCTGCCGGGTCCGCGCCCTTCTGCGCTTCCGACGCCGGCGGCTCTACGTCCAGCTGGTACTGCGGAGCCACGTCCGCCGCTGGCGTGATGTCCCCCGCAATCGCCGCCGCCAAAGGTTGCGGCACTGCCGCCGCGGGATTGCTCGCCACTTTCGCCGTCGAACGCTTGCGCATTCGGGGCTCGTAGGTCACCGGCCCCCCGCCCATCGACGGCCACACCGAAGCCTTCTCTTCGAACTGCGGCGCCTCGTCTTCGCTCGTCGCTCCAGCGCTCTGCGGATTCGCCGGGCTCTGGGCTCGTGGATGACCCAATGGCCACAGCGTCGGTGCGCCCCTCGGCACCGCCTGCTTCCTCGGCAACAGCCCTTCTTCTTGCGAAGCCGGCGGGTCCGGAGTCAACGCCACACCCACCACCTGCGAAGTCTGCTGCATCGAATGAACCCTGGCATCGTCGCGGCGCGCCATCGCTCCCGCCGGCAACGTTCCTCCGGCCGGCGCCCGCGCAACTCCCGCCGCTTCAGTCATCGGCGGAGCACTCAGCTCATTGAGCTCTGCCACCTGCCCAACACTCACCGCCCCACGAAGCGGTTTCCAGTTGCCTCGCTCGAAGCGCACCCGCTCTCCTCCCACCAGCCGCAGCGCCTCGCCTTCAGGCGGCTCGACCACCACCGTCCCCTCGGCCACCGCCACTTCCACCACCCCCGCCACCTGCGAAACCAGGAACAACGTGCCCACCACCCGCACCGACATTCCGTTGGTGTGCACCACAAAACCCCGGCGAACCCGGTGCGAGGCCTGCACCCCTACCCTTCCCCGCTCGAGCGTCAACGCCACGTCGTCCGCCTCGGTCCGCGTCAACGCCAGCTGGGACCCACCCGCCAATCGCATTCGGCTTCCGTCCGGCAGCGCCAATACCCCTCGCCCTCCCACCGCCGTCCGCAGCACTTCTCCCGCACCCAGTCGTTCACCCTGCCGCGCCAGCGCCAGCTCCGCGCCCACCCGACTCAAGCCCAACGCCTGCTCCACCTCGGTTCCGCTCGAGGCGATGGCTTCACTGGGCGCCTCTTCGGGAGCACGGGTCAGGTCGAGCTTGCCCGTCGACCCCAGCGCAATCACTGCGGCTGCGATCGCCGCGAACGCCAACGGCCATCGCCAACCTCGCTGCGCCGCTTTCGACTGACGCAGCAGCTGCGCCTCCACCAACTGCGAAATTCCCTGATCGACTTTTTCCCACTTCACGTTGGGGCGGGGCGCCTGAGCATCCTGCAGCACCAGCCGCGCCTGGCGAACGTCGAGCAGCCGCTCTTTGCACTCGACGCATTCCGAAAGGTGATGCTCGACCAGCGCCGACTCTTCGGTGTCGAGCTCGCGCGCGGCGTACTGCCACAGCAGAGTCTGATCGTGCCTTTTCATCGCCTGCCCTCCACCAGCGCGCGCAGGGCCTGGGTGAATTCGAGGCGCGCGTGAAAGAGCCGCGAGCGCACCGTGTTGTACGAGCAGTCGACGGCGAGGGCGATTTCCTCCGGACCCATGCCGCACAGCTCGTGGTAGACGAAGACCACCCGCTTCTTCTCTGACAGGTTCTGCAACGCCTGCTGAACCAGTCGGGCCGATTCGGCGGCCTGCGCGGACGACTCGGGGTCGTCGCTGCTGTGTTGTTCCGGCAGCTCTTCCACCAGATCTTCGCGCCGCCGCCGCCACCACCGCTGGTGCATCAGCGCCACGTTGGCGCAGACCCGGTAGAGGAAGGTCCGGAACTGGGACTCTCCCCGGAAGTTGGGGACCGCCTTCAACAGCCGCAGGTAGGTTTCCTGAATCAGGTCTTCCAAATCCGATCGACGACCCATCAAGTGACCCAGCGTGCGGGCCACATCGTCCCGCGTCAGTCGATAGAGCTCTTCGAACGCCAGGATGTCGTCGTTGCGAATCCGTTCGACCAACCGCAACAGCCGGGCCTCGAGGGCCGACGGCGGCGCTGGCGTGGGGACCAGGCGCTGTAGGGAAATTGCGCCGGCGCTCATCGTGGAGCTCCGGTCCAACCAGACTTCGAGGGATTCAGCGAGCACACTTCCGTTGGTTGCCACCCCCCCGCGAACTGATCATTCGTTCGACGCAAAAAAATTCCGATGATCAACCGACCCACCGGAGGCAACGAATTGAATTGAACGCGGACAAAATTCCTTCCCCGCGCTCGCCCAAACCAATGAACTCGCGCTTCGCGCTGTTGCTGACACCGCTGCTCTTCGCTGGCTGCATCGTGGACAAGGCAGAACCCTGGCAGGACTGCACGTTCGGCTGTCCCGGCTCCTCTTGTTCCGAGACGTCGGACTGCCATTCCTCTTGTTCTTGCCGGGCTGGGAAATGTTCGACCCTGCCCAAGTGCACCGCGGCCAGCGACTGCAAGGCCAACGAGGCGTGCAGCAACGGCGTCTGCTCCGGAGCTTGCGCAAAAAACACCGACTGCCACGGCGGCGAATACTGTGTCGCCAACACCTGCCGCCCGCTTCCTCCCGGCTCCAAGGCGTGCACCACCAACAATCAATGCGGGCTCGACGTCTGTCTCAATGGCTATTGCAGCCGTCCGTGCTACCGCGATGTCGACTGCGGCGGCACTTCGACCTGCCAGGCGGGCTTCTGTGGCCCGACCTCCAACCCTGATGGTGGCAGCGGAGCCGGCGGTGGCGGAGGGATGAGTGGCGCGGGCGGCGGCGCCAGTGGCACCGGCGGCGGCACCAGCGGCACCGGCGGCGGTACCAGTGGCACCGGCGGCGGCACCAGCGGCACCGGTGGCGGCACCAGCGGCACCGGCGGCGGCACCAGTGGAACGGGCGGCGGGAACGGACACCCGAATCCTCCCGGAAGCTGCACCAACAATGCGGCGTGCGGCGTCGGCGCCTGGTGCGTGAATGCCAAGTGCTTCTATGGCTGCAGCCTCGACACCAACTGCAACACCGGCGAGAGCTGCCAGGCCGGCCTGTGCCGTCCCCGCGCTCCGGGCACCTGCAGCAGCGGTGGCGACTGCGGAGCCGGTCAGGACTGCGTCGACTCGACCTGCCGCAACCGCTGCGGAAGCACCTCGCAGTGCACGTCCACCGAGACCTGCCGCATCGGCTACTGCCTGCCGGGCTCAGGTCCCCAGTGCGTCAGCAACTGTGACTGCGTTGCCGGCGAGCGCTGCTTGATGGGCGTCTGCGCCCCGTAACCCTGCTCTTTTCCGGGTGGTTGAAAACGTGTGCGGCCCGCGATGAGTGGGCCGCACATTTTCATTTGCGGCTACCGCGCGGTGAGCGCCTTCGCCAGCTCGTCGTAGAGGTAGATCGCGCTGGCGATCGCCTTGTCGAAGTCGCCCAGGTGGAGGCTTTCGTTTTCCGAGTGCGCGTTGGTGTACGGGTCCTCGACGCCGATCAACAGCGCGGGGACTCCCCCGAGCTCCTTGCTGAACGGCTCGACGAAGCCAATCGAGCCGCCGCAACCAATCGCGACCGCCTTCTTTCCGTAGCCTTTTTCGAGCGCGCGAAACGCCGCCTGAAACGCGGGCCCGCTGGGGTCGGTGTACCACCAGTTCACGGTCTGGTCGGACTGGATGTCGGCCTCGAGCCCCCAGGGCACCGACTTCTTCAGTGCATCGACCAGCTTCTTCTGCACGTCGAGCGGATCGAGGTTGGGCACCAGTCGAATGCCGATTCGGGCCCACGCCGATTCGCAGATGATGTTGCGCGCGTCCGCCCGGGTGCTGGCTTGAATCGCATTGACGGTCAGCGACGGCTGGCGCCAGTTCGTTTCCCACGGGTGGCGATCTCCGCCCAGCAGCTCGACCGACGCGAGCATCCCCGCTTGCTTGCGAAAGTGGGCGCGATCTCCCGGCAGCTCGTTGATCCACTGCCGCTCTTCGGCGGTCAGCGGCTTCACCTTTTCTAAGATTCCGGGAATCGCAATCGACCCGTCTTCCCGCGTCAGAGTGGCGATCATCCGGCACAACCCCATCACTGGATCCGGAACGGGCCCGCCCCACATTCCCGAGTGCAGCGACTGCCTGAGCGCCTTCACCTCGACATCGACCGTGACCAGGCCCCGCAGCGCGGTGGTGATGCTGGGCAGCGAGGTTTCGAAGTTTCCGGTGTCCGTCAGCACGATGCAGTCGGCCTGGACCAGCGCTTTGTGCTTCTGCAGGAACGCGGTCAGGTGCTCGGAACCGATTTCTTCTTCGCCCTCGATGATCACCTTCACGTTCAGCGGCAGAGATCCGGCGCCCTTGAGCCAGGCGTCGACGGCGGACGAATGCACCACCACTCCGGCTTTGTCGTCGGCTGCCCCGCGCGCGAACAACCGGCCGTCGCGCTCGGTCGGCTCGAACGGGGGCGACTTCCACGCTTTGGCATCGCCCGCCGGCTGGACGTCGTGGTGCGCGTAGAGCAGCACGGTCGGCTTGCCCGGAGCGTCGAGAATTTCTCCGTAGACGTAAGGGTGGGCGCCCTCAATCTCGAGCAGCCGCACGTTTTTGAACCCGCGCCGCTCGAGCAGCTTGGCGGTCGCCTCGGCCGACGCGCGCACCTGCTGAGGGTCGAACCCGGCGAACGACACCGAGGGAATCCGGACCAACGTCTTCAAGTCTTCGAGGTAGTTCTTTTTCTCAGCCCCAAACCGGGCCAACGCTTTTTCAAGTGACATGTTCGCGACATAGCGCAGCGAGGCTGCCTTCGCTTCAGACTTTGCCCGTCACCACCCGGCAACGGATTCCGCCGTTGTTCACCTCGTGCACCCCCTCGAACTGCAGCCCGAGCGCGTCCTCTGATTCCTGAAGGAGGAACGCAAAGCGCCACCCGGCCACCGCCTGCTTCAGCGATGCACCCAACGCCGCATACAGCTCGGAAAGCCCGCTGCGATCTCCCACCCGGATTCCGTAGGGAAGATTTGCCACCACCAGGCCCTTCGGCCCTTCGCGAACGGTCAGCTTCGTCGCATCCATCCGCTCGAGCTTCAGGCTCTCGAAAGCGAAGGCGCGCTTGGCATTGCGGCGCGCGATCCCCAGCTGGCCCGAGTTCAGATCCGTTCCGAGCAGCAGCGGCAACGGCCCGGCCCTCGGGGTCTGCCGGGCTTTGGCTTCCCACCGCTTCGCGTCGTGCGAAGGCCAGGACTCGAAGGCGAAGTGACGCAACGCTCCGGGCGCTTTGCCCATCGCGATCCACGCCGCCTCGATGAGCAACGTCCCCGAGCCGCACATCACGTCCCACAGCGGGCCTTCCCCAAAATAGCCGCCCAGCTTCAGCACCCCCGCCGCCAGGGTTTCCCGCAGCGGAGCCTTTCCGATTTCCTGCCGGTAGCCGCGCACGTGGAGCAGCTCTCCGCTCGAATCGACGCTCAATTGGCAGCGGCCCCCCTCGTCCTCGCGCAGCATGACTTCCAGCCCATGGGAAGAAGACTTTCCCCACGTTCGCTCGGCCATCGACTGCCACCTCGGAGGGCAGTCGAGCGCAATCGGAATCGCCTTCGCCTTGTAGGCACCCAGAGACACCCGGGCCAGCTCTTCGGGGCGACCGACTTCGGCGATCCGCACCCAGACGCGGGTCGCACAGCGCAGCCACAGGTTCGCGGTCTCGTGCGCGTCGTGCGGACCTTCGGCTTCGACTCCTCCCGCGACCGCGTGCCCGGTGAAACCCAGCGCCTTCACTTCGGCTTCGAGGGCGGCTTCCAGGCCGGGAGAGCAAGCGACGAAAAGCTTCATGAAGGCCGGGTCAGCGCCCGGACCAGCTTCGGCTTCACTCCGGTCTGCTCGAGCAGCGCTTCGAGCGTGGCCTTGGGATCTCGGACATCGCGCTCGACCCGCCGGCCCAGAATCAGCTCGTTCTTCAGCGAATGTTCCCAGCCGGTCAGCTCGGTCACCGTCACCGAGAAGCCGCGCGACTCGAGCACCAGGGCGCGAATGACGTTGGTCAGATGCGAGCCAAATTCCCGCCGGTGCCACGGATGTTCGAACAGCGCCCCCAGCGAGGGAGCGACCTTCGACTTCACGTCCTTCAGCTGTTGGGCGACCTCGGCCTGGCAGCACGGCACCACCGCGACGTGTTCCGCGTGGTGCGAAATCGCCAGCGCGAGCGCGTCATCGGTCGCGGTGTCACAGGCGTGCAGGGCGGTGACGACGTGGATCTTGTCCGGCACCACCGCGGCCTCGACGGCCGAGCGGATGAAGCGCATGCGGGTAAAGCCCAGCTGGCTGGCCCGCGCCGTGGCCCGCTCGTGCAGGTCTTCACGGGTCTCGATGCAGAGGACTTCTCCGCTGTCTCGGTTCTTGAAGAACAGCTCGTAGAGCACGAAGCCCAGGTAGGCGTTGCCGCTGCCGACATCGACCAGCACCGGGTTGGGGTGTTTGGCGAACGCGTCGTCGAGCCCGGGGGTCAAGAGGCCGACCAGGTGGTTGACCTGTTTGAGCTTGCGCAGCGTGTCCGCGTTCAGCTTTCCGTCGCGGGTAATCAGGTGCAGCGCCTTGAGCAGCGCTTGCGATTGATTCGGCAGCAGCTCGCGGCGAACGTTCTTCGAATCGACCTGCCGGCGCGCCTTCTCAGAGCTCATGTGCGTGCTGCGGCTTAAAGCGCGACGACCTCGACGACTTCAGGAAACGCTTCCTTCAGGCGCGTCTCGATGCCCATCTTCAAGGTGGCGGTCGAGGACGGGCAGCCCGCGCAGCTGCCCTTCATGTGCAGGTAGACGATGCCGTCTTCAAACCGATCGAGGGTGATGTCGCCACCGTCCATCGCGACCGCAGGCCGAATCTCGGCATCGAGGATCTCGCGAATGCGGCCTTCGATTTCCGAGCCGCCGACCACCGTCGGAGCCTGGGTCTCGAGGAACTCCGCCTTGACCACTTCTTCGCCCGCGGTCAGGTGCTGGTCGATCATCGACATCACGCCGTCGTTGAGCTCGTCCCACTCGCCCTCATCGCCCTTGGTGACGGTGACGAAGTTGGTGCCAAGCATCACCGCCTGCACGCCTTTGATCCCGAACAGCTTGGAGACCAGCGGAGACTTCTCGAGGGCGATGGCCCGGTCGGTAAAGTTCATCGCGCCGCGCGGCAGCAGCTTGGTGTCGACCACGTACTTCAGGGTCGACGGGTTGGGGGTCCACTCGAGCTGGATGTTCACGGACATCCGTCACCAGTAAGCCCCTGCCTTGGGAAAATCAACTCAGCAGCTCACCTGGGACTACCCCTTCGTCGATCTCCATCTCGAGCTCGAGGGGCAGGACCTCGAGATCCTCTTCCCGGTCGAGAGTGGCCGAGAGCAGGCTCGCGATCGGGTGAGCGGTGGGCGTCTGGCCGGCTGGGCCGCCGGGCATGGGCAACATCGTGTTTGCATTGCGCAAATGGCTCACCAGCTGGCGGGCGACGAGGTCCACGATCTGAAAGGCAAACCGATGACCCGAGGCGAACAGGGCATCGAAGTCGGCATCCCCCAGCTTCAGCAGCCGGGCCGGGCCAGTGGTGACGCAGGCGGCGCTTCGGCGACCGGAATCGATCGTCGACACCAGGCCGAACATCGTGCCGGGGACCATGTTCGAGAGCGTCTTCCCATTGCGTCCGACCGAGACCTCGCCGTCGATCAGCAAATAGGCCCCGTCGCTCTCTTCGCCCTCGGCGAACAGGGGAGTGATTTCGTTCACCTCGACCAATCGCAGCTTCTGAGCCAGCGCCAGCTTCACCACGGCCGGCAGCGGCTTGAAGGGCGCGAAGAGGTCGAGCACCGAGACGTCGGGCCGGGGCCCTGGCTTCGAAGGGGGGGTCTGAACCGAGCCTTTGCCCGATGCGACGATTCGGTCGGAAGTCGCTCGAAGGCGGCTGCAGAGATCGACGCAGATCTGTCGCAACACCTGAAATGCTCCCGGCTTGAAGGAATCGCGCAACGCGTGAAATTCGACGGCCAGAATCTCGTGCGCGTGTCCGCCGGCCACCACCACCGCGGTGCCGGACCTGGGCCCGTCGTCGATCAGCGCCATCTCGCCCACGGTGTGACCTTCGCGCGCGTAGGCCACGGCCACCGGGCGCTTCGAGCCGGTAGGAGTGGTGGAAATCGACACCTCGACCCCTGCGCCCAGCACCCACATCGCGCGACCTGGATCGCGTTCCTTGAAGAGCACCTGCCCGCCTTGCAATTCAACCGGGCGCAGCAGATGGAGGATGTCCATCATCGCGGCCGACTCGACCAGGGAAAAGAGGGGGATGCTCTTGAGGAATTGTTCGAGCGCGGGGTTCGCAGTGGCCATCGCTAAAACCTTCCTTAGCACGGGGGCACGGGTACACTGCCCCGCCCCCATGCAATTGAGTCGGCCATGAGATTCGCGCTTCCGTGTGTGGTCGCCTGGCTCTTTGCCACGCCCGCGCTGGCGCAGAAAATAGCGATTCTTCCGTTCACCGGCCCTGCCGCCAGCGCCATTCGCAACCAGTTCGTTGCCGAGCTGTGCGATCGCGCCGAATGCGCCGCCCAGGCCAAGGTCGTCACCCGGAACAAGGTCGACTGGAACAAGGTCAAGAAAGAGAGGGTGAAGTTCGTTCTCGAGGGCAAGGTCATCGCCCACGGGAAGAAGAAGACCGTCGAATTGCACCTCTCTTCCAAGGCCGGAGCGGGGCGCAAGAAGGTCTGGAACCTCGATGGCGAGGATCTTTCGGACAAGACCCTGGCGGCGGCGGGGGAAGTGCTCGGGCAGCTGATGGGCCTGCCG